>NC_018721.1:308702-617404 GCF_000153485.2 Psychroflexus torquis ATCC 700755 | reverse complement strand
GGCCTAAAGGTTCATCATAATACGCAATTACAAAAAGTACAGGAATGGCAACGCTCATTTTGCTAGCTACAGAAACGACAGACATTCCCCCTTTTTGCGTGGTAATGACCATAAGGTAGAAGACGAGTATAAACATAACTCCCAAAATCATAGAGCCATAAAACCAATCCTTTTGGGGAGTTTCAAGTAGTTCGTCTATAGACAACTGATCTTGTAAACTAAGTCCTAGAATAAAAGCGGTAAAGTAATTGACTATAAGCGCATTGAGAGTTGTAATTTTATATTTTCCAAAAAGCTTAAAAGCGATATAAATAGCGCTGGATGATAAAATACTAAGGAGAAGAACAATCAAAATAAGTCAGATTTAATAGAGAATAAATCGACGACTTCTTCTTTTCCAGCCTGCAAATGCCAGATATGTAATCCTAGAGTTTTTGCAGATAAAATATGATCTTGAGTATCATCTACAAATAAAGTCTCCTCAGGGGAAAGTTTATTGGTATTGAGGACATATTCAAAAATATCTCTGTTTGGTTTTCGATAATGTATTTCATGAGACAGATAAAATTGATCAAAACAGGATTTGAACTCTTCATAAATTGGAATGTTTGCTTTTACCCAATCGATATGTAGCGCATTGGTATTACTCAATAAAATAAGAGTATATTTTCCTGAGGCTTGAAGCTGTTTTAAAAATTCCAAACGTTCTGCAGGGAACTCAATTAAAATAGAATTCCAAGCTTCAATAAAAGCGTCTTGCGTTAATTTTGGAAAACAAGTGATATACAGCTGAACAAACTCTGAACTTGAGATCAATCCTTTCTCATAACTAGCATTAACCTTAATTAATTCCTCGCTTAGCTCAGTTGCTCCATGAATTTTCATGTGCTTTAGTGTAGCTGACTTGTCTAGAGTAAGAAATACATCTCCGAAGTCAAAAATAATAGTCTTAATCATTTTGAAAATAATTGAGTTGATCACCTTCTAGCCATTCATTTCTTGTGGCTTTTTGCTTTAGCACGGGTCCTTTAAGGCCGTCTTTAATTTCATTTTTCCCGATAAATACTCTAGCTTCATCCCATAGCTCATGATCAATAAAGCTCTGTATAGTCATGGCACCACCTTCTATAATTACAGATTGTAATCCCTTTTCATATAAGCTAGACAAAATTTGTTCAGGTAGATTCCTTTCAAAGTCGAGGGCCTCAAAACTCAAATTGTATTGACTCGCTTTAGTCAGTTTATGGTCATGGAATATGATAGTAGGCTGGGAAGTGTCCACCAAAGCTAGGGAGCTTGGTAATTTTAAAGCTCTATCGATAACAACACGTGTTGGGTTTTTGCCCTCATAATGTCTTACGTTCAATTTAGGATTATCCTTAAGTGCAGTTTGTGTCCCAACCAAAATGGCTTGCTCTTCGCTTCTCCATTTGTGCACTAGTTGTTGGGAATACGCATTGGTAATCCAAAAGATATCCCCTTTCTGTTGTTCAGTTGGAGCAATAAAACCATGAGTGGTTTCAGCCCATTTTAAAATTACAAAAGGTCTTTGTTTTCTATGAAATGTAAAAAACCGCTTATTTAGCTCTTCGCACGCTTCTTCACATACACCAACCGTTACACTTCTTTTAGCAGCCAATAATTTTTTGATCCCCATTCCTGCCACTTTAGCAAATGGATCCAAGGTTCCTATAACAATTTTAGGAATTTTCTTTTCGATAATGAGATCACTACAGGGAGGCGTTTTTCCATAGTGACTGCAAGGTTCTAGCGTCACATAAAGGATAGATTTTTTAAGTAAAGACTGGTCTTTAACAGAATTGATGGCCCTTACCTCAGCATGATCATCTCCTGCTTTAATGTGCCATCCCTCGCCTATAATGCGGTCATTATAGACAATCACACAACCTACCAAAGGATTGGGGTAAGTAGTGCCTAGACCATTAGCGGCCAGTTCAAGGCATCTTTTGATGTAAAATTCATTTGTTTTCACGACGTAAAAATAGAAAAAGACTTATGGATTCAACTTAAAATAATCATCCTTTTTATAAAGATAGTTTTCGCTGTTTTTTCTTTTGAATTTGTCAGGCTCAGACTTTAATTTTTCAAGATAGAGACACTTTAAAATTTTGAAATCTCTTAATTTAGCCTGTGGTTTTAAACCAGATTGGAAGACCAATTATTTTTTAAAAAATAATCACATTCAACTAAAGCAAAATATGACTGATATAACAATTAGACCTATAGAACAAAAAGACAATGCAAAAGTAGCAGAAATGATACGCTATGTCTTGATAGAACAAGGTGTGCCCAAAGTAGGTACAGCTTATGAAGACATAGCTTTAGATCAGCTTTTCGAAACTTACCAGAAAGATAGAGCAGAGTATTTTGTATTTCTGGAAGGAGATGAAATTCTTGGCAGTGCAGGTATAGCTCCTTTAGAAAACGGAGAAAGCACAATCTGTGAACTTCAGAAAATGTATTTTCATCCTAAGGTGAGAGGAAGAGGCCTGGGACAACAAATGATGCAAGTGTGCTTAAACTTTGCCAAAAAGCATCATTTTAATGAATGTTATATAGAGACTTTAGTTTCCATGGAGCCTGCTCAGAAATTATATAAAAAATCGGGTTTCGATTATATAGAAGAGCGATTAGGAGATACAGGACACTATTCCTGCAAGGTGTTTATGAAGAAAAAATTAGTTTAAGAAATAAGCCTAATTAAAAAAGAAAACAGCCATTATTGTACACGTGGAAAGAAGCCAAAAACGCTCAATTTTATCAATAAAAACATTTAAAAACTTAAAGAAGCTAATCTTATACCTAAAGAGACCACCGGTACTCACATTGAAAACAATTGCCTTAGCATAGAGAAAAAAATTTCAGGTCCCATTGGTGACAGTGCCCCAAATAGAAGCTTTAGGTGCAGAGAATGAATTATCGATGATTTTTTTTGAGATCTCTTAGGTATGCAACCTCACGAGCCAGATGTCCAAATATTAATGAGAATTGGCGATGACCATAACATTTCCATAGCCACCAATCCAGTAACAGCTCAGCTTTTGTAGATGCTTATTTTAAGAATTAATCTTTTGGAATAGCTTTTAAAATAAGATCCATAATATTTTGCGGACAGCGTATAGGTCGTTTTGTTTTATGGTCAACAAAAACGAGCACTGTTTGACCAAGAGTTAGGATTTCATCGTTTTGATTTCTAATTTCATAATCAAAAATAATCGATGCACTGGGTAATGTATTTAAGAGTGTCTTTACGTTTAGGATATTTCCAAACCTTGCCGGTTTTTTATAATCTATAGTCAATTTAGATAAGGGTAAAAAGATTCCTTTATCTTCCATTTCTTGGTAATGCATTCCCATTTTTCTCAACCAATCTACTCTGGCTTGTTCAAAATAAATAGGGTAGTTGGCATGATGTACAACTCCCATTTGGTCTGTTTCCGCATACCTAACTTCAATTGAAGAAGACGTCGAAATTGGCTTTATTAGTTTACTATTTTTGCTCAAAATTTATCTTTTAACATCTCATTAATTATAGGTAAAAAAAAAGAGAATTTCAACCCAAATCCGATTTTTTTATTAGAAAATTTGTTCACATATTTGCCTTTCGTAAGAACAGAAAAAACTTGCAAAAAATAGAATACTAATTAATATACTTTAAGTCTAACTATGTCAAAATCAGCAACTTCGGTTTGGGATAACTGCCTAACTTTTGTGAAAGACAACATCTCAGATCAAGCTTATAAAACCTGGTTTCAACCTATAAATGCCGTAAAGCTCAATGATAATGCCTTGAGCATTCAAGTACCTTCAAAATTTTTTTACGAGTGGCTAGAAGAGCATTACGTAGATCTTTTAAAAGTTGCTTTGACCAAAGAAATAGGAAAAGGAGCAAAGTTGGTTTACGTGATTCGAATGGAAAATGCTAAAGGTAATAGACAACCTTTTACAGAAAAAATACCAAGTACTCAACGTTCCAATGTTAACTCTCAATCTATAGATTTTCCTTCGCGTCAAAAGAATCCAGAATTAAGAAACCCGTTCGTCATTCCGGGTATTCGGAACTTAAAAATTGATTCTCAATTAAACTCAAATTACACTTTCGATAATTTTCTGGAGGGAACCTCCAATAGGTTAGCGAGATCTGCAAGTCTTGCCGTGGCAAATAAACCTGGTGGAACTTCTTTTAATCCTTTACTTATTTTTGGTGGAGTTGGTTTGGGGAAAACCCATTTAGCTCATGCTATAGGATTACAAGTCAAAGATAAATTTCCAGATAAAACTGTTCTTTATATTTCTGCAGATAAATTTACGCAACAGCATATCGATGCGGTTTCCAAAAATAACAGAAACGACTTTATTCATTTTTATCAAATTGTAGACGTACTTATTGTAGATGATATCCAATTAATTTCTGGTAAGAAAGGAACTCAGGATGTGTTTTTTCACATTTTTAATCACTTGCATCAAAATGGAAAACAAGTTATTTTAACCAGTGACAAGGCTCCTGTAGATATGCAAGACATTCAGCAGAGACTTCTTTCCAGATTTAAGTGGGGACTCTCAGCAGAACTCGCGCAGCCAGATTTTGAAACGCGTATCAAAATTATAAAGAATAAACTTTATAATGATGGTGTAGAGATGGCCGATGAAATTTTAGATTATGTGGCCTCAAGAATTACCGCCAACATTCGTGAACTTGAGGGGGCTATCATTTCTCTTATCGCACACTCCACGTTTAGCAAAAAAGAAATCACTATTGATCTTGCAGAGCAAATCGTAAAGAATTACGTCAAAAACAACAAGAAACCGATTTCTCTAGATGATATTCAAAATGTAGTTAGTGATTATTTTCATATCGAGATAGAAGAGTTACAGTCTAAAAGTAGAAAGCGCAACGTTGTTCAGGCTAGGCAAATCGCCATGTATTTTGCTAAAGAAATAACCAAAACTTCGCTCACCAGTATTGGAAGACACATAGGACAAAGAGACCACTCCACGGTCTTACATTCTTGTAAAATTGTATCCAATCTCCAAGAATCCGATAAGCAATACAGGAAATTCATCCAAGATCTCGAAATTAAATTCAAGCAGTTATGATTCGAGTTTTGATGGTATGCTTAGGTAATATTTGCCGATCCCCTCTGGCAGAGGGGATCTTAGAATCTAAGCTAGACACGTCCATTTTCGAAATAGACTCTGCAGGGACTTCTGCTTTTCATCAAGGTTCTCTTCCAGACCAACGCTCTATAGAAGTGGCCAATAAATATGGTATAGATATTACCAACCAAAAAAGCAGACCCTTTGCAAAGAAAGATTTTCAAAGTTTTGATTATATTTATGTCATGGATTCATCCAATTATGAAGATGTTATTAACATGGCAGACAACAAAGAGGAAGAAGATAAAGTCAGTTTAATTCTGAATACTATATATCCAGGCGAAGACCAAAGTGTACCAGATCCTTATCATGATTCCATTAATGGTTTTGAACAGGTGTATCATATGTTGGAAGAATCCTGTTCTGTTATTGCTTCAGAATTAGCATAATTTAATTTTTGATCAATTAATTATAGATGTATGGACAAAACACCTCAAAAAGGTAAACTTTATTTAATCCCTAATAGGCTTGGAGACTTGCCGCCCTTGGAAGTTCTACCTCTGTCTATCCGTAAAGTCATCAGCGAAATTGACCATTATATTGTTGAAAATGAAAAAGTTGCCAGGCATTTTATAAAAAAAGTAGTGCCTTCCAAATCACAGCCTAGCCTTGAGTTTAAGCTATTAAATAAATTCACTTCCGATCTTGAAATTCCAAATTTCCTTGATCAATGTGAACAAGGCATCAATATGGGACTAATTTCCGACGCTGGTTGCCCTGGAGTTGCAGATCCTGGAGCTCAAGTGGTAGCTTTGGCTCACCAAAAAAATATCAGAGTGGTTCCTTTGGTAGGTCCATCTTCTATTTTATTGGCCTTGATGTCTAGCGGTCTTAATGGTCAAAACTTCACCTTTCACGGGTATTTACCTATCGACAATCAAGAGAGAAAGCATTTTGTAAAAAAAATTGAAAAGGCATCTATAGACAATAACCAAGCTCAAATATTTATAGAAACGCCTTACAGAAATAATAAATTACTCATCAGTCTTATTACTACTTTACAGTCTTCTACCAGAATAAGTGTGGCCGTTGATTTGACCCTCTCTACCGAATTTATTAAAACTCAAACCGTCGCAGAATGGAAGAAAACGTCTATTGATCTGCACAAGCGGCCAGCGATTTTTACCATTCAAGGCTAACGAAGTGACCTGAATCTTTAATTCAACTTTATTTTGAAAGATGACGTTTTTAAAACCATTAACCGACCTGGTTCAGAAATTCTGTTTAAGGAAAAGGCTAGTAAGTTTTTCGCCTATTCTTTCCCTATTTTCTCAGAAACAGATGTAGAAAAGGCAATCTTTAGTTTGAAATCTAAACATAGCAAAGCAGGACATTTTTGTTATGCTTGGCAAATGGGAGAAAACTATGAACACTTTCGAGTCAGCGATGATGGTGAGCCTTCCAATTCTGCAGGAATGCCAATACTTGGACAGTTGCAAAATTTTGAAATGACCAATACCTTAGTGGTTGTAGTGAGATATTTTGGAGGTATTAAGTTGGGGGTAGGGGGGCTGATTTCTGCCTACAAAACTTCAGCAAAGATGGCTTTGGAAGCCAGTAAAATTATCACTAAAACCATCAATATGGAGTTTGATGTGATTTGTGAATACGATAAAATGAATCTGGTGATGAGACTGGTTAAAGAATACGACTTGGATATTCTATCTCAAGACTTAAAGCTCAATTGTAAATTTAAAATAAGTGTTAGGAAAAAAGACTTTGAAGAGATCTACAAAAAATTTGATAGCGTCTTTGGATTTCAAGTTTCTAGTGAGCATAAATCCGAGGAAGAATGACTGATCTTAAAAAACTAAAGCAAGACTTTTTTAAAGCTCTTCAGCCCATTTATGAAGGAGGAGAGATTTCTAATTTCTTTAAGTGGTTGGCAGAAGACCTTCTGGATTTAAAAACTCATGATTTGCTTTTAGAATCTGAAGCGAATCTAGATTCTAAAAAATTAGTAGAGTTTAAGAAGGCTCAATCTCGACTTGAAGCACAAGAACCTATACACTATATCTTAGGTTATACTGAATTTTTTGGGCTTCGTTTTAGAGTCAATACCAGTGTATTGATTCCAAGACCAGAAACCGAAGAATTAGTAGAATGGATTTTAGAAGATCAGAAATTTTCAAAGTCTCAGTTGTCTATATTAGATTTAGGGACGGGGAGCGGTTGTATTCCTATTGCTTTAGCTAAGCACCTACCTCAGGCTAAACTCAAGGCTCTAGATATTTCATCAGAAGCCTTAAAGCTAGCAGAATTAAATTCAGAAGATAATAACACCAAAATCGAGTATACTCAAGCCGATTTATTGACCTTGAAGCATCTTCCAGAGGAAATTGATATTGTGGTTTCCAATCCTCCTTATGTAAAATTCAATGAGCAAGCTCAAATGCAGGATAATGTTCTTAAAAACGAGCCGCATTTGGCTTTGTTTGTGAAGGATAGCGATCCTTTAATTTTTTATAGAAGAATTGCAGAACTGACTTCCAAAATGAGAAAAAGGCCTTTGGTTTATGTGGAAATCAATCAAAATTTAGCAGAAGAAACACGCCAATTGTTCAAAAGTTTTGGTTTTCAAAGCCTGGAGTTGAGGAAAGATTTCCGTGGGAATTACAGAATGCTAAAAGCTTATTAAACTATCCTTATTAACAGATATTCTGACTAAGAATTTGAAGAATTTAATTTAATTTTAAAGGCTGAACAAGGAACTTTCTTTTCAACCTATAATTTATTTATTTTATGAGCATTCAAGATCAAATTGAAAATTTACGTCAAGAACTTCACGAGCACAATTACAAGTATTATGTCTTGGATGCTCCAGAGATTTCCGACTATGATTTTGATATGAAGTTGAATGCGCTCCAAGAGCTAGAAAAGACCCATCCAGAATATAAGGATCCCAATTCGCCAACGATGCGAGTAGGTGGAGAGGTCACCAAAAACTTTAAGACGGTAGTTCACGATTTCCCGATGTATTCTTTGTCGAATTCCTATTCCAAAGAAGATTTGGAAGATTGGCAAACACGTGTCCAAAAAATAATTGAAGAGCCTGTTGAATTCACTTGTGAACTTAAATACGACGGGGCTTCTATTAGTTTAACTTACGAAGATGGTGAATTTTTGAGAGCCGTAACTCGTGGGGATGGAACACAAGGGGACGAGGTTACCCATAATGTAAAAACCATACGATCTGTTCCGTTAAAATTGAAAGGGGATAATTACCCTCGCCGATTTGATATTCGAGGAGAAATCGTGTTACCCTATAAAGGCTTTGCTAAAATGAATGCAGAACGAGTAGAGTTGGGAGAAGAACCTTATGCTAATCCTAGGAACACCACTTCAGGGAGTTTAAAATTGCAAGACAGTGCAGAAGTTGCTAAGCGTCCTTTATTGTGTTTACTTTATAATCTCACGGGGGAAAATCTAGGCGTGAGTACCCAAATGGAAAGTTTAAACAAGTCCAGAGAATGGGGATTTAATGTTCCTAAAGAAGCAAAGCTTACCAAATCGATTGATGAGGTGTTTGCTTATATCAACTATTGGGATGAGCACCGCCACGATTTACCTTACGAAACCGATGGCGTGGTTATTAAAGTCAATAGTTTACAACAACAAGAGGAGCTTGGTTATACGGCAAAATCTCCTCGATGGGCCATGGCCTATAAGTTCAAAGCAGAGCAAGTGTCAACCACTCTAAATCAGATCACCTATCAGGTTGGAAGAACAGGAGCTATTACTCCTGTCGCTAATCTCGACCCTATTCAATTGGCAGGAACTACCGTGAAAAGAGCTTCACTCCATAATGCAGACCAGATCGAAAAACTAGACATTAGAGAAGGAGACGTGGTTTTTGTAGAAAAAGGAGGAGAGATTATTCCGAAAATCATCGGTGTAGATTTTAAAAAACGCGATTCGGAGTCTTCTCAGCCTACTGTTTATTTAAAAGAATGTCCAGAATGTGAAACCCCTTTGGAGAGAAAGGAAGGAGAAGCCTTACATTTTTGCCCAAATACCGAGGGGTGTCCTCCTCAAATTATAGGGAGGATACAGCATTTTATTTCTCGAAAAGCTATGGATATAGAAGGGCTTGGAGGCGAAACGGTGGCGCTATTGGTAAGGGAAGATTTAATTGAGGACTACGCCGACTTGTATACGTTAAGAAAAGAAGATGTTCTTCCTTTGGAGCGCATGGCAGAAAAGTCTGCTGTAAATTTAATTAAGGGTGTTGAAGCCTCAAAAGACATCCCTTTTGAGCGGGTCCTTTACGGTCTTGGGATTCGATACGTAGGTGAAACTGTAGCTAAAAAGCTTGTGAAAGCTTTTAAAAGTATAGATGTACTGGCTTCTGCAAGTCTAGAAAACCTTGTAGCTGTAGACGAAATAGGAGAACGCATAGCACAAAGTGTCGTTGACTTTTTCAAGGATGATGCTAACAAACTTCGCATTGACCGTTTGAGAAACTACGGTCTTAATCTCGAAATTTCTGAAGAAGAAATGGAGGGGCAAAGCAATACGTTAATAGATCTTACTTTAGTGATTTCGGGAGTCTTTCTAAAAGTCTCACGTAGAGAACTTCAAGACCTTATCGAAAAGCATGGGGGTAAAAATACCAGCTCTATTTCTAAAAAAACAGATTATCTGGTTGCTGGAGAAAACATGGGACCTAGCAAGTTAGCCAAAGCTGAAAATCTAGGGGTAAAAATTATCACTGAAGATGAGTTTTTAACGATGGTTGGCAATTGATCTACTCCGGGTTCTAGACTTCCATCACCAAGCTCTTTTGTTCTTTTAGCTCTTTATCGTCAAAGTAAAAGTCAATTCGGCCAACGTTTATGCCTGCCCACCCCACTTGGTTGACCAATACAGCTTTACCCTCTGCATTTTCAACCACAGTAGGCTTATCCAAAAAAGTATGAGTATGTCCTCCTATGATAAGGTCAAGATTTTTGGTCTGTGCAGCGAGCTTTAAATCATCAATCTTATTAGATTTATAGCTATAGCCCAAATGCGATAAACAAATTACGATATCGCAATTGAGATCTTGTTTTAAAATTTTGATCTGCTCTTGAGCTATCTCAATAGGGTCTAGGTATTTTGTTTCTTTATACAAGTCTTGAGAAACCAATCCATCAAGTTCAATACCGAGTGCAAAAACACCAATAGTTAAGCCATTGACTTCGTAAATCTGATGGGGTTTGACGAGTCCATTTAGGATTGTGTTCTCCAAATTGTAATTGGTATTCAGCATATCGAAATTAGCATGTTCAAGTTGAGTGGCTATATTATCAATCCCATTATCAAACTCATGATTGCCAATTGTGGAGGCATGGTATCCCATTTTACTCATGAGTTTAAACTCTAACTCACCTCCATGAAAATTGAAATACGGTGTTCCTTGAAAGGAATCTCCAGCATCCAAAATTAAGGTGTTTGGATTTTCGGCCTTTACCTTCTCAATATAGCTATACCGTCTTGACACACCACCAAGACTGGGATACTGACTGTCATTCTTGGGAAAGGGATCGATGTGACTGTGCACATCATTAGTATGCAAAATAGTAAGGTGTTTGGTGAAAGGCTTAGCTTGGAAAGCTCTCAATAAGCCGAGGCCACCCACTGCTGTGAATGTTGTTGCTGCTCCTGTCGTTTTTATAAATTTTAATCGGTTCATGATACTAGTTTTGAAGTTTGGTAAAGCGATTATCCTGTTTTGGAGCTATGGTGTCTTTCTTTTTAAAATAATCTATAAACAAGTTTCTTAACTTATAATCTAAGGAGTGTACGCTTTTTGATTTTTTAAAGAATTCCATACGGTCTCCGCCTTTTATGAGGTAGTCGGAAGTGGCAACGTAGTAATTTTTATTCTGAATGTGTTCCCCATTCACTTTCACCTCTTTAAGAAGGCCTTCAGCATCTAGAGAAATTTGAAGACCAGCGATGGGGTGAGCGACTTTATTTTTAACTAAATAATTCACCAATGCTTTAAGTTCTTCTGAAGCTAATTCAGCGATAACGACTTCGTTTTCAAAAGGCATAATATTATAAGCGGTCCTTGTGGTCACCTCTCCAGCATTGATGCCAGAACGAATTCCACCATAATTTAAGATCACAACATCTATTTTATGGCCAGTTCGTTTTTCAAAAATAGGATTGGCCATTTCAAGAACAGCATCAGACATCATATTCCCTAAAGGGGTGTTTAACTTTGTATCCGATTTGAACATTGCTTTTGGGGTGTAGGACAAAACGGCGCTCATTTCTTCTTGGATACGTTTTCTGTAGGGTAAGATAAAGTCTTCAAGCTCTTTATTTTTTTCTATCGAATCTGAAATTCGCACCAGTTCTCCATCTGTCTTAACAAGAATAGTAGGATGTTTTGAGCAGGACCAAAAAGAAATACTTATAAAAAAAAGAATTAGAAACTTACGCATAAAGATAGATTTGGGTGTAAATATAATGAGTTTATTAAATTTGAATGTATAGTAAAAGCTAATTATAGCCTTGGGCTTGCTAGTGAATTATTTAGTATTTCATAAACAACATTGAGTGTTAAAGTTTAGTATTTTTAGGCTTCATTAAAACCAGTCTATGGAAATCCCCTTATTAAAAGAAATTGTCATTGTCTTAGGTATTTCCATTGTCATTATTTTGGCATTTCAAAAGATAAAGGTGCCTTCTATTCTTGGGTTCTTGATGGCGGGAATAATTGTAGGGCCTAGTGCGTTCAATTTATTAAGCTCGACTCATGAAGTAGAATTGCTTTCAGAAATTGGGATAATTTTCCTACTTTTTATCATTGGAATTGAGCTATCGTTTAGTGGGCTCATGAAAATCCGAAAGACTGTTTTTATAGGTGGAGGTCTGCAAGTAGGAGGAACTATACTGATAACAGCCTTAGTTTCTATTGCGTTAGGTGTCGAAATTAATACTGCTGTTTTTATAGGATTTTTAATTTCTCTTAGTAGTACAGCTATTGTTCTTAAGATGCTTCAGGAAAAAGGGGAGATAGAGTCTCCTCATGGGAGAGTGGCTTTAGGGATTCTTATTTTTCAAGATATAATTGTTGTTCCAATGATGTTGCTAACGCCCATTTTGGCTGGGAAATCTGATAATATTGGGGAAACCTTACTTATTCTCTTAGTAAAACTAATAGGAGTTGGTGCTGTGGTCTTTGTACTTCAAAGATATATAGTTCCGTTTGTTTTCAAATTAGTCGTTAAATCCAAGAATAGAGAGTTATTTATATTAACCACAATCGTCTTTTGTTTTTCTGTGGCTTGGTTAACGTCCTCTGTGGGACTCTCTTTAGCGCTTGGTGCATTTTTCGCAGGTTTGATTATCTCTGAATCAGAATATAGCCATCAAGCTACAGCTAACGTCTTACCGTTTCGGGAAATCTTTATCAGTTTCTTTTTTATCTCTGTGGGCTCATTGCTAGATCTTTCTTTTTTTATAAATAATGTCATTTATATCTTACTCTTCGTGCTTGCGGTCCTCCTAATCAAGATGCTAGTGGTCGCTGTTGTGACGTTCATTTTAAAAACTCAACCGCGAACTACTTTTATGTCTGCATTGAGTATTTTCCAAGTTGGAGAATTCTCTCTTTTACTCTCTACGGTGGGCCTTCAAAACGATTTATTGCCCAATGAATTATATCAATATTTCCTATCTGTTTCTATTATTACAATGGCATTAACGCCATTCATTCTTCAAAAATCTCATAAATTTACAGATTTTTTACTCGTAGCGGCCATTCCTAAAGGCGTAAGGAAACGGCTTAATAATAGAAAGCTAGAGCAAAGTAGTAGTGAAGTAGACCAGGTGCAGGAATGGTCAGACCATGTGGTTATTATCGGGTACGGAATCAATGGCCAAAATATCTCTAGAGTGACCTCTCATATAGATATCCCTTATGTTATTGTGGATATGGATTACGATGCTATAGAAGAGGCTAAACGAAAAAACCAACCTATTGTTTTTGGAGATGCAGCAGATCCAGAAATTCTTAAGCATATCAATATTCAAAAAGCTAGAGTAGTGGTGATCGCAATCTCAGATCCTAGTGCTACCAAAAAAATCATCTCTTCCGTAAGATTATTTTCTCAAACTGTTTATATCATTGTAAGAACACGGTTTGTAAAAGAAATTGACGAAAATATGAAAGTGGGAGCAGATGAAGTTATTCCTGAAGAATTTGAAACTTCTATCGAAATTTTCACACGGGTGCTCAAACAATATATGATTACCCAAAGTGATATTGAGAATATTGTCACCAGTATAAGATCATATGACTATCAGATGCTTACCAGTATAAAACCAACGTCTAAGAATGCGATGTTTCAACAATTAGATATTCCAAATAAGGAGGTGGCAACGCTTCATGTGCAACACGGTGATAATGATATTGCTGGGAAATCTATAGTGGACTCTGGTATGGGTAAAAAATATAATGTTACTGTTTTGGCTATTAAACGTGGACGAAAATATATTTCAGAGATCCAGCCTACTACCAAAATTGAAATTGATGATCTGGTTTATATTTTTGGGACTTCACAAGACATCAATACTTTAAACAAAGTGATAAAATTTTAAAATTAAACCGTAACATTTTCAAACTAAACCGTCCTATAAATAAATAAAACAATAAATAAAACAATGAAAAAAATAATTTTTGTCATAGGAATTATGGCTATAATCACCAGTTGTAAATCGATTTCCAAATCAGAAAACAAACTAGTAGTAGTCGATATTTTTCTAAATGAGATTGAAAACGATAGAGTAAAAGTCTCTATAAATCCTGGTCCAATTCAGGCCGATTCTCTTAAGTTTTATTTGCCTAAAACAGTGCCAGGAACTTATGCTGTAAATGATTACGGACAGTTTTCTGATGACTTAATTGCTGTTGATTATGATGGGAATGAAATATCTATCACTCATAGCGATGAGAACATGTGGACCATTTCCAATTCTCAAAATTTCGATAAGCTGACGTATTATGTCGAAGATACCTTCGATATTGAGGGAGAGGGCGGCGTGTTTTCTCCAGCAGGAACCAATTTTGAGGCTGGTGATAATTTTATGCTCAATTTGCATGCAATGGTCGGCTATTTTGAGAATGCAAAGGAAATCCCTTATAAAATCAATATCCATAGACCCTCAAATCTAACAGCTTCTGCTTCTTTGCCAGTAACAAATCAAACCGACCAAGGAACTCATATCACTGATGAATTTTCTACTAGCCGATATTTTGGAGTGATAGATCATCCTATTCTATATTCCGTACCGGATACGACAAGTTTTGATATTGAAGGGATGAAAGTACTTTTAAGCATACATTCTCCAAACAATGTTCACACCACTAAAGATTTGAAACCAGCTTTAGAAAAAATGGTTCAAGCTCAAAAATCCTTCTTAGGTGAAATCGATAATACAAATGTATATGCTATTTTATTGTATTTATCGGATATGGAAAACCCTGATGCTCGAGGATTTGGTGCTTTAGAACATCATACCTCTACGAGTGTCGTTCTGCCAGAAACCATGACTCTACCTCAGCTTGAAGAATCTATGACAGACGTGGTCTCGCATGAGTTTTTTCATATCATTACTCCATTGAATATTCATTCTAACGAAGTTCACTATTTTGATTATAATGATCCTAAAATGTCCAAGCACCTTTGGCTGTATGAGGGAGTTACTGAATATTTTGCTAATCTGTTTCAAATTAACCAAAGTCTTATTTCTGAAGAGGATTTTTATAAGCGGATGAACGGTAAGATTGAAACCTCAAGAGCTTTTGATGATACCATGTCGTTTACGACGATGAGTGAGAATATCCTTGATGATAAGTATAAAGACAGTTACTATAACGTATATCAAAAAGGAGCCCTTATAGGGATGGCTTTGGATATTCGTCTTAGGGAATTAAGCGGAGGAACAATGGGGATTTTAGACCTAATGAAAAAGTTGATTTCTAAGTATGGAAAAGACACACCGTTTGAAGATGATGCCTTGATTCCTGAAATTGTAAGTTTAACGTATCCTGAAATACAAGAATTTTTTGAGGCCTATGTGGAGGGAAATACTCCGATTCCTTATGATGATTTTTTTGCCAAAGTAGGAGTTGAGAAAACGGAGAGTGTTGGTAAAACAGGCTATTTTTTAGATGGAAGAACTCCATTTATAGACGTCGATCAAGATAATGGCTCAGTCTTTTTTAGAGAAAGTTACCCTATGAATTCGTTTTTCAAAGAGCTAGGTGTAAAAGGTGGAGATGAGATCAAATCTATTAATGGAACTGATTATACTCTAGAAAATATAAGAAATTTAATTTCGACTTCTATGGCTTGGGGAGAGGGAGAAGACTTTAAAATGACTGTGGAAAGGAATGGTGAAGAGCTTATTTTTGAGGGTAAAACCACTCAGCCTTTCACAAACAAAACCAGTTTACAGTCAGAAGAACTAGAAGAAACTGATCCTAAATTTCAATTGAGACAAGCTTGGCTAAAAGGCTAGATCTCAAGTCTATCTTTTAACCTATAAAAGTTTGGTCGTAAGGCTCAACTTTTATAGGTTATTTTTATTTGAAAATAGTACATTTGAATTTAAATTCTTGAGGTGTTAAACTCTATAAAAACGTATTTTTTAAATAAAAGCCTATCTTCCAAAAGATCAGTTCAAGCTGAAGAATTAAGTGATAAGGTTGGAATTTTATATAATGATGATATAGCAGATAGATATCAGCTGCAGCAACTTGTTGAGAAGAACTTTAAGATCAATTCTGAGGATATCAGTTTTCTAGGTTTTAGCCGTCATAGGTATGACAAGGTAGAAAAACCAGAATACATCTTTACAACAAAGGATTTTACCCTGTTTGGAAAACCTAAATCTAAAGCCATTGATGAGTTTTTAAAAACAAATTATAAATTGCTTTTTAATTATTTTGGTAAAGAGGAGGTGTGCTTAGAGGTTTTAGCTCATCTCAGCGAGGCTAAGCTGAAAGTAGGATTACAAGAGGCGGACGAAAGAGTAAATGATTTTTTATTGAATATAGATTCTAAAAATCTTGATTTTTTTAAAGAAAGTTCTAAATATATAAAGCAAATAATTTAATATTAATGAAGCAGTTTTTAGGAACAGGGGTGGCTTTAGTAACGCCTTTTACAAGAAAAAATGAAATTGACGAAAATGCTTTAAGAAAATTGGTTCAATTCCAAATTAAGAATGGCGTAGATTATATAGTTGTTTTAGGAACTACAGCAGAAAGCGCGACTCTTTCTAAAGTAGAAAAGGAGACTGTAAAAAATATTATTAAATCTGAAAACAACGGTCAACTCTCACTTGTTCTTGGGTTGGGAGGAAACAGCACCTCTCAGGTGGTCGAAGATTTAGCTCAAGAAAATCTAGAAGGCTTTGATGCTATTTTATCGGTGTCTCCTTTTTATAATAAACCGAGCCAAGAAGGAATCTACCAACATTTCTCTGAAGTCTCCAAAGCGTCGAAGCTTCCACTTATAGTGTATAATGTGCCAGGGAGAACAGGATCCAATATGCTGCCTTTAACAGTAACTCGTCTAGCAAAGGACTTCGATAATATTATAGGCATTAAAGAAGCAGCCGGTGATATAGTCCAAGCTATGGCAATAATAAGGGACACACCAGATGATTTTTTGGTGATTTCTGGAGATGATATGCTTGCATTACCCATGGTTTTAGCTGGAGGTGCAGGAGTTATTTCTGTGATGGCACAAGGCTATCCAGCCGAATTTTCTAAAATGCTAAACTTGGGTAGAGAGGGAAATGTAAAGGAAGCCTTTACTATTCAGTTTCGATTGATGGATGGTATCGATCTTATTTTTAAAGAAGGAAATCCTGCTGGTATAAAAGCGGTTTTTGAACTTAAAAATTTATGTGAATCGGGTGTTAGGTTGCCTTTGGTAGAAGCAAGTTCAATATTAAAATCAGCATTAAAGGTTTTCAATAGTCAGATGAAATAAGCTGAGTCATAATACGTTTTTATTATCGAAGATTTATCCTTAATTTTGCACGATATTTAAATTTATGAAATCAATAGTTTTACTTTTACTGGTTGTAATTTCTTTCTCCTCTTGCAGTGAGTATCAGAAAGTGTTGAAAAAAGATGAGATTGCGCTAAAATATGAAATGGCAAAGTCTATGTACGATAAAGGTTTAGAGAAGGGGAAGGGTAAATATTATACCAAAGCTATTCGGCTTTTCGAGCAAATCTTACCTCAATATAAAGGCAAGCCATCAGGTGAAACGGTAAGTTATATGAATGCTAATTCACATTATTTATTAGGAGATTATTTTTTATCTGGCTACTTGTTTGAACGCTTTTCAAAGTCTTACCCCAACAGTGTAAAGGCGGAAGAAGCGCATTATAAAAGTGCAGTAAGCTATTATGAAGTTTCGCCCATCTACAGTAAAGACCAAGAGGATACACAGACTGCTATGACCAAGCTTCAGTTTTATATCAATACCTATCCCGATGGAGAATTTTTTGAAGAATCTAATTCTAAGATTCAAGAATTAAGCTCAAAAATTGAAAAGAAATATTATGAGATTTCTAAGCAATACCATCATACCGAACGGTATAAGTCTGCGATAGAATCTTTCGATAACTATATACTGAAATTCCCAGGAACCAAATTTAGAGAGCAAGCTTTTTTCTACAAATTTGAATCTGCTTATATTTTAGCCATCAATAGTATTGTTATATTGGTTCCGGAACGACTCGCTGAAGCTCAAACTTACTACGAAGATTATTCAAAATATTACACCGGCACAGAAATATCTGAACAAGCAATGATCTACGCCAAAGACATAGAAGAACGAACAAATACACAAACTGAATTATGAATTCAAATATCAAAAACACCAACGCTCCAATAAGCACAACTACAATCAATAAGAATAAAGTTGATGCGCCTACTGGAAACATTTACGAATCTATATCTATAGTTTCTAAACGTTCTAACCAAATTAATGTGGAGATGAAGAAAGAGCTTTTGGAAAAATTGGATGAATTTGCTACTTATAACGAGAACTTAGATGAGGTTTTTGAAAATAAAGAGCAAATCGAAGTTTCCAAGTACTACGAAAGACTTCCTAAGCCACATTCTATCGCTATGGAAGAATGGTTAGATGACAAAATCTACTATAGACATACCCAAGAGAATACCGAAGACTAAAAAGTTTTTCATCAATGAGCATTTTAAGCGGTAAGCATATCCTATTAGGAATTACAGGGGGCATTGCCGCTTATAAATCTGCTTTCCTCGTGCGTCTATTAAAAAAAGCAGGAGCTCAGGTAAAAGTTGTTATGACTCCAGAGTCCGAGCAATTTATAACCCCGCTTACTTTATCTACACTATCCGAAAACCCAGTGGTTTCAAGCTTTACCGACGAGGAAAAGAATTGGAATAATCACGTGGATTTAGGATTATGGGCAGATATAATGCTTATCGCCCCAGTCACGGCAAATACCTTATCCAAAATGGCTTCGGGTACTGCCAACAATCTACTTATCACTACTTATCTTTCTGCTAAATGTCCTGTTTATTTTGCGCCAGCCATGGATTTGGACATGTACAAACATCCTTCATCCAAGGCTAGTATCGACAAGCTTATAGGTTTCGGGAATAAATTTATAAAACCTGGATCTGGAGAATTGGCCAGCGGTCTTGTTGGGGAAGGTAGAATGGCTGAGCCAGAAGATATCATTAGCTTTATTGAAAAAGATATTCTTTCTCAACTTCCTCTAGCTGGAAAAGAAATTACAATTACCGCGGGGCCCACTTATGAAGCCATAGACCCAGTTAGGTTCATCGGTAATCACTCAAGTGGTAAAATGGGTTTTGAACTTGCTAAGCGAGCTTTAGACCTTGGCTCTAAAGTGAACTTGATTACAGGACCAACACATCTGCATTTAAAGCACTCCAACTTAACTAGAATTGATGTCGTAAGCGCTCAGGAGATGTACGATGCTACGCTCTCCAAATTCGATTTGTCTTCTATAGTTATTGCTTCAGCGGCAGTTTCAGATTACAGGCCCAAGCATCAGTTGGATCAAAAAATGAAAAAGTCTAAAGAGGCCTTACATATTGAATTAGAACCTACAACAGATATATTAAAGCATTTAGGGAGTATCAAAAAGAACCAAATCCTAGTAGGGTTTGCCTTAGAGACCAATGATGAAGAGCGAAATGCGACGTCTAAATTGAAAAGAAAAAATCTAGACTTTATCGTTCTCAATTCCTTAAATGATAAAGGGGCAGGGTTTAAAACAGACACTAATAAAATTAAAATTATAACAAATTCAGAAACTATACGTTTTAAAACAAAACCTAAATCTGAAGTCGCCAAAGACATTTTTGATCATATTTTAAAATTAATACTCCGATGAATTTAAAGCTTAATTTCCTTTTACTCCTTTTTCCAATTGCGATCTCAGCCCAAGTTTTGGAGGCAGAAGTTGTTTTAGATGCTCAACAAACTGGAAGAAATCAGCTTACGATTTTTAGAACTTTAGAAAAGGATTTAAACGAATTTATAAATAATACAAGTTGGACGGATAACTCTTACGATACTCATGAGCGTATAAAATGTAGCTTCAACATCATTATTCAAGCTTACGATTCCGATAATTTCCAAGCTACTCTTCAGGTTCAATCTTCGAGACCAGTTTTCGCATCGTCTATGAATTCTATTCTTTTAAACATAAGTGATGGGGATTTTAATTTTAATTATAAAGAGTTTGAACCCTTAAACTACAATCCCAATGTGTTTACAAATAACTTAGTATCTACTATAAGCTTTTATGTGTATACTATTTTG
Source organism: Psychroflexus torquis ATCC 700755 (assembly GCF_000153485.2). NCBI lineage: Bacteria > Pseudomonadati > Bacteroidota > Flavobacteriia > Flavobacteriales > Flavobacteriaceae > Psychroflexus > Psychroflexus torquis. The sequence goes on along the minus strand of NC_018721.1, from coordinate 597,367 downwards.
GGATATGATGCAGATACATTTCTTGAACAGGGAGGTGATGAGTTCTACGAAGAAGCTAGAAAGATTGTAAACGCTGCTAGTCAACGTGGAGGTAATGGGTGGAAAGAGTCCGGAGCTTCTCAAAGTAGATTCGGTATCAATAGAGATTTGCTATCCAGGAATTTTTCTAACTATAGAAAGGCACTTTACGTTTACCACAGGGAAGGCTTGGATCTGATGCAAAATGATGTTGAAAAGGGGAAAGAAAATATCGTTACGGCTATCAATCTCATTTCAGAAAATTCAAAAACAAGACCTAACGCTCCTTTATTCAGAATTTTCTTCGATGCAAAATCAGATGAAATTATGCAAATCTTAAGTGGTGGTCCAGAAATGGATATTAGCTCGACCTTGAGTACTTTAAATCAAGTAGCGCCTGTTCATAACAGAAAATGGCGTATGATAGGAAAATAATATTTATCAAGATCCCACATTATTTAGTAAATTAGCAACTGCTTATAACTACTAAATCCTTCAGTTGTGCTTAGAGTTCTTGGAATAAAAAATTTCGCTCTTATTGAAGACATTAGTCTTGAATTTACAGATCATTTTTCCATCATCACCGGAGAAACTGGTGCAGGAAAATCTATAATACTTGGTGCCCTTTCCCTACTTTTAGGCAAAAGAGCAGACTTAAACTCTATAAAAGATTCAGAAAAAAAATGTATCATTGAAGGTCATTTTTCTATAGGTTCATTCAATTTGTCTTCACTCTTTGATGCTTTGGACCTAGACTATGAAGAGCACACTATAATAAGGAGAGAGATTTTACCATCAGGAAAGTCTAGAGCCTTTGTCAATGACACTCCCGTAAAACTCTCGAATCTTAGTGAATTGGGCGTTCATCTCATTGATATCCACAGTCAACACGAAACCCTTTCTATTGGAAATACAGATTACCAGTATTCAGTATTGGACACAGTTGCTCAAAACTCTAAATTAAAGCAAAACTATAAAGATAACTTTAAGCTTTTAAATGAGTATAAGGGTCATTTTGAGAAGTTAAAATCTAATCAAGTTAAAGCTGACGAAACTTACGACTACAATGTGTTTCTACTTTCAGAATTGAAGGAGGCGAAGCTTAAAGTAGGTCTGCTGGAGGAGTTGGAGTCCGAACAAAGAAAATTGAGTCATATAGAGGAGCTTCAAGAAAAACTTGGGCAATCCTTTGAGCACTTAGACGAAGAATCTATGGGAGTCATTTCTCAATTACGAGAAATTAACTTGCAGATGAGAAAAGCGGCTCAACTCGATACCAATTTAGAGGAGTTGTATCGGAGAGTAGAAAGCATTTTGATTGAGGCGGAAGATATTTCAAGTGAAACTCAATCTCAACAGGAGTCTTTAGAGGCAGATCCCAAAGTATTGGAACAGATCAATACGCAATTACAACACCTCTATAACCTTCAGAAAAAGCATCATGCTTCAAGCATAGAAGGCTTGATAGAGACTCAAAACGAACTTGAAGAACAAGTCTCTGTAAAAGAAAATGCAGAACAGGCTCTGAGGGAGGTACAGGCCAAAATTGATGATCAAATTGAAAAGCTAGAAGTCATTGCTAAAACCTTATTTAAGACTAGACAAGACACCACTAAGGTGATAAGCACTAGTGTAGAAAGCATGCTTGGTGAATTGGGAATTCCAGATGCTAAGTTTGAAGTTAGAGGAGGCTATACCAATGTCTTTACTCCAAAAGGTGCCGATGAATTTGAATGGGTGTTTTCCGCCAATAAAGGGAGTGCACTTCAAGACTTAAAGAAGGTAGCCTCTGGTGGTGAGTTGTCACGAATTACTTTAGCCATTAAAAGTCTTCTTGCTGAATTTGAGAATCTACCAACCATTGTTTTTGATGAAATTGATACAGGGGTTTCTGGTGATATTGCTACAAAGATGGGAAGTATCATGAAAAAAATGTCAAGCTCTCTTCAAGTGATTTCCATAACGCATCTTCCACAAATTGCTGGGATGGGAGAGCAACACTTCAAAGTTTATAAAACGACAGAAAATGAAAAAACAAAGTCGAATATAAAAATACTCAAAGGGCAGGAGCGGGTTGTGGAACTTGCAGAGATGCTAGGAGGAGATAAAACCTCTGCATCTGCTTTGGCTCATGCTCAATCTTTGTTAAAATGATTAACTTTACAATCGAAATAAAATTTACTACCTATGTCATATAATTTATTGAAAGGAAAACGAGGACTTATTTTTGGAGCTTTGGATGAAAACTCAATTGCTTGGAAAACCGCAGAAAGAGCTCATGAAGAAGGGGCTACATTTGTGTTAACAAATGCTCCCGTTGCCTTAAGAATGGGAACTATAAAAACCCTTGCTGAAAAAACAAATTCTGAGGTTATTCCTGCAGATGCCACTAACGTTGAAGATCTTCAGGATTTAATCGAAAAATCACAGGAAATACTAGGAGGGAAGTTAGATTTTGTTCTTCATTCTATTGGTATGTCTATCAATGTAAGAAAGGGAAAACACTATACAGACCAGAATTACAATTGGACCCAAAAAGGCTTAGACGTATCGGCGTTGTCTTTTCATAAACTGATGCAAACCCTTTATAAAAAGGATGCTATGAACGAGTGGGGAAGTATTGTTGCTTTAACCTATATGGCAGCTCAGCGTGTTTTTCCAGATTATAACGATATGGCAGATAACAAGGCTTACCTAGAATCTGTCGCTAGAAGTTTTGGTTACTTTTTTGGAAAAGATAAAAAGGTAAGAGTGAATACGATTTCACAGTCACCTACACCTACCTCTGCGGGACAAGGTGTAAAAGGATTTACCGGATTTATGAACTATGCTGAAAAAATGTCTCCGCTTGGTAATGCAACGGCTTTGGAATGTGCAGATTACACACTGACTTTATTTTCTGACTTTACCAAAAAAGTAACTTTACAAAATCTGTATCATGACGGAGGCTTTTCCAATATGGGTGTAAGCCAAGAGATTGTGGAAGCTATGGAAGACTAGCTAATTTTCAAAAAAATAACTTTTAAAACCCTCTGTATAGAGGGTTTTTTCATTAGTTGACTCTTATAAAATTATAACAACATTATTAAAAAAGGTGTTATTAACTAATTTTTAGTTAAAAAAAATATCAGAAGCTTATTTTTTTATTCAAATATTAACTACATTAGTGCTGAACTTAAAACTTTAAATTATGAAAAGAATTACAATGACAGTGTTTAGTCTTGTATTTGCATTAGCACTTAATGCACAAGATTTTTCAGTCAAATCAACAAAACAGTCCGTAGCGCCGGAAATTCCTAAAGCAGTTCTTTTTGATCAGTCGCCAGATGGAACTTTAACTAATTTTGAAAGTGTAGTTTCAGTGGTGAATAATACAGGCGCTGGGGTGTATGTCACTGATGACTTTACATTAGATGCTGAGTTTAATATCCAGTCTATAACAGCTTATGGATTTAACTCAGATCAAACATTTGAATCTTCAGTTACAGGTATCAATGTTTATGTGTATGCCGATTCAGGTGCTAATTCTCCAGCCGGCGATCCTGCCCAACCAGGAACAGGCTTGTTAGAATTAGTGAATATTGACCCGTTCGGTCCAGCTGTAGAAATCATAAGTTCAGGGGATGGAGGATTTGATCTAAAGGTTGATATCGAAGCTGCGAGTGGGGGTTCTTTCACACTTCCAGAGGGAGATTATTGGCTAGTTGTTGCTCCTACACAAAATATTCCAGATTTTGGTAATGCTACAAGATGGAATTGGAGAGCAGCTGGTACAGGTGTATTTGGAAATAGTGTCGCACACCTTATAGATCCTACTAATGCATTTGGTGGAAATTTCACAGTTTGGACACCTTATTCTGATCTTGGTATAACTGAATATGAAAGTACTGCATTCATTATTGAAGGAGAATCTGCTTTAGATTTTCCAGCGCCTTACTGTGGCCCTTTAGATTTTAGTACAGTAGAACCATTGACCAATGTTGAATTTGCAGGTATTTCAAATAGAACTGATGGAACAGTAAATGGCACTTCCGCTCACGAAGATTTTACTAGTCTTAGTGGTGATGTACTCGCTGGAGAATCGTATGAGATTGCACTAGAAGGAAATACAGATGGTGGATTTACCAACAGATTTGCTGTTTTTGTTGACTGGAATCAAAACGATGTTTTAGACGATGATAGTGAAGTTTATGAAATCACACAAACCATTGTAGGTTCTGATGGTGATGATGGTCAACAAGCTATCCAAGATATTACTGTACCTGCTGATGCTTTAGCTGGTAAGACTCGTATGCGAGTTAAAAAGCTTTTTGGCACAAATGATTATTTAGACCCTTGTTTAGGAACTGGTTTTGGTCAAGCAGAAGATTATTCTATCAATGTTACTCTTCCTTTAGCGCGATTACAAGTGGTTCATAATTCTCCAGATCCTGCTGTGGAAGTCGTAGATGTCTACTTAAATGGAGATTTATTTCTAGATGATTTTACGTTTAGAACGGCTACTCCTTTTATAGATGCTCCCGCAAACACCCCACTTACTATCGATATTGCACCAGGAACTAGTGTAGATGTTTCTGAAAGTATATTTACTGTTAGCCCTACTTTAACTGCCGATGAAACTTATATCGCAGTGGCCTCTGGTACTTTGGATTCATCAATTAGTTTAGAAGTATTTGAAGGTGCAAGAGAAGCTGCGGCTGTGGCTGGAAATACAGATGTTTTAGTGCATCATGGTTCTCCAGATGCTCCTACTGTAGATGCAGTGAACCAAGATGGTGGAGGTATTTTAGTTGATGATATCAGCTATCCAGAATTCCAAGGCTATTTAGAATTGCCAACAGCTAACTATCTTATAGATATAACAACTGCAGATAATTCTATAACAGTTGCTGGCTACCAGGCTTATTTTACTGAATTAGGTTTAGCAGATGCGGCCGTTACTGTCTTTGCAAGTGGTTTCTTAGATCCTGCTTCTAATGGGGATGGTCCTGCTTTTGGTCTTTGGGTATCTTTAGCTACTGGTGGAGCTTTAGTAGAATTGAATGATGAAGATTTTATTGAATTCCCATCTCCATATTGTGGACCTATAGAGTATACTGTAGTAGAACCAATGACCAATGTTGAATTTGCAGGTTTTGCAAACAGAACTGATGCAACACAAGATGGTTCTCCTGCTCATGAAGACTTTACAAGTGTAGTTGGACAAGTTTCAGCTGGAGAGTCTTACGAAATTATACTCGAAGGGAATACGGCTGGTAATTTTACCAACAGTTTTGCAGTATTTATTGACTGGAATCAAAACGATGTTTTTGATGCTGATGAAGTTTATGAAATTACAACAACCATAACAGCTTCTACTGGTGAGGATGGTCAACAAGCTACTCAAACACTTGAAGTACCTGTAGGTGCTGTAGTAGGACAAACTAGAATGAGAGTTAAAAAGCTTTTCGGAACAACTGGTTATTTAGATCCTTGTTTAGGCGCTTTTTATGGCCAAGCTGAAGAGTATACGCTAGACGTAGGTACTGTATCTAACACTAGTTTTGACTCTACAGACTTTACTTTCTATCCAAATCCTGTAAATGATATACTTTCTATTTCAACAGCATCTACTGTTGATAACATAAAGGTATACAATATGTTAGGACAGATGGTAGTTGAAACTGCACCAAAAGTTTCAAATCCACAAGTGGATATGAATGAGCTGCAGTCAGGTGTTTATTTAGTTACTTTAGAAGTTGAAGGAAGTCTTCAAACCTTTAGAGTGATTAAGCAATAAATCACTAATGATTATGAATAATGAATCCCGGAGCTTTGCTTCGGGATTTTTTATTTGCAGTGATTAATGTCCGATAAAAAACAAAACGGGTTGATTTTGTTTTTTATCTCTATGATTAGTATTGTTTTAAGGTCTTCGTTTTTCCAAACACAGGTTACCAAATAAATGATAGTTATTCCTTTTGTGCTTTGTTAATTATCCAATCCTTTTCTAGGTTTTCCAGAAATTTCACTGGATTGATATAGTTGAAAAGATGGATTTTACAGAAACTTACCAAATTTGAAAACGCCCAATGGCTTTGGAATGTGCAGATTACACGCCGACTTTATTTTCTGATCTCACTAAAAAAGCAACTCTCCAAAACCTGTATCATGACAGAGGCTTTAGTCATACGGGTGTAAGTCAAGAGATTACGGAAGCTATGGAAGATTAGTTAATTTTCAAACAAATAACTTTTTAAACCCTCTATTTAGAGGGTTTTTTAATTAGCCTACTTTTATTAAATTATAACAACATTAATAAAAGTAGGCTAATTAATTTTGAGCTAAAAAAATATCAGAAGCTTAATTTTTTATTCAAATATTAACTACATTGGCACCCAATTTTAAAATTTAAATTATGACTAGAATTACAATGACAGTGTTTAGTCTTGTATTTGCATTAACACTTAATGCACAAGATTTTTCAGTCAAATCATTAAAACAGTCTGTAGCGCCGGAAATTCCTAAAGCAGTTCTTTTTGATCAGTCCCCAGATGGAACTTTAACTAATTTTGAAAGTATAGTTTCAGTGGTGAATAATACAGGCGCTGGGGTGTATACCACTGATGACTTTACATTAGATGCTGAGTTTAATATCCAGTCTATAACAGCTTATGGATTTAATTCAGATCTTTCATTTGAATCTACAGTTACAGGTATCAATGTTTATGTGTATGCCGATTCAGGTGCTAATTCTCCAGCCGGCGATCCTGCCCAACCAGGAACAGGCTTGTTAGAATTAGTGAATATTGACCCGTTCGGTCCAGCTGTAGAAATCATAAGTTCAGGGGATGGAGGATTTGATCTAAAGGTTGATATCGAAGCTGCGAGTGGGGGTTCTTTCACACTTCTAGAGGGAGATTATTGGCTAGTTGTTGCTCCTACACAAAATATTCCAGATTTTGGTAATGCTACAAGATGGAATTGGAGAGCAGCTGGTACAGGTGTGTTTGGAAATAGTGTCGCACACCTTATAGATCCTACTAATGCATTTGGTGGAGATTTCACAGATTGGACACCTTTTTCTGGTCTTGGATTAGAATTTAGTAGTGTTGCATTTGTTATTGAAGGAGAATCTGGTTTAGATTTCCCACTTCCATACTGTGGCCCTTTAGAGTTTACTTCAGCAGTAGAACCAATGACCAATGTTGATTTTGCAGGTATTTCAAATAGAACTGATGGAGCAGTAAATGGCACTCCCGCTCACGAAGATTTTACTAGTGTTAGCGGTGATGTACTCGCTGGAGAATCGTATGAGATTGCACTACAAGCGAATACTGCGGCTGGTTTTACCAACAGATTTGCTGTTTTTGTTGACTGGAATCAAAACGATGTTTTAGACGATGATGGTGAAGTTTATCAAATCGTAGAAACCATCACAGATTCTGATGGTAATGATGATATAATAGCAGTTCAAACCCTTGTTGTACCTGCTAATGCTTTACCTGGTAAGACTCGTATGCGAGTTAAAAAGATTTTCGGAACAACTAGTTATTTAGACCCTTGTTTAGGAACTGGTTTTGGCCAAACAGAAGATTATTCTATTAATGTTACTCTTCCTTTAGCGCGATTACAAGTGGTTCATAATTCTCCAGATCCTGCTGTGGAAGTCGTAGATGTCTACGTAAACGGAGTTTTAGCACTAGATGATTTTGCGTTTAGAACATCTACTCCTTTTATAGATGTTCCCGCAAACACACCACTTACTTTCGATATTGCTCCAGGAACCAGTGTAGATGTTTCTGAAAGCATATTTAACGTAAGTACTACTTTGGTTGCCGATGAAACTTATATCGCAGTGGCCTCTGGTACTTTGGATTCATCAATTAGTTTAGAAGTATTTGCAGGTGCAAGAGAAGCTGCGGCTGTGGCTGGAAATACAGATGTTTTAGTACATCATGGTTCTCCAGATGCGCCTACTGTAGATGTCGTTAACCAAGATGGTGGAGGTATTTTAGTTGATGATATCAGCTATCCAGAATTCGCTGGTTATCTAGAATTACCAACAGACGATTATCTGATTGATATAACTACTGCAGACGGTTCTACAAAAGTTGCCGGCTACCAAGCTTATTTAGCTGAATTAGGTTTAGCAGATGCGGCTGTTACTGTTTTTGCAAGTGGATTTTTAGATCCTGGTGCTAATCAGGATGGTCCTGCTTTTGGTCTTTGGGTATCTTTAGCTTCTGGTGGAGCTTTAGTAGAATTGAATGATGAAGATTTTATTCTTTTCCCAGCTCCATATTGTGGACCTTTAGAGTTTTCAGCGAATGTTGAGCCTATTACCAATGTTGAATTTGCAGGTTTTACAAATAGAACGGATGCAACAGTAGACGGTACTCCTGCTCATGAAGACTTTACAAGTGTAGTTGGACAAGTTTCAGCTGGAGAGTCTTACGAAATTATACTCGAAGGGAATACGGCTGGTGGTAGTTTTGAAAACAGATTTGCAGTATTTATTGACTGGAATCAAAACGATGTTTTTGATGCTGATGAAGTTTATGAAATTACAACAACCATAACAGGTTCTACTGGTGTGGATGGTCAACAAGCTACTCAAACACTTGAAGTACCTGTAGGTGCTGTAGATGGACAAACTAGAATGAGAGTTAAAAAGATTTTCGGATCAACTGGTTATTTAGATCCTTGTTTAGGTACTCTTTATGGACAAGCTGAAGAGTATACGCTAGACGTAGGTACTGTATCTAACACTAGTTTTGACTCTACAGACTTTACTTACTATCCAAACCCTGTAAATGATATACTTTCTATTTCAACAGCATCTACTGTTGATAACATAAAGGTATACAATATGTTAGGACAGATGGTAGTTGAAACTGCACCAAAAGTTTCAAATCCACAAGTGGATATGAATGAGCTGCAGTCAGGTGTTTATTTAGTTACTTTAGAAGTTGAAGGAAGTCTTCAAACCTTTAGAGTGATCAAGCAATAAATCACTGATGATTATAAATAATGAATCCCGGAGCTTTGCTTCGGGATTTTTTATTTGCAGTCAGTGATATTCGATAAAAAACAAAACGGATTGATTTTATTTTTCATCTCTATAATTAGTATTGTTTTAAGGTCTTTGTTTTTCCAAACACAAGTTGCCAAATAAATGATAGTTGCTCATTTTGTGCTTTGTCAATTATCCAATCCTTTTCTGGGTTTTCCAGAAATTTCACTGGATTGATATAGTTGAAAAGATGGATTTTACAGAAACTTACCAAATTTGAAAACGCCCAATGGCTTTGGAATGTGCGGATTGCACACTGACTTTATTTTCTGATCTCACTAAAAAAGCAACTTCATAAAACTTGTATCATCACGAAGGCTTATCAATATGGGTGTAATACCAATTTGGTTTTTAAATGTTGTATTAAAAATTAGAATTATTTTTTACTTAGTTGAGGAAAAAAATATAAGCATAGCACTAGTTACGGTTCTATTTTATGACGATTAATAAGTGAAAAAGAAACTTATTTTATCCGACATTGGAATACTAAATTGGTATAAGCCAAGAGATTATGGAAGCTATGGAAGACTAGCTAATTTTCAAACAAATAACTTTTAAAATTTGATGAATATTGGAGCAGAAGACCGCTCATTTAATTGTTGTTTTGATTAAAAACATTTACCAATTTGATGTTAAATAAAGTATTAGGCGCAAAATATTTTATTTAAACATTAACTATATTTGTAATTAAATCTAAAAATTATGAAAACAACTAAATTATTAGCGACTTTGATAGGTCTTGTTTTTGCATTTTCTGCAAATGCACAAAAACTATCTATGGAATCGCCGCAGCCTGCAACGGCTCCTGAAATTAAAAAGGCTGTATTATTTGATCAAGGCCCCTCCGATGCGACTGCTGGAATTGTCTCTACAGTCAATAACACTGGCGCTGGTGTTTATTCAACAGATGACTTTGAATTGACCAGTGAAAATGATATCACCTTTATTACTGCTTTTGGTTTTAATCAATCTGAAAATTTTATCGCGGATGTTACTGGCATAAATGTTTATATATATGCCAATTCAGATACAAATTTACCTATAGGAGATCCTAGTCAAGAGGGTTCTGGTCTTTTAGAACTTGTAAATATTAATCCGGAAGGTCCTGCTATTGTATTTATTCAGAATGGAACAGGACTAGATATAAGAATAGACGTGGCAGAAGCCCTAGGTTCTAATTTTTCACTGCCAGCTGGAAATTATTGGTTGGTTGTAGCTCCAAGTCTTGATATACCAAATTTTGATGGACCTATCTGTTGGAACTGGTTTTCAGCAGGAGCAGGAGCTGCAGGTGTTAACGAAGCTCATTTGATAATTCCTACCGATTTTGGTGGAGGTCTTATAACTTGGACAGCTTTTTCTGATATTGGACTAGAATTTAGTAGTGTTGCATTTGTTATTGAAGGACAACCTCCTTTAGATTTTCCACTTCCCTACTGTGGCCCTTTAGAGTTTAGTTCAGCAGTAGAACCAATGACCAATGTTGAGTTTGCAGGTATTTCAAATAGAACTGATGGAACAGTAGATGGCACTCCCGGTCACGAAGATTTTACTAGTCTTAGTGGTGATGTACTCGCTGGAGAATCGTTTGAGATTGCCCTAGAAGGGAATACAGATGGTGCTTTTACCGATAGATTTGCCGTTTTTGTTGACTGGAATCAAAACGATGTTTTAGACGATGATGGCGAAGTTTATGAAATTTTAGAAACTATTTCAGATTCTGATGGTAATGATGGTCAACAAGCTATCCAAGATATTGCTGTTCCTATTGATGCTTTACCTGGTAAAACTCGTATGCGAGTTAAAAAGATTTTTGGCGTAACTAATTATCTAAACCCTTGTATAGGATCTAGTTATGGCCAAGCCGAAGATTATTCTATTAATGTTACTCTTCCTTTAGCGCGATTACAAGTGGTTCATAATTCTCCAGATCCTGCTGTGGAAGTCGTAGATGTCTACTTAAATGGAGATTTATTTCTAGATGATTTTACGTTTAGAACGGCTACTCCTTTTATAGATGCTCCCGCAAACACACCACTCACTATCGATATTGCTCCGGGAACCAGTTTAGATGTTTCTGAAAGCATATTTAATGTAAGCACTACTTTGGTTGCAGATGAAACTTATATTGCAGTGGCCTCTGGTACTTTGGATTCATCAATTAGTTTAGAAGTATTTGCAGGTGCAAGAGAAGCTGCGGCTGTGGCTGGAAATACAGATGTTTTAGTACATCATGGTTCTCCAGATGCACCTACTGTAGATGTCGTTAACCAAGATGGTGGAGGTATTTTAGTTGATGATATCAGCTATACAGAATTCCAAGGCTATCTAGAATTACCAACAGACGATTATCTGATTGATATATTTACTGCAGACGGTTCTACAAAAGTTGCTGGCTACCAAGCTTATTTAGCTGAATTAGGTTTAGCAGATGCGGCTGTTACTGTTTTTGCAAGTGGATTTTTAGATCCTGGTGCTAATCAGGATGGTCCTGCTTTTGGTCTTTGGGTATCTTTAGCCTCTGGAGGAGCTTTAGTAGAATTGAATGATGAAGATTTTATTGAATTCCCAGCTCCATATTGTGGACCTTTAGAGTTTTCAGCGAATGTTGAGCCTATTACCAATGTTGAATTTGCAGGTTTTACAAATAGAACGGATGCAACAGTAGACGGTACTCCTGCTCATGAAGACTTTACAAGTGTAGTTGGACAAGTTTCAGCTGGAGAGTCTTACGAAATTATACTCGAAGGGAATACGGCTGGTGGTAGTTTTGAAAACAGATTTGCAGTATTTATTGACTGGAATCAAAACGATGTTTTTGATGCTGATGAAGTTTATGAAATTACAACAACCATCACAGGTTCTACTGGTGAGGATGGTCAACAAGCTACTCAAACACTTGAAGTACCTGTAGGTGCTGTAGTAGGACAAACTAGAATGAGAGTTAAAAAGCTTTTCGGAACAACTGGTTATTTAGATCCTTGTTTAGGCACTTTTTATGGCCAAGCTGAAGAGTATACGCTAGACGTAGGTACTGTATCTAACACTAGTTTTGACTCTACAGACTTTACTTTCTATCCAAACCCTGTAAATGATATACTTTCTATTTCAACAGCATCTACTGTTGATAACATAAAGGTATACAATATGTTAGGACAGATGGTAGTTGAAACTGCACCAAAAGTTTCAAATCCACAAGTGGATATGAAAGAGCTGCAGTCTGGTGTTTATTTAGTGACTTTAAAAGTGGGAGGAAGTCTTCAAACCTTTAGAGTGATCAAGCAATAAATCACTACTGATTATACATAATGAATCCCGGAGCTTTGCTTCGGGATTTTTTATTTGTAATATATTTACACCATGATAGAACGCCATTACTCTTTTATAATTCCTGTCTATAACAGACCAAAGGAGATAGAAGAGTTGTTAGAAAGCTTAAGCCAAATAGAAGGTGACTTCGAAGTGATTATTATAGAAGATGGTTCTCATAACTCTAGCGAGGAGGTGGTTTTCAAGTTTAATACTAAATTGAATATTTCTTATTATTTTAAGAAGAATACAGGACCTGGAGATTCCAGAAATTATGGAATGCGGAAAGCAAAAGGGAATTATTTTATCATTTTAGACAGTGATGTTATAGTGCCTTCAACCTATTTAAAAACAGTTAACGATCATCTTTCGAGTGAGTATTTGGAGTGTTATGGAGGAGGAGATAAATCTCAAGACTCCTTTACAGATATTCAAAAAGCCATAGATTATGCCATGACTTCATTCTTGACCACAGGTGGTATTAGGGGAAGTGCCCATTCACGATTCTCTAAAACTTACGAACCTAGAAGTTTTAATATGGGACTATCTAAAGCTGCCTTTATAGAGTCTGGTGGATTTGGATCCATCCATCCAGGAGAAGACCCTGACTTATCCATTCGATTAAAAAAGAAAAATTTTAAGGTAGGTTATATAGAGGGTGCTTTTGTTTATCATAAACGGCGAGTAGATTTTTTCAAATTTAGTTCTCAAGTCAATAAATTTGGACTAGTAAGGCCTATATTGCTTAAGCGATACCCAGAAACTAAGAAGATGACGTACTGGTTTCCTTTTTTTTATTTATTGTTCTTGGTAGTAGGGGTGTTTCTACTTTTTTTTGAATTCTATTTTGTGATTTATTTTTATGTGTTGTATAATTTTCTTATACTAATGGATAGTACGATGATCTACAAAACTATTAAAATTGGACTCTTAAGTGTATTTTCAACAAACATCCAATTTTTTAGTTACGGGTCTGGATTTATAAAAAGTTACTATTTCATTCATATCCTTAAGAAAAAACCACAATTAATATTCCCTCAATTATTTTTTAGTCAATGAACCAAAAGACTCAGCTTACTAGATTAAAGCAGAACATTAAAAAGAGAAATTATAAAGCCTTTATTTTTATCTTGTTTTTTACAATGCTTATATGGCTGTTTGTCCAAATGTCCAAAAGCTATGACGGTTCTATAACTCTATCTATAACATTGGTAGATGTCCCTGAAAATATTATTATTGAAAATTTGGTGCATTCTTTGGAGGTAGACATTCAACAAACAGGATTTAAAATTCTTTCTGTGAGCCTTTTCAATTCGTCTATGGATATCAATTTCAATCAATTGGATTCTTTGGATAATAGATTTGTATTTGTGACTGAAAAACATAAAAAGGAGATATCAAAATCTTTAGATCTTAAATCAAGTGATATACAAATGAGCATAGATAGTTTGGAATATAAGCACTTTAGGTTAGCGACTAAGACCCTAAAAGTAAAGCCAAATTTTAAAGTTGATTTTGCTATGGGTTATGATTCTACAGGCACTTTCTTATTTGAACCTCAATTTATAAAGGTTTCTGGGAGTGACTCTATTTTAAATACTATCGAGCATATTTATACCAAGCCTAAAGACTTTAAAAAAGTATCTGATACTCTTAAGGGGTCAATCCGTATACAAACTATAGACAGTTTGTCTATTAATTATTTTGATATGGAGATAGATTACTTTCTTCCAGTGAGTAAATTCACTGAAGGAAGTTTCAGTATCCCAATTGAAGTCAGCCAAACAAACACCAATCAAGACATCGTTATATTCCCTAAAACTGTAAATGTTAATTTTAAAACTAGTTTGGCCAATTTTGAGCGGATAGACGAATCTGGTTTTAAAGTCATAGCCAAGTATATACCCAATGAGGATTTCATGATCCTTGAATTAGTAGAGCAGCCCAAATGGGTTAAAAACGTATCTTTAGATAGCTTTAAGGTTGATTATTTGATTAAAAAATGATAAAAATTGGACTTACTGGAGGCATTGGTACTGGAAAAACGCTTGTAGCAAATATGTTTAAGAATAAGAATATTCCCGTTTTTATTGCGGATGTAGAAGCTAAAAAAATTTTAAATGATCCTTCTGTAGTCAAAGAGGTAGCAAATACCTTCAATATATCATTAACTACTGATGGATTAATCGACAAATCAGAATTAGCTTCCATAGTATTTAAAGATAAAGCAGCTTTAGAAAAACTCAACTCTATAATTCACCCAAAAGTTCACGACTGTTTTCAAAAATGGATTTTAAGTATAGATGCTTTATATATCATTTACGAAGCTGCTATAATTTTTGAAAAGGATAGGGCATCATATTTTGATTTTACGATTTTAGTAACAGCCCCAAAACAAGTTAGAATAGAACGTGTTATCCAAAGAGATCATTCTTCAGAAGAAGAAGTAAAATCTAGAATAAAGGCACAATGGCCTGAGTCTAAAAAGAAAAAACTTGCGGATTTCGTAATTGATAATACTAATATAAAACAGACTCAGCAACAAGTGGACAAACTTCATGTAAAATTTTTAAACTTTTCAGATAAATAAGAGGATTGTCTTGTTAACTTTCGGTTAAACACGGAGAAAGCATTTTGTTAAAATTGTAATTTTGGCAAAATGAATAAGCGCATATTTATATTTATAATTATTCTGATGACGGTCTCCTTGGTTGGAATCATCTTCGTCCAAGGGTATTGGATTAAGAATACAGTGGAGAGCAACGAAGAGCAGTTTTCTATGGGTGCCAAACAGATACTCATAAATGTTGTGCAGCAGTTGGAGAAAGATGAAGTGGATAAATACTATTTCAAATTTGCTTCTATTGCGGATTCTGCTATTCCAGTGAGAGCTCAACTTAGTGAAATTTTTCAATTACCAGATGAAGGGATTTCAACCGAATATTTCACGTATTCTAATCGCTTATTCCAAGAGGATTATAAAATTGCTTCTCCTTTTTTAGCTGAAAATCAAGATTCAATCGAGTTTAAAAAATTGATTAGTCGAAAGGTAACGGCCGTGATGAGGAGAGAGGGCATGGATGGAAATACTATTAATGCCTTAGAACGTTATGAGCGTATTAATAACCTAGAAGATGAGCAAAAATACTTATGGCTAGACGCTATAATGGAAATGGCCTCAAAAATTCCTATCCATGAGCGGGTAGATACCTTAGAAATCAAAAAGCTTATCGATGAGCAAATGGAAAAACGCAATCTAAAGTCAGATTTTGATTTTGGAATTTATAGCAATGCTCTTTCTACTAAAGTGAAGACTGCTAGTTTTGAGCTTAACTCACCTTCGACTTATGGAGTCCCTGTATATAGTTACAATGATGAATATTCAGATTACCAACTTTTTATCAATTTTAAAGATAAAAACAAGCAAATTTTATCTTCAATAGCTCTTATGGGTGGACTTTCAGTTTTATTTACTTTGGTTATTGTACTGGCTTTTTCTTCGGCGATTGGTCAGCTTATAAGACAAAGACAAATCTCACAGATTAAGACTGATTTTATAAATAACATGACGCACGAATTTAAAACGCCTATCGCCACTATTAATCTGGCATTAGATTCCGTCAAAAACCCTATAATTTCAAACAATCCTGAAGCGGTAAACCGCTACATGAATATGATAAGGGAAGAAAATAAACGTATGCATGCTCAAGTAGAAAATGTTTTGAGGATCTCTAAACTAGAAAAAAATGAGCTCAATATTGATAAAGAAAAATTCAACCTTCATGATATTATAGAAGATTCAATTAGTCATATCAATTTAATAGTGGAAGATCGAGATGGTTACATCAAAACCCATCTAGATGCCAAAAGAGATAGTATATTAGCGAACAATTCACACTTTTCAAATGTTATTATAAATATTTTAGATAATTCAGTAAAGTATTCTGCCTCTGAACCTAAAATTACTGTGACTACTGAAAATGTAAATAATTATATTGTGCTTATCATTTCAGATCAAGGAAATGGAATGGCTAAGCAAGTTCAAAAGAAAATATTCGATAAATTTTACAGAGAACACACAGGAGATGTTCATAACGTAAAGGGCCACGGGCTAGGATTGGCTTATGCTAAGCAAATTGTAGACGATCATCATGGAGAAATTTCTGTGAAAAGCGAAAAAGGAAAAGGAAGTTCATTTATTATTAAATTACCATTAATATCATAAATATATGGAAACTGAAAACAAGAAAATTTTGTTAGTAGAAGACGATCCAAACTTTGGAATCGTATTAAAAGATTATCTATCTATGAATAGTTACGACGTCACGCACGCTAAAAACGGCATGGAAGGCTTCGAGAAATTCAAAAAGGGAAACTATGACCTTTGTATTTTAGATGTCATGATGCCTTATAAAGATGGTTTTACTTTAGCGAAAGAGATCAGAGCTAAAAATGAAGATATTCCAATTATCTTCTTGACGGCTAAAGCGATGAAAGACGATGTCTTAAAAGGATATAAAGTTGGTGCAGACGATTACCTCAATAAGCCTTTTGATAGTGAAGTGCTTTTGATGAAAATAAAAGCCATCATGCAAAGAAAGAATTCGGATACACTTTCAGATAGCAAGCAATTTGAGTTTAGCGTTGGAAACTTTCATTTGAATTCTAAACTGAGGTTTTTAACTTTCAAAGAGGAAGAGCCTAATAAGTTGTCTCCAAAAGAAAATGAGTTATTGCGCTTATTGGCCCTATACGAAAATGATCTAATGCCAAGAGAGTTAGCGCTCACAAAGATTTGGAGAGATGACAATTACTTCACATCAAGAAGTATGGACGTGTATATTGCCAAATTGAGAAAGTATTTGAAAAAAGACGATTCAGTCGAAATTTTGAACATTCATGGCGAAGGATTCCGCTTAGTTGTGAAGGGATCTGATGGAAAAGGTGCTTAAAGTCTAGCTTTAAGTTTACTTTTTTCAGTTTCATTTATCATAAATTAGCTTGCTGTATTCTATGGTAAGCTAATTTATTTGATATGGTTGATGATGTCTTCTCTAGGAGTCTCGTAATGAAACCACTTAATTTGAGGATCTTTTTTAAACCATGTCAATTGTCTTTTGGCAAATCTTCGTGTATTCTTTTTAATTTCAGAAATGGCTTCAGCTAATGTTGCTTTACCTTCAAAATGGGCAAATAATTCTTTATAGCCTACGGTTTGTAAAGCGTTTAAGTGTTTGTAGGGATATAGAGATTTTGCTTCTTCTAAAAGCCCGTTTGCAATCATTTCATCTACGCGTTTTTCAATTCTTTTGTAAATGACTTCTCGCGGGGCATCCAAACCTATTTTAATACTATTATAACTCCGTTTTGGTTTGGTTTGGTTAAGAAAATTTGAGTAAGGCTTCCCAGAGGTTTCTATAACTTCAAGTGCTCTTGTAAGCCGTCTTGGATTGCTCAATTCAATCTGATTGTAATATTCAGGGTCTTTTTTCTTTAACAAGCTCTGTAGCGCGACTAATCCCTTAGAGTTGAGAAGATCTTCGATATTTGATCTTATCTCTAAAGGAATTTCTGGAAAGATGTCAAGACCTTCGGTTATTGCTTTTTGATATAGACCACTTCCCCCAACTAGGATAGCCTTGGAATGCGTTTTGAAAATAGTATCTAAGACCTCTGTGGCCTCTTTTTCAAATTCTCCAACATTATAATCCCTTTTAATTGAAATATGTTGAATGAAACGGTGCTTTGCTTGAGAAAGCTCATTTTGACTGGGGACTCCTGTGCCAATTTCCATTTCTTTAAAAAACTGTCTAGAGTCTGCAGATAAAATTTCAGTAGAAAAATAGTTAGCTAACTCAATGCTTAAATTGGTTTTCCCGATGGCCGTTGGACCAACAATACAAATCAAGATGGATTCTTCAGTCTTCATTCTCAATTTCTTTCTCCTGTTGTCTTTTATTTAGTGAATAGCCACACTTATGACAGAATTCTGCACTATCTCTATGATCATTTTCTCCACAATTAGAACAAACTTGTGTGTTTTTTCTAAAATTTTCTTTTGCCATTTCTGCAGTTACTATACCTGTAGGAACCGCTATAATACCATATCCAAGTAGCATAATAATAGTAGCAATAAACTGGCCTAAAGGGGTTATAGGGTGGATATCTCCAAATCCTACCGTGGTAAGAGTTACAATGGCCCAATAGATTCCCCTTGGGATAGAAGTGTAACCGTGTTCAGGACCTTCTACAATATACATTATGGTTCCCGCTATGAATGAGATAATAACTACACTATAAAGGAAAATTAAAATTTTTGGTACACTATTTCTTAAGGCAATGGCTACACTAGAGCCAGCTCCAGAATATCTTACCAATTTAAAAATTCTAAAGACTCTGAGTAGTCTTAAAGCCCTCAAGGATAATAAGGCTCCAGAGCCAGCAAAAACCAAAGAAATATATAGTGGAACAGTGGAAAGAAAGTCTACAATGCCATAGAAGCTAAAAATATAATTTTTAGGTTTTTTTATACTGATGACTCTCAGGATATATTCAATCGTGAAAAATATAGTAATGATCCATTCTAAAGTGACAAATAAGGAATGGTATTGAAGGCTAATGTATTCAACAGAATCCAGTATGACCAAAACGAGACTTGCTACAATAACGATTAATAATGCAATATCAAATACTTTCCCCGCCTTGGTGTCTGCTTCGTATATCACTTCATGAACCTTCTCCTTCCAAGTCATTTTAAAAATGGATTACCTTCAAATTTTTATTATTCTTCCTCAAATAACTTTGTATGATATGTTGGGCGTCTCTATCGTTTTGCATAGGATTTATGATATTTTTCAAAATTGAAATATTTTCAACTTGAAAATTTAACTCCGTATATCCAAAACCTATGAGTTTTCCATTTTCAATCAAGACAACACTTTTTTCACCTAGATGTCTACCTCGATCTTGAATAATCATGTTCTTATCTTTATAATTATAAAATTCGATAAGTTTTACAACTCGAGAATTATAAGAAACGGCATCTTCTTCTTTTATGCATGCCCCATCGCATTTCTTTATGGTATAATTGAAGCAGGCTTCTTTGGTTTTATGTAAACCCGTTAATTTCTGACAAAGATGATAAGTCTCTAGAGCTCTTTCTAAGAAAGCCTTTCCTTGTTGGTAGTTGGTGAAACTGGTGACATAGTCTTTTTTAGAGTCCAACTTAGAAACAGTCAAATTGAAATATCCGTTATGGTCTTCGAACATATAAAGCCCGTGGGTAAACAGATCTTTCTTTAAAGCAGAGTTATACTTTGGTTTAAGTTTTTTGATAGATTGATTTTCTTTTAGCAATGCCATAAGCTCATTACCAGTTTTTTCGTAATCTACGGATGATGTGTACTCTTGAATTTGTTTAGATTTTTGGGCATCACTTATAAAATGTTGGTTAGCTCTTTTTTTGATGTCGTTGCTTTTACCTACATAAATAATATCCCCTTCTTTATTAGAGAAATAATAGACTCCAACTGCATTAGGCAAATCGTCTATAAGTCTAATGAGCTTTTTATCGATACTGCTCACAGCGTTTAGCTTTAAATGGGAGCTTATAATTTCTTTATCAGTATCCTTTTCTAGCAAAAGCTTAAAAAGTTTTACCGTGGCCAGTGCATCTCCGCTAGCTCTATGGCGATCTGTTATAGGAATTCCTAATTTCTTTACAAGCTTACCAAGACTGTAAGACTCAAAATCGGGCAAAAGCTTTTTAGATAGTTTAACGGTACACAGCGTTTTGCGTTCATAAAGATAGCCAAGTCTATCGAACTCAAGCTTTAACATTCTATAGTCAAACTTAGCGTTATGAGCGACAATGGTGCATCCTTCAGTTATTTCTATAATGCGTTTTGCGATTTCGTAAAACTTAGGTGCTTGATGGAGCATTTCGTTGTTGATGCCCGTTAAGCCTACTACAAAGGATTGGATTTTTCGCTCAGGATTTATGAGCGAGATAAATTGGTCTACAATTTCATTACCGTCAAATTTATAAATAGCGATTTCTGTAATCCCTTCTTCATTATATTTTCCTCCCGTGGATTCTATGTCTAAAATGGCGTACAACCTAGCTTTATGTGTTTTAATTTAAGGTAGCAAAAATAAAGATATAATTCTGTTTCCCTCGTTTAGTTTTTAAAGTTTAACCTCTGAATTTCAATTTTATCAACTGCTTATAATGAAGCCTTTAAAAATAATATGTCAGCCTTAACTCGATAAGTCATTGAATTTAAACATCAGTAGTCTTGTGGTATGGCATTCCTATTTATCTAGCTCCAAAAATAGAACTGCCTATTCTTACCATGTTAGTGTCATGTTGCATGGCGATTTTATAATCTCCGCTCATTCCCATGGATAGGATACTGAAGTCTTTTTGAGTTTGTGAAGTCTCCTTATAAAGTGTTTCAAGAATTTTAAACTCTCTATGAATCTGCTCTTCATCCTCTGTAAACGTAGCCATGGCCATTAAGCCCTTCAGTCTTACGTTTTTTAATTCAGCGAGTTTGTCATCTTTTAAGAATAACTTTAAATCCTCTGGAGACATGCCGTATTTAGACTCCTCTTCAGCTATTTTTACTTGTAATAAACAGTCGATTACTCGGTCATTTTCCACTGCACGTTTATTGATTTCTTTAAGTAATTTCATGTTTTGGACCGCGTGAATTAAATCTACATAGGGAGCCATGTATTTCACTTTGTTGGTTTGTACGTGACCCACCATATGCCATTTAATATCTTTGGGTAAAGCGTCCCATTTGTCCGTCATTTCTTGAACCTTATTTTCCCCAAAAATTCGCTGTCCAGCCTTGTAAGCTTCAAGCAGGTCTTCGTTAGGCTTGGTCTTCGATACGGCAACTAGGTCAATATTCTCACCTAATTCGTCTGTAAATGTTTTGATATGTTCTTTAATTGACCCTTCCATTCTTTTAATTTTTAAAATTCATAAATCGTAATCCCACTTCTCAACTTAGGTTCAATATAGGTTGTTTTTGGAGGCATTTTCATTCCTTCATCTGCTATAGTTTTCATTTCTTCAATACTTGCAGGGTACATTCCGAATCCAACCTGATAGTCTCCTTGGTCTATAGCCCCTTTTACGAAAGCCATGTCTTTTTGACCTTGACTATACATCAATCTAGAATTAGTTCTCAAGTCTTGAATTCCCAAAATTGGTTTTAAAATTGTATTAAATAAAATTTGAGCATCCAATCTTGATAGCGCATTATTAAAGTCGTAATTTCTATCTCTTAAATTTAATTCGTAAAAATCACCATCGAGATACATGCTAAAATAGTGAGCTTCTTTAGGCTTGTAATAATTCTGGTTTAAATTTTCAATTTTGAATTGTTCATCCAGTTTAATAAGAAATTCGTCTTTACTTAAACCGTTTAGGTCCTTTACAAGTCTGTTGAATTCATGAATTCTCAAGTGACTTTCTGGAATAAAAAATCCCATAAAAAAGTTATAGGCTTCTTCCCCTGTGTGGTGATCATTTTCAGCCTCAAGTACTTTTTTTAAGTCAATCGAAGAGGAACTTCTATGGTGTCCATCGGCTATATAAATATGTTTCATCTCCTCAAATTCTTTTTGAATTTGTTCATGAAGCTTTGGGTCTTCAATCACCCAAAAGTGATGCGTTTCTCTAGAGGTGGTCGTGAATTCATATTCTGGTCGAGTCTGCATCAATTTTTTTGAAATGCTGTCAAGGACTTCATTATCTGGATAGGTGAGAAGGACAGGGTCGGCGTTAAACCTTACTGTCTTTAGATACTCGGTAAACACCTCTACTTTTTCAGTTAGCGTATCCTCATGTTTTCTAATGAGGTTATTTTCATAATCTTCAGCACTTGCTGCACCTACAAAGCCTACAAACTCTATTTCATTTCTATAAATGATTTTATGAAGATAATAGCAGGGTTTCCCATCTTGCCGGAAACTACCGTCTTCTTTAAACTCTTCAAACCTGTTTTTGACAAGGCTAAAGCGTTCTTTTCCAGAAATTTCTTTATTGTACTTATATCCAGGATTTGCGATATGCAGAAATGAAAAGGGATTGTTATCTAATCTCGCTTCAACTTGGGCTTTGGTATAGGTTTCGTAGGGCTTTGAAGCGATTAGACCTACTTTATCTCGAGTAGGTCTAGTCGCCTGAAATGGAATAACTTTAGGCATCCTTAAGATACAAATTGTGAGGATACTTTTTCTGCTTTTTTGCTTTCACTATAGTCATAAAATCCTTCTCCAGATTTCACTCCAAGTTTGCCTGCTCTCACCATGTTAACGAGTAAAGGACAAGGGGCATATTTTGGATTTTTAAAGCCCTCATACATCACTTCCAAAATAGATAAACATATATCCAATCCTATAAAATCGGCAAGCTGAAGGGGACCCATAGGATGAGCCATGCCTAGCTTCATTACAGTGTCAATTTCTTCAACACCCGCTACATTATTGTATAGAGTTTCTACAGCCTCATTAATCATTGGCATTAAAATTCTGTTAGCTACGAAACCAGGGTAGTCGTTAACTTCAGTTGGGACTTTACCAAGATTTTTAGCTAGCTCTACAACTCTATTTGTAATGTCATCGCTAGTATTGTAGCCTCTTATGATTTCTACAAGCTTCATGATAGGTACTGGATTCATAAAGTGCATTCCTATCACTTGTTTAGGTCTGCCCGTGACAGCAGCAATTTTGGTGATTGGAATAGAGCTGGTATTTGTTGCTAAAATAGTTTTAGCTGGACAAAGGCTGTCGAGTTCTTTAAAAATCTCGAGCTTGATTTTTTCATTTTCTGTAGCGGCTTCAACGACGAGGTCTGCATTTTTTGCCCCGTCTGCTATACTTGTAAAAGTGGTGATATTTCCCAGTGTTCTTTTCTTGTCCTCTTCGCTTATCTTTTCTTTGCTAACCATGCGGTCTAGATTTCTAGTGATGGTTGCAATACCTTTATCCAGACTATCTGTTGAGACATCTATTAAACTTACATTATAATCGAATTGAGCAAAGGTATGTGCAATACCATTTCCCATAGTTCCTGCACCTATTATAGCTATATTTTTCATGATTTTATTTTTAAAATGATTACTCGTCGAATGCTTTTATGATTTGCATGGCCACTCTTAAAGCCTCAGTACCTTGTTCTAAAGTTACAATAGGTACCGTGTCATTTTCAACAGCTTCTGCAAATGTTTCTAATTCGTCCAAAATAGCATTATTTGGACTTATATCTGGATTATCAAAGTAGATTTGTTTCTTTACGCCTTCAGCGTTTTGAAGAATCATAGCAAAATCGTCTGGGTCTTGAGGGGCGTCTTTCATTTTGACAACTTCGGTTACTTTTTCAAGAAAATCTACCGAAATGTAAGCGTCTCTCTGGAAGAACCTTGACTTACGCATGTTTTTAAGCGATATTCTACTTGCTGTAAGATTAGCCACACAGCCGTTCTCAAATTCAAGTCTTGCATTGGTGATATCTGGAGTCTCAGAAATAACAGAGACACCACTTGCATTAATTTTTTTCACTTTAGAATTAACGATACTTAAGATAGCATCAATATCATGAATCATCAAGTCTAAAACAACAGGAACATCTGTTCCTCTTGGGTTAAATTCTGCGAGTCGGTGCGCTTCAATAAACATGGGAGTGTCTATTTTGCCTATAGCAGCTCTAAAAGCTGGATTAAAACGTTCAACATGTCCAACTTGCCCTTTTACATTATGAGCTTTAGCCAGTTTTATAAGAGCGTCTGCCTCTTTTACCGTAGAGGTGATAGGCTTTTCTATAAAAACGTGAACACCTGCTTTTATGGCTTGTTCTGCCATACTATAATGGTAGGTGGTAGGAGTGACGATATCAATAACATCTACATTGCTCAGTAGTTCAGCATAGTCCTCAAAGCAAGAATAACCAAATTCTTTTTCGATCTTCTTTGCGTGAGTCTGATCTGTATCGTGAAATCCTATAAGTTTATATTTCTTTGATTCGTTGAGCAATCTCAGATGAATTTTTCCGAGATGTCCTGCGCCCAAAACACCAACTTTTAGCATAAATTATATGGTTTTACACAAAAGTAACATTTCTTTTTAAGCTAACTGTGAGCATAGGCTTTTTATAAGATTTCTTTTAAAAACTCCCAAACTAATAATAGCTTCCTGAATGGATGTATCCAACATTTTTTTCTAATTTTGCTATTATTAAGACCTTTACCAAATTAAACCTATAATGCAGCAATAAATTGTTTCTTTTTTGACTGCTTTTTATCAAAAATAATTACCGTAGCTAAGGCTATGCTAATCATTTTTTATTTCAATCAATCAAAAAACCTGTGCTGAGCTACGTCGAAGTATAATTCAATTTATTTATACGACATTATAAATTTAATTCGGTATTAAATATAAAAGCTTGGAAGACAGTTATAGACAGCAAGGAAAACGTAAATTACTAGTAGAATTGGTCCGAGAAAAGGGAATTAAAGATGAAAAAGTCCTTCAAGCGATAAATGAAATTCCTAGACACCTTTTTATGGATAGCAGTTTTGAAGATCATGCTTACCAAGATAAGGCTTTCCCTATCGCTGCCGGACAAACAATCTCTCAGCCATTTACGGTCGCTTTTCAGACTGAGCTTTTGCAGGTAGAACGCGGTGATCTAATTTTGGAAGTAGGGACGGGAAGCGGTTACCAAGCCGCCGTTTTATGCGAACTGGGAGCAAAAGTATATACCATAGAAAGACAACAAAAACTGTATAAGAAAACTAAAAACTTTCTTCAAAAACTAGGCTACAGACCTAAATTTATGAGTTTTGGAGATGGGTACAAAGGTTTGCCAGAGTACGCCCCTTTCGATAAAATTATCGTGACTGCTGGGGCGCCTTTTATACCCAAACCTTTAATGTCTCAATTGAAAATTGGAGGTAGACTTGTGATTCCCGTTGGGGAAGACCCACAAATTATGACTTTATTGAAAAGGACTTCTGCTAAAAGCTTTCAAAAAGAAACCTTTGGCGAATTTCGTTTTGTGCCACTCTTGGAGGATAAAAATTAGGGATTCCCTTAAAATTGATCCAGTAGTTTAAGTCCAAAAACCAAAGCTCCACTCTGCCAACCCCCTTGATAAGGTTTGACGTAATCGATTCTAAAAAATCGAAATTGACCAAAGCCAACATTGTCTAAACCTACCGAAAATTCTGAATAGGGTTTATGAGAGTCCGTAAATAAGCTTTTAGCCCCTACGACCATATTGAAATTCAGTTGATTGAGAAGCGGAATTTTATTAAGGAGAAATCCTTTAAAATTATGCTCTAAATGAACATCTGCATAATCTGAGTTGGTAGACAGTTCATAATAAGGCAGCAGGTTGAATTGATTAAGATAACTATCTGAGGTTCCTATTCGAGTTTGGTTTCCGTTGAAATGCTTAAAATCCAAAAAGGAGATGTTTTCTGCATTAAAAAATAAACCACCGTTAAGACTATAAGCCAGTTCTCCAAACCTAGAAATCGTTTTGGTTTGAGTGAGTCTTGCTTTTACAACATCAAAATTAAAATCACTTATATCTGAAGCAAAGCCTTTCTCATAAGCAAAGCTAAATACAGGAAATTTATCACTAAAGGTGTCGTATTTCCCATTAGGCGTTAGCACATATTTTTGATTAAAATTTATACGTCCTGCAATTCTAAACTTACCAATAGTATGGGAAGGGAACAATTGAGATCCAAAAGCTTCAGGCGCTAGAGGATTATTGGAGGTAAAGCCTCCATTTTTATTTTCAATAATTGGTGAATTCGTAGAATTGATAAGAGAACGTCTTCTTTCAAAACCCAATTCGGCACTGAGTCGAAAGCCATTAAACACGTCTTGACTATAAGTGGCTTTGCCAAAAATCCTTTCGAATAACTTAAGGTAATTACGCTCAAAAAATACTGAAGCAATGGAGGATAATCTCTCGTTGATAGGATTGGTAGAATTGATTTCTTCAGCTTTGACACCACCAGAAATAATCAAAAAAGGTTTTGAGAAATTATTAAATTTTTTCGTAAAAGTAAAGCTAGGTCTCAGAGTTTCTTCAGAGAATCCATAATCTAAATCAGATCGAATTTCCCAATAGGTTCTGAAGGTTCCAGCAGTATCTTTTTGTCTGAAGTAAACTCCCGATTTAATATTAAATCCCTGTACGGTGTTATAATTAAGATCGGTTAAGCCAGTGAATCCAGCTTCTTGATTGGTCGTTGAATTTTGCCAAGAGTAGCCAAATAAAGGATCTGTTACTTTGAAGGTGTTACTTACTGTATCTATAGAATCTTTATAAGGTTGAGAGTTTTTTAGGATCTGTAGGCTGTCTTTAAAGGTATAATCTTCTTGTTCTAAACTAGTAAGAGGAACAGGCCTATTTTGTTCCCAGAACAAACTGTCCTTGGTATTCGCCTCCTCATCGAAGGTAATAATGGCATTCGAGAAATCCTTTTTGGTCAACTGAGGGTTGAACTCATAGTTTTTATAAGAAGCTACAAAATTACCACCTCCAGAAATTCCTAAAATCCCCCAACTAAAAGAAATATCTTGGGAAATAAGAGTCCAGAATTTATACTCCTCGCTATAGTTGAAGGTTTGTTTGAGATTGAGTTCTTCCACCACCTCGACTTGAAGTGATTTGCCAGTCGTCATAAGGTCAACACCGTAAATTTCCCAAGTATCTTCTAGGATATAAATATATCCGCTAAATACAGCATCGTTAGGTCTCTTAGGTATAACCTTTATTTTATTGATCAAGAATTTATCATTTTCATAAAAAGTTCCTTCCAGCTCATAGTTGTAATATTGCATGGCAAAATTAGCAATTGGAGAGACCAGATTTTTGCCTAAGTCGATGGTATTTTCGTAAAATGAGAAATTGAAATCTTCTGCAGAATTAAAGCTAAATCCGTTATCGTTCCCACTAACTTTGGAAGCGATGATGTTTTCTTTGAAACGGTTTGGCGCTTTGTATGAAATCTTTGAAAAGGTTTCACTTAGGTAGACCACGCCACTTCGGGTGGAATCCAAACCACCTCCTAAGTCACCAACTTCTTGGCCTAATATTTTTTCTGGGGCATTTTCGATTTTCCAGAGCCCTTTGGAATAGAAATCAGCTTTATACTCTTGAATTTTTGATAGGTTTTTCTTTCTATTTTCCACGGCATTGCGGATAATAGAATAGGCAGGATCCTCGTTATTGGTAATAAAAACATCGTCTAAGCTCGTTACCTTTTCTGTTAATTGTATAGTGATGGTATCGGTAGAGGTTTCTATCTTTCTTTTTTCAGTTTGAAACCCCAAAAATTTAAAAATGAGATAAGACTCTTTAGTTTGCTCAACCTTTAATTTGAACTCACCATTGGCATTGGTAGTGGTTCCATTGAAGGTGCCTTCATCATAAACATTTACATTTTGTAAAGGATTACCGATGCTATCAGTCACTTTTCCTGTAATTTGAGAATGACTAGTTAAAAAAGACAGCAATAAAAAAATAAGTAGATATGGAGGCTTCATAAATTTAATATAAGATAGAAAACCTATGTATTAAAGGTCTTGTTGATTCTGTTGAGCTTTCTTTTGGTATCACGATCCTTTATAGTTTCGCGTTTATCATGAAGCTTTTTACCTTTAGACAAGGCGATCTGCAATTTTGCAAAGCCTCTGTCGTTAAGAAATAAGCGCAAGGGAATAATAGTAAGACCGCTGTTTTTGACTTCTTTGAGAAGTTTTTTCAGCTCTTTTTTATTAAGTAAAAGTTTCCTGGCGTTTTTAGGCTTATGGTTAAAATGGGTTGCATGGGAATATTCTTGAACATCCATATTAATCACAAATAATTCTCCCTGCTCATTGAATTCACAAAAACTTTCAGTGATTGTGGCTTTTCCTTCCCGGATAGATTTGATTTCGGTGCCAGCTAATACAATTCCAGCTGTATATTTGTCCAGAATTTCATATTGAAATCTGGCTTTTTTATTTTTTATATTGATTTTGTTTTTAACCATAGAACTAAAATATATATTTCAAAAATAAGACTTTTGAAAGGAAAGCTAGAATTAACGACAGTGTTTATATTTAAATTAATAATGATATGAAGTATTTAATTGGATTCATCTTACTGAGTATGCTAGGATGTCAAAAATCTGAACAAAAAACGATTGAACCTTCAAAGGTTATAGAGAAAGCTATTGAGTTTTCTGGTAAATCAAAACTTAATGAGAATGTATTAAAGTTCAAATTTAGAGACTATTCTTATAAAGCGATGCCGACCTGTGAAGGACTTCAGTTTGAAAGACTTTCGATAACTTCACCAACAAGAGATGTTGTAAAAAATGGAGAATTGACGCGTTTTTATCAAGATTCTATTGTAATGTTGGCAGATACCACTGCATTTTCTTATTATGAATCTGTTAATTCTGTCCACTATTTTACTCAGCTACCTCTTCGTTTAGAAGATGCTGCTGTACGCCCCTCTTATCTAGGCAAAGAAGAAATCAACGCCAAGATTTACCATAAATTGAAGGTTAAGTTCACAGAAAATGATGGTGGAGAGGATTTTGAAGATGCTTACATCTATTGGTTCGATACCTCAGATTTTTCAATGGACTTTATAGCTTATAGCTTTTTAGTCAATGGAGGTGGATTACGCTTCAGAAAGGCGATTAACCAAAGGACGATTGATGGTGTTGTTTTTCAGGATTATGAAAATTACACACCCAAAAAGACCTCTCAAAAATTAGAAGATCTAGGTCAGTTTTGGGAAAAGGGAGATTTAGAACTTCTCTCTAAAATCGAAAATGAAAATGTTATTTTAGAGCCTTCTGCCCTTAATTGTAACTAAATTCTTTTGGAACTTTAAGCTGAATCAAAGTGTCTTTTAAATACAAATCTTTATCAATTTCCATTTTGAAGAAGATATCATAGGTGTTTTCTTCCAGGTCATCATACACCGATTCTGAAAGAATTTCATTCATGAATCTAGGACTTGTGTTGCTGTGTCCTAGGACTAATACTTTTTTGCCGTAGGTTGATTTCCAGAATTCAGCATCAAATAATGTATCCTTTCCAGCAGTATAGCTTTTGATGTTCCCTTTAAATTGATGTAGTGTAGGGATGATGGTTTGAAGGGTTCTACCGTAATCCGTAGAATAGAACATGTCTAAGGACTTATCTTTAAAATAAGTTGCTAAAAAATTTGCTCTGCGAATCCCTTCTTCTGTAAGTTGAGGGTCTCTATTCTTTTTATCCATGGTGTCTTTTTCAGCATGTCTTACAAAATAGTAAGTGGTCTTTTGTGCTTCTAAGCCTTCTGGAATATCAAATTGAAAATCTTTATTTTTTGATGGAGTCTCTTGGCAAGACAGGCAAAGTATCGTGATACTCAAAATTAAATAATGAAATGTTTTCATTGGACTTGTTTTAGTTCTAATAAAATAATCTGATTTAATTGTGTCCCAAATTTATTGAAATTATTGTCAGAAACGACAATAAGGGAAGAATTACCATTAGGAAGTGTTGGTCCAAAGCATAACCCCTCTAAATTATCGACAATACCTTCAGTTAATTTTCTCTTGATCGACTTAAAGTCGAACACTAAACTCTTCTCTGCATAAATAATATCCTCTGAAGAAGCGGCTTCTAGTTCTGCTATGTCGTGAATGTCTGTCGCCTTACTCACATCTACCAGATACAACTTCACTCTATTGCCTTGGCTTTTGTGTCCTGCAGAATAGGAGCGTTCCAGGACCAAAAAAGTATTTTGGCTAATTTGTAAAATCTCTGTAAGACCACTGATGGAAAAAGGAAGCAACGGGATTTTGGTGATCCTATCCAAATCCATGGCATATTGGCGGGTGACTTTTTTTGCCTTATGATCAAAGAAACTCAATCGAATAGCGGAGTTGGTGTTATATAGTTTTGGTGTTTTACCATCTTTTTCTAAGGGTAATTCGTTAGCAAACCAAAATCCGGAAGAATTTTTGCCATTCGATAGGCCTTCGAAAACACCATTATGACGAGGTTGGTTATTCCCCTTGATCAGAAAATAACTTGGTAACGAATAACTTTCAATAAATTCTGCCGTCTTGCTTACTTTGAAAATTCTTGGCGATAAACCGAAATTGATACTTCCTTCTGTAGAAATTAAATACCCATCTCCATCATATCTTATGGACTCCATATCCAATGCATTTTTCTCAAAGAAGGTATTGTTTTGTAGTCTAGTAACCGACTTGAAGGTGATGGTGTCCACTTGAAACCCCTTCAGTTTTAATATTGCTCTAAAAATCAGTGGGTTGGAAGGCGAATCATTTACCATAAGAAGTTCACCTTTAGTATAATCTACTCCTGAGATTCCACCATAAATTTCATTTTGAAATTTGAAATTTGCTGGTATAATGTATTCATCTAAAAACTGAACGTCATACAATTTGTCATCCAAGGCTTTAGTGGTACTGCAACTCGTTATTAAAAATGTAAAAGCACTTAAGCTTAAAAATTTAATCAAATGTTGGGATGTCAACATAAAAAATGCAATTGTTTATTATGTTTATGTAAACTATAAAAAAACTTATCATTAAAAATTAGATCAATTAGAGATAAAATTTAGTAAGAGTAAGGGTGAATTGAAACAAAAATATGCAACATATATTATAGATAATAATTTATAATATGCTGAAGCTAAGTTTGAAGAAATGCTTGATAAACTTCAAGCTAAAACAGTAAATACTAAGGAAGAGTTAGAGAAGGAAATCAATGGATTGTATTCTAACTTCTATTAAAATTAAAAATCCCTGTCATAATATCATAACAGGGATTTTTAATTTATTTATTTACTATATCTATAAGCTCAACCTCAAACTTTAAAATTGAATTTGGAGGAATTGGTCCTGTCTGTCTTGGGCCGTAAGCTAATTCTGATGGGATGACAAGTTCTGCCTTTTCACCAGTCTTTAAAAGCATTATCCCTTCGTCCCATCCTCTAATCACACGACCAGTTCCTACTGGAAATTCTATAGGTTGGTTTCTGTCTAAAGAAGAATCGAATTTGGTTCCATCTAGAAGGTAGCCTGTGTAGTGTACACTTACCATATCTTTAGCTTTTGGAGACGTTCCGTTTGGATTTTTTTCAGTAATCAAGTAGCGTAATCCGCTATCGGTGACTTTAAAGCCCTCACTAGCTTCTTCAAGTACAGCTTTTCTTGCAACTTCTTCCTCGACTTTGGCTACTTTGGCTTTCTCAGCACCAGTAGTAAAAGCGTCTACAGCATCAAAATTTTTGGCATCGCTCCCTTTTCTTATGATATTAACTGTTTCAATAACGATATCTTCAACAGGTTTGTCACCTGGCTTTTTAGTCTCTACTTTCCCTATGCTATCTACGACTTCCATTCCGACTACCAATTCTCCAAAAACACTATGTTTCCCATCTAAATGTGGAGTAGGAACAAGAGTGATAAAAAATTGACTTCCGTTAGTATCTGCTCCAGCATTGGCCATAGATAAAACTCCTTTTTTATGGGTTAAAACAGAATCAATTTCATCTGCAAATTCGTATTCTGGTCCTCCTTGGCCAGTCCCTAGTGGATCACCTCCTTGGATCATAAATTTATCGATCACTCTATGGAAAATAATACTATCATAAAATTTTTGATCTTGATACTCTTCATCGACCAATGGATGTTCGCCTTCTGCTAAGGCAACGAAATTTCCAACAGTCATAGGGACCTTGTCGTAATGAAGTTCTGTGACAAAATCTCCCATAGAGGTTTGGAATTCAGCATATAATCCATCTTCTAAATCTGGGTATTGGGAAGAACAGCTAAAAAGCAGTATTCCAACTAATGCAGCAAATGATAATCTTAAAGTTCTCATGTTATTCAGTTTTTGGTTTTATTTCATTTAAAGTTACAGTAGATTTTAAAGCGACGTGGGTCCCGATCTTATCATTATCGCCATAGTAGCCATAAGCTTGGTGGGAAGGGAATAAAAAAGTAACCGTTTCTCCTTCTTTCATTAACTTTAAGCCTTGACGCAAGCCTGTAAAAATTTCTTCTTTGTCTATTGTGTAAGCGCGTTCCCCAAGTTCTTCTCTAGAATATATGGTGTCACCTTGTAACGTTAATAGGTTATAATTAAATTCAACCTCATCTCCAAAACTTGGTGTGATACTATCCGTTTTGTTTTCTAAATTATAGTAATACCAAAATCCATCGGCAGAACTAATGTACTTATTAGTAGAGTCTGCGTCTATCATCTCCTTAATGTAGGATTCTTCTTTTTTGACTATAGCTTTATTAAGCTTTAAAGATTTTGTTGTAAAACTTTTTGAAGCTCTTGAAACAGGCTTTCTAGGCTCAGGCGATTTACAACTACAAATCATGCAAAAACATAATATCACATATAAGATGCTCTTCATAATAGGTCTTCTTTATAGTGTTTCAATGTAGTTTCAAATTCAGCTAAGGTAGATTTCAAATCTAAATCGCTTTTGCCTCCTGCTGCATTATTGTGTCCACCGCCGCTAAAATGCTTTCTAGCAAAGGCATTAACGTTAAAGTCACCAATTGATCTTAATGATATTTTAATAATATTTTCAGCTTTATTTTCAATAAATATAACTGCAAACTTAATACCTTTTATCGATAAGCCATAATTTACAAAACCTTCTGTATCTCCTTTTTTGAAGTGATTTAAATTTAAATCCTCTTGAGATAGAAAGATGTAGGCCGTATTTAACTCTTCAACGACTTTTAGGTTATTGAGAGCTACTCCCAAAAGGTGAAGTCGGCTTATGTTGTTATTGTCATAGATATGTTGATGGATTTGACTGTTATCAGCGCCAGCATCTATCAAGTTTGCAATAATTCTATGGGTCTCACTAGTTGTAGATGGAAACCTGAAGGACCCTGTGTCTGTCATAATTCCAGTATATAAACAACTGGCCACATCAGCGCTTACAGAGGTGTTTGGATATTGAGAAGTGATAAATTCATAAACCAATTCGCAAGTAGAGGCGATTTGAGTGTTTACTAGCATATAGTCTGCATAGTCTGATGGTTCTTGATGGTGGTCTATCATCACAAACGTAGCTTTCAAGTCCCTTAGGAAATCCCCTAAACTTCCAACTCTATTTAAGTGATTAAAATCCAGCGTAAAAATAAAATCTGAAGCTTCTAACCTAGCTTTACATTCTGCTTCTTTGGAGTCGTAACACAAAATGTCTTGATTATTTGGTAACCATTTTAAAAAATCTGGATAAGTGTTTGGCATGATGACTTGGGAGGGAATCTCAAGTTGTTTAAGAAACAGATGCAAGGCCAATGAGGACCCTAAAGCATCTCCATCTGGATTCTTATGACTAATAATACTGATTTTGGAAGTGGGATTCAGTTGATCTTTTAAGCCTTCCAATGTGTTTTTTCTCATAGAATTCAAATGTACAAATTCTTAATAATGAAGTAACACAGGAATCCCTAGTTTTGAAAAAAATATAATGATGAAAAAAATACATTGGATTCTTACTTTAGCAGTGATCTTGTTTGCATCGTGTAAACCGAACACCAGTGATAAAAAAACAGAAAGCGAACCTATTGAAATTCAACCTAAAACCTTTAGAATAGCCATTGGCAGTTGCAATCGTCAAGATTTACCTCAAGAGTATTGGTCTATTATAGAGAAAGATTCGGCAGATATCTTTGTGTGGGGTGGGGATAATATTTATGCAGACACGCCAAACATGGATCTTATGGGAGAAAAATACGACAGCATAAAGTCAGATCCCTATTACCAATCTTTTATAAAGAGCTTACCAAATGCTCCTTTAGGAGTTTGGGACGATCATGACTACGGCAAAAACGATGCGGGTAAAGAATGGCCTTACAAAGAGGAGGCAAAAGAACTTTTTTTAGATTTTTTGGATATCGATTCAACCCAAGCTGTGGCCAATAGAGGCGGAACTTATTATTCTAAAGTTATTGCTTTAGGTAACAAATCGATCAAATTTTACATGCTGGATAGTCGATACTTTAGAGATGGATTGGTCAAGGCTGAGGTGCCTGGTAAAAGATATCAACCGCATACCTCTAAAGATTCTTCGCTTTTAGGCGAGCAACAATGGCGATGGCTAGAGAATGAGTTTAAAAGTTCGAAGGCTAATTTTAATATTATTGTGAGCAGCATTCAGTTTTTATCCAGCGAGCATGGCTTTGAAACTTGGGGTAACTTCCCGAATGAAATTGAAAAAATGCAAAACTTATGGCTCGAGTATCCCCTTCAAAATATTTTTCTTTTAAGTGGTGACAGGCATATTTCAGAGTTTTCCCAAAAGAAAATTGACGGCCTAGCTTATCCTTTAACCGACTTTACGTCCAGTGGTCTAACGCATTCTTATAGTAGTTATAGTGGTGAGCCTAATCAATATAGAGTAGGCGAGGTTGTTGCACAAACAAGTTATGGTATTATAGATCTAAACTTGGTCACTGAAGAAGCTGAACTGAGAATTAAATCTACTACAGATGGACATACAATTAGTGAACTGCACCTAGACTTCTAATGTTATCAAATGATTTGTATATCTTTTGAAATGATTACTTTTGCACGAAAATAAAATAAATTACAATGGCAGGAACTAAAACATTCACTATGCTTAAGCCAGATGCAATATCTAAAGGCTATATTGGTGATATCCTTAAACAAATTACAGGCTCAGGTTTTAAAATTGTAGCGCTTAAAATGACGCACATGACCACAAATGATGCTAAAGCTTTTTATGAAGTTCATAAAGAACGTCCTTTTTACGGTGAGCTTGTAGACTATATGACCAGTGGTCCAGTTGTTTCAGCAATTCTTGAAAAAGAAAATGCTGTAGATGATTTTAGAACCTTAATTGGGGCGACCAATCCTGATGAAGCTGCAGAAGGTACGATTCGTAAAAACTATGCGACGTCTATAAGCGAAAATGCAATTCACGGAAGTGATAGTGATGAAAACGCTACGATTGAAAGCAATTTTCATTTTGCAGGAAGAGAGCAATTCTAATACGTTATATGTCTTGATTAAAAAAGGGCTGTTTCGAAAGAAACAGCCCTTTTTTAATTATCGTTATCTAGTTGCTTATTTAGCAATATTAATAGCTCTAGTCTCCCTAATAACCGTAATCTTCACTTGACCTGGATATGTCATATCGGTTTGAATTTTTTGGGAAATTTCAAACGAAAGGGCAGAAGCTTTTTCGTCGTTTACCTTTTCACTTTCCACAATAACCCGCAATTCTCTACCAGCTTGAATAGCATAAGCTTTTTTAACCCCTCCAAATCCGAAGGCAATTTCTTCAAGATCTTTTAGACGCTTTACGTAAGAGTCTAGAACCTGGCGTCTAGCTCCTGGCCTAGCTCCGCTTATGGCATCACATACCTGTACAATAGGGGAGAGAAGGGAAGTCATTTCTATCTCGTCGTGGTGAGCACCAATGGCATTACAAATTTCTGGTTTCTCTCCAAATTTTTCTGCCAATTGCATTCCTAATATAGCGTGAGGAAGTTCTGTTTCTGTTTCGGGTACTTTACCAATGTCATGAAGAAGACCAGCACGTTTGGCTAGTTTCGGGTTAAGCCCAAGTTCTGAAGCCATAATGCCACAAAGCTTAGCCACTTCTCTAGAGTGTTGGAGTAAATTTTGACCATAAGAAGATCTATATTTCATTCGGCCTACCATCTTTACTAGTTCTGG
Source organism: Psychroflexus torquis ATCC 700755 (assembly GCF_000153485.2). NCBI lineage: Bacteria > Pseudomonadati > Bacteroidota > Flavobacteriia > Flavobacteriales > Flavobacteriaceae > Psychroflexus > Psychroflexus torquis. The sequence goes on along the minus strand of NC_018721.1, from coordinate 561,192 downwards.
GTGTAAGCCATGTATGCCTAAATCAATAATAGTTCGTTTCCCTATGTCTATAATTTCTTCGTCTATCGACTTTCTTGTTTTCTTTACGACTTCTTCGATTCTGGCAGGATGAATTCTACCATCAGTTACCAATTTGTGTAAAGAGAGTCTCGCAATTTCACGACGTATGGAGTCAAAGCAAGATAAAATGATAGCTTCTGGAGTATCATCAACAATTATTTCTACACCAGTTGCAGCTTCAATTGCCCTAATATTTCTTCCTTCACGACCAATAATTCTACCTTTAACATCGTCGCTCTCAAGGTTAAAGACAGAAACGCAGTTGTCTATAGCTTCTTCCGTCCCCACCCTTTGAATAGTGTTAATGACAATTTTCTTGGCTTCTTGTTGAGCGGTGAGTTTAGCTTCTTCTACCGTGTCTTGAATCATTTGCATCGATTCAGCTTTTGCGGTCTCTTTAAGAGATTCCATAAGTTGGGCTTTTGCATCTTCAGCGCTAAGTCCACTTACCACTTCTAGTTGATTGATTTTACGTTGTAGAATCGTATCAATTTCTTCTTGCCTTTTCTCTAGGTATTCAGTTCTGTAGGAGTAATCTTTGAGTTTTTCTTCAACTTCAGCATTTAATTTTTTAGTTTTTGAGAGCTCATTAGAAATTTGAGATTCTTTGTCTTTCGTTCTTTTTTCAGCTTCATTAATTTTCTTATCCCTAGAAAGAATTACTTTTTCATGTTCAGATTTAAGCTCTATAAATTTTTCTTTAGCCTGAAGGATTTTATCTTTTTTGATATTCACCCCTTCTTTCTCAGCTTCTTTTAAGAGTTTATTGGCTTCTTTTTCAGCTGTTTTTACAGTCCCTGTTGCACTTTTGCTATCTATGGCTTTTGATATTAAAAATCCTATGATAAGGCCAGCTATAGCTGCTATTATAATAAATGTTATATCCATAATTATATATATAAAAAAAAGCCTGTACTAGCCTAGTTTTGTATAAAACTCCGTGTAAACAGGTTTAGGGATACCCAGCTGATCAAGGATCCGCTGCACCGAAGTGGCGGCTTGCTTTAGCAACTGAAACTCACCCTTTTTAAATAGTAAATGTTGAGTTTATCAAAAAGGTACGACTAATACAGGCAGTGTCGATTTATGTAATGAACGTTAGTTTAACTGCTCTTTTATCATCTCACTCAGTTCTACAAGCTTTGTTTCGGCTTCTTGTAATTCTGAAGTAGAGGACAATTGATTTTGTTCAATTTCAGCAGCAAATTGTAAAGCGCTCATCGCCAAGACATCTTGTTTGTCTCTTACTGCATAATCTTGTTCAAATTTCTTAATAACTTCATTTATTCGTTTGGCTGCTTTTCTTAAGCCTTCTTCCTGTTCAGGTCTTATATTGAGCGGATAAACTCTATCAGCAATCGATAATTTTATTTTTAGTTTATCTCCCATTTTATTCAGCCAATTGAATAATGCAATTATCTATTTCTTTAATTAAACTATTTATTTTTAGTTTTGTTTCTCTTTTGTACTCGGTACTGCCTAGCAGTGCGTTGGCTGTTCTAAGTGTTTTATTTTCTTTTTGAAGCATCTCTATTTTCGAATTTAATTCAGAAATAGAATTGCTTTCAGAATCAAATTGGGTAACTAAAGTCTTGTATTTAACTTTTAAACCTTGATGTTCAAAGATTAATTTTTTCAAATTATCTTCTAAAAATCTGATGCTTTCTACCAATTTACTCATCTACAATCTTCGCATTGCTATGAAGCAAATTTAGCATCAATTAATGAATAAGGCAACCCTGTTGGCTAAAAATTCAAAATCAATTTCTAGACTAGATTCAATTCACATGAATTAAATTTGCTTAAAATTATAAAATGACCTCAGAATTTATTTTTTATCTCATTGTTGGTGTTCTGGTTTTCAATTTCATTCTGGAAACAACTCTAGATTGCCTAAACGCCTCTAGATTTGATGCTCAGCTTCCTGAAGGCTTAAGAAATTTATACGACAAAGAGGACTACTTAAAGTCACAAGCCTATAAAAAAGATAAATTTAAGTTCGGTACTCTCCAGTCTATTTTATCTATTACTTTAATTCTGGTCTTTCTAAGCCTGGAAGGTTTTGGATTTGTTAATGAAATCGCTCACCGTCTTTTTGATAATCCCATTTTAGTTTCGCTTTCTTTTTTATTCATCCTCTTTTTGGGTGAAGAACTTATAAGTACTCCATTCGACTATTACTTCACCTTTAAAATCGAAGAGCGCTATGGATTCAATACCTCTACTCAGCGCCTATTTTGGTTGGATAAGCTTAAGTCCCTCTTTATTGTATTAACTTTAGGAGGAATTATCTTAGGTCTAATCTTAATAGTTTATTCTGCCGTGGGTCCCGATTTCTGGTGGTACGCTTGGATTTTAATTGCGTTATTTTCTTTTTTTATGAATATGTTCTACGCTAAACTTATAGTTCCCTTATTTAATAAACAAACTCCGCTTGAAGAAGGAGAGCTAAGGTCGCAAATCCAAGATTATGCTTCTTCTATGAATTTTAATTTGAAAAATATCTTCGTAATCGACAGTTCTAAGAGAAGTCAGAAAGCCAATGCTTACTTTTCAGGATTTGGAAATGAAAAACGAATCACACTCTTTGATACTTTAATTAAGGACCTTGACATCAAAGAAATTGTGGCTGTTCTAGCTCATGAAGTTGGACATTATAAAAAGCATCACATCATCTTAAATCTTTTTGTGTCTTTAATCTCTTCGGGGTTCATGCTTTGGTTATTTTCTTTTTTTATAGAAGAGCCTGTTTTATCTCAAGCTCTAGGTATTGAGCTGCCGAGCTTTCATGTAGGTTTAGTAGTTTTCAGTTTTTTATATGCTCCTATTTCCCTAGTGACTGGCTTATTGACAAATCACCTATCCCGGGTTTTTGAATTTCAGGCAGATGATTTTGCTAGCTTTACCTATTCTGGGGACTTCTTAAGTTCTGCTTTAAAAAAGCTGTCTAAGAAAAGCCTCAGTAATTTAACCCCTCATCCAGCCTATGTGTTTTTTCATTTCTCACACCCATCTTTGAAAGAAAGATTGAAAAATTTAAAAAATAAATCGTAATTTTATTTTAATTAGAGCCGAAAGCTATGGAGATCACAGATGCGTATTTAGCGCAAGAAAGCAAAGAAATTGCCAAAGAATATAAGGAGCTTTTGCGCATTAGCTACAGGACTTTAAGTTCTGAAGATAAAATACTAATCCGAAAAGCTTTTGAAACAGCAGTTGAGGCCCACAAAGATCAGCGTCGAAAATCTGGGGAGGCTTATATATTTCACCCTATAGCTGTTGCCAAAATTGTAGCTCATGAAATAGGGCTAGATGCTACCTCAATAGCCTCTGCTTTGCTTCATGATGTAGTGGAAGACACAAAGTACTCTCTTACAGATATCGAACAAATGTTTGGGGAGGTTGTGGCTAGAATCGTTGATGGATTGACTAAGATTTCCAGTCTTAAAAAAGATGGCGATATCTCTATGCAAGCAGAAAACTTTAGGAAAATGTTGCTGACTTTGAATGATGATATTCGTGTCATTATTATAAAAATTGCAGATCGACTTCATAATATGCAAACTATGGATGCTATGCGTCCAGATAAGCAGGTTAAAATTGCCAGTGAAACCTTATTTATTTATGCGCCTCTGGCTCACAGAATCGGGTTGTACAATATCAAAACTCAACTTGAAGATTTAAGTTTAAAGTATACTGAGCCTGAAGTTTATCATGATATAAATGATAAACTTCAGGAAAGTAAAGAACAACAAGATCAATATATACATGACTTTTCCAAGATTGTTTTAACTGCTTTAGAAAAAGAAGATTTAGAAGTAGAGGTAAGAGGAAGACCAAAGTCTATCTACTCTATTCGAAAAAAAATAGTAGCTCAAAACATTTCTTTCGAAGAAATCTACGACAAGTTTGCCATTAGAATCATTTATAAATCCAATCCAGAAAATGAAAAATTCATAGCTTGGAAGATATATTCTATAGTCACAGATTATTTTAGGCCTAATCCAACTCGGCTACGGGATTGGATTTCTTCTCCAAAAACTACGGGTTATGAAGCTCTCCACATCACTATTATGGGGCCAAAAGGAAAATGGGTAGAGGTACAGATTAGGAGTGAGCGCATGAATGAAATCGCAGAAAAAGGGTATGCTGCTCATTATAAGTATAAACATAAAAGTGAAGCTCAAGATGAGCAAGGCTTAGATTTATGGCTTAATAGGTTACAAGAGGCATTAGAGAATAATGAAATGAATGCTGTTGATTTTGTGGAGCAGTTTAAACTTAATCTATACTCCAAAGAAATATTTGTGTTCACCCCCCAAGGTGACCTTAAATCCCTACCCAAGGGTTCTACTGTGCTCGATTTTGCTTTTGCCATTCATACCGACATCGGCTACACAACCCGTGGAGCTAAAGTTAATGGAAAGATTGTGGCCTTAAGTCGTGTCTTAAAAAGTGGTGATCAGGTAGAAATAATTACATCTTCAACCGCCAAGCCTACCAAAAACTGGTTGGACTATGCCACTACCGCCAGAGCAAGGACTAAAATTAAGTCTGCCTTACGAGAAAAACGCAAGCTAGTTGCTGAAGAAGGGAAAGAGATTTTAAGACGAAAACTGAAGTCTCAGCGTATAAGTCTCAACGAAAGAGCCATTAACGAAATGATTGTCTTCTTTAAATTAAAAACCAGTCTAGACTTATTTTATAGAGTAGGCATTGGGGCTATAGATAACAAACAAATAAAGGATTTTGCATCTTCCAGAAGCAACGCTTTGTTGTCGTTTTTCAAAAATAAAATACGACGTTCGCCCCAAAAGGGTAGTTTAATAGACCAAGATGATGTATCGAGTAATTACGATCAACTTGTCTTTGGAGATGATGAACAAAAGCTAGACTATAAACTTTCAGCTTGTTGTAGCCCAATACCAGGAGATGAAGTTTTTGGCTTTACAACCATAAAAGATGGGATTAAAATTCATAAGAAGAACTGTCCAAATGCTATTCAACTTCAAAGTAATTATGCTTACAGAATACTTAAGGCCAGATGGATAGACTCTAGTCAAGAAGAATTTAGTGCCACACTTAAACTCACTGGAATAGACGATCTTGGTCTAGTAAGTATGATCACAAATGAGATTTCAAAAAATCTCCACGTCAATATTCTCAGTATTAGTTTTACAAGTAACGATTCCATTTTTGAAGGAAAAATGGTGGTAAAAGTTAAGAATTTATCTATATTGAATAAACTTATCGAAAGATTAGAAAAAATCGATGGAATCGATAAGGTTAAGCGTCAATAAAAGTCTATTTTTGTAAATATGATAAATAAAGAGAATTTAAAAAACGATTTAGCGGTTGTAAAAAACGTTTTTACTAAATTTTTAGAAGATAATGGTCATCGTAAAACTCCAGAACGATTTGCTATCCTTCAGGAAATTTATGAAAGTGACGATCATTTTGATATTGAGTCTTTATATATTAAAATGAAAACTAAAAACTATAGAGTCAGCAGAGCAACTTTATACAATACTATAGATTTACTGTTGGATTGTGGACTAGTGAGAAAGCACCAATTTGGTAAAAATCAAGCTCAGTACGAAAAATCTTACTTCGATAAACAGCATGATCATGTGATCTTATCAGATACTGGAGAAGTTATTGAATTTTGCGATCCAAGGATTGAATCTATTAAAAAAACGATTGAAGAGGTGTTTGATATTTCAATAGAACGCCATTCATTATATTTCTATGGAACAAAGAACCAACCAAAGACAGATTAAAACATGGCAGTAGACTTACTACTAGGACTTCAATGGGGAGATGAAGGCAAAGGAAAAATTGTAGATTATCTTACCAAAAATTATAATATTATAGCAAGATTTCAAGGAGGCCCAAATGCCGGGCATACTTTGGAATTTGATGGTATCAAACATGTACTCCATACAATTCCTTCTGGAATTTTTCATAAAGAGGCCATAAATGTTGTGGGTAACGGAGTTGTTATCGATCCTGTTATTTTTCAAAAAGAGTTGACGGCCTTATCAAAATTCAATATTGATTTTAAGAAAAACCTGTTAATCTCTAGGAAAGCTCATATCATTCTTCCTACCCACAGACTGCTAGATGCAGCTTCTGAAACTTCTAAAGGGAAAGCTAAAATTGGCTCGACTCTTAAAGGAATTGGTCCAACTTACATGGATAAAACAGGTCGTAACGGAATACGAATTGGCGATTTGGAATTGGATTCTTGGAAAGACAAGTACAGACAGTTAGCCAATAAGCATCAAGATCTCATTGAATTTTACAACGTAGATGTACAATATAATTTAAAGGAGCTAGAGCATGAATTTTTTGAAGCCGTTGAGGCTATCAAATCACTTACCTTCATAGATTCTGAAGACTATTTACACAATGCACAAACCAATAATCAAACTATCTTGGCTGAAGGTGCTCAGGGGTCTTTACTAGATATTGATTTTGGAACTTATCCATTCGTCACTTCATCCAACACAACTGCTGCTGGAGCATGTACAGGTTTGGGTATTGCGCCTAATAAAATTAAGGATGTATATGGAATTTTTAAAGCTTATACTACTCGAGTAGGAAGTGGTCCTTTCCCTACCGAACTATTTGATGCTGATGGTGCTAGAATGGCCAAAGTTGGAAACGAATTTGGAGCTACAACAGGTAGGCCAAGACGTTGTGGGTGGTTAGATCTTGTAGCCTTGAAATATGCTGTTCAGGTCAATGGTGTGACTGAACTTATTATGATGAAGGCCGATGTTTTAAGTGGTTTTAAAACCTTAAAAGTCTGTACCGCTTATAATTACAAAGGAAAAGAAATTTCACACTTGCCTTTCAATATAGAGCCAGAAAACGTGACACCTATCTATAAGTCATTTAAAGGATGGCAAGCGGATATTTCATCTGGAGATAATTTCGAAAAATTACCACAAACCTTGAAAGATTATGTGGCCTATATCGAAGAGAGTGTTGGGGTTAAAATAAGTATTGTTTCTGTGGGACCAGACCGAACTGAGACCATTTTACGTTAATTCTTTCGTTTTAAGGTGTACAGGTAAGTTACTTTGCGACCACGATGCTTATAGTCTTCAGCGCTCTTAAAGTAATTCCTGTCGTAAGTTTTTACCGATTTAATCTCATATTCCGAGGGAATTTGTTTTTTGAATTCTTCCATATACCCATTTTCCACAATCACCTGAACGTTATGTTGTGACGGGAAGCTCTTAGAAAAATCAAGTGGTTGTGAAACTCTATTAGAGTCCCAAATCACCTCAGGCTGAATCGATTTGTAGTAATAAAGATGACTTTGTTGAAGCTCTGCTGACGTTAAGGTGTTGTACTTATCATTTTGTTTGAAAAATTGAATGCCGTAAATCCCCACACTTGTGACCACCATTATTAAAAGAATATTGGATACAAACAGCACCTTGCTTTTTAGTGGGCTGTAGTTAAAAAAGATGACTGCTGAAATAGCAAACATCAAGGCGACTAAAGTATAATACCAAATCCAAAATGAAGTGGTTCTTACTTCTATAATCAAGGGAATGGCAACCACCGAAATTCCAATACAGAAAATTAAAACATAGTGGAATTTCATAGCAATTCTGCTCACGATATCCATTTTTTTAGTTCTAAACTGATAAAGTAAAACTTGAGCTAGATTCAAGGCTAAAGGAATTAATACGGGAACTAAATATCGGGATTTCTTTTCTGGAATAATCGATAATAAAACTACTGCTAGAACAGTCCATAGCCAACTGAACTTATACAGTTTTTTGTTATCCACTTTAGATTTAAAATAAGGATAAGCTAAACTAATAAGTGCGGGAACAGTCCATATTCCCGATTGAATGAAAAAACTCCAATAATAATAAAAGGGTCTAACATTATAACTCGACCAGTTGGAGGTTTCTTGAGCTGCAATTTCTGTAAAAACTTTAGGATCTGCTAATCTTACATACAAATACCATGTAGCTCCCAAGGCAATACCTAAGAGTAAAGTCGAAATGCTAATTATGATCGCTTTTTTTGAAGAGGAATATGCGATAAAGTAAGCAATTATAAAAGGGAGAAAGAGCGCATATAAACTAACGGGGCCTTTGGATAATACTGAAATGCCTATGCCTAAAATCGCAAGAAAACTATAAAGTAGGCTTTTGGTTGAAGATTGAATGGCTTTAGTCATAAAGAGTAAGCCTGCAATCATAAATGCATGAGTGTAGGTATCGGAAGGTGCTTCAAACCGAATAGCGATATAGTAGAAGGAGGTGGAAAGAACCAATGAGGCAATAAGGGCTATTTTTTTGGTTTTTGCTAAACTTTTAAAGAGGTAGTAGCTAAAGAGAACTCCTAAAGTTGCTACGATACTCGAGGGCAACCGATATAGAAAAACCGATTTAATGTCAAATTGGCTAAACATGGTAGTAAACCATGCAGGAAAGGGCGGCTTTTCATAACGAGGTATAGCATTCATGGTTGTCAATAACCAATTATTTTCAGTAAGCATTTCTCTGGCAACATTAAAGTTTCTCGCTTCCATAATACTGACTGGAAGTACGCTCAAGTTGAAGAAAAATAAAATCACACATACTATGATGAGAGTGATGACAGGATATTTATAAATAAGTTTAAGCATGTTCCCGTTTTAAAAGATAAAGGTTTCTAGTGTAAATGATAATTCCAAAGCTATGACCTACTATCAAAACAGGGTCGCTTCTTAAAATTCCGTAAACCAAAATAAGTAAAGATCCCAGTAAGCTTAAAATCCAAAACCCGCTGGGTAACTTCGATAATTTTAAACGTTCAGAATACAACCATTGATAAATAAAACGAAAGGTGAAAATAAGTTGACTTACAATCCCAAGCCATAAGAGTTGGTTTGAAAAGCCATTGTCTACCAATAGATTATTAATATCAAAGGTGTTATTGTTATAATAGTAAATTACAACGGCTAAAGGAAAAAGCAGCAAGAAAACCCTAGACACTACTGGGAATTTATGCCACTGATTTTGGAGTTGAATGTTTCGGATATATATAAAATAAGTTAGACTTTGACCTAACATAATAGAAAAATCATTTCTTAGATAGCCGTAGACAAACAAGAGAAAAGAAGCCATTAAACTTATCTGCCAAAAATAACGTGGGGCAATCACTTTCTTTTGCTTTTCTGAACTCACCCATTGATAAAAGGTTCTACTGGAAAAAAGTAACTGCGCTGCAAAACCAATGGCATAAATCACGATGGATGAACTTAGCATGATTTAGACTCTATTTTGTAATTGATATATTTTTTCTTCATCCACAGATATGCAAAACAATCCGTTAAAGGCCCTACAAGTCGATTGATTAAACCAAAATTTGCTGTTCCAGCTATTCTGGGAAAATGTCTCACATCTACTTGTTTTACCGTTCCATTTTGAAGTAAAATCATAGCAGGTAAAAACCGATGTAAACCTCTGAACATTGGAATGTTTTGAGCATAACTTGTTTTTATGATTTTTAAAGGACAACCAGTATCGTCCATACCATCTTGAGTAAATAGGCGCCTTATTCCATTTGCTATAGTTGAACTCAAATTTTTGACCATACTATCTTTTCTGTTTTTAGATCTATTTCCAGTTACCAAATCATACTCTTGGGCATGTTCTAAAAGAAGGTCGAAGTCTTCTGGGTGAGTTTGTAAATCCGCATCGATATATCCGGTTAACTCTGTGGTTACGTGATCGAATCCTGCTTTTATAGCAGTACTTAATCCATAATTTTTATTGAAGTTGAGGTATTGAAAACAATCGTTTTCTTCACATAATTGTTTTATGATGTTCAAGCTTTCATCTTTAGAACCATCATTTACAAACAGCAGTTTCATTTTATGATTTGACTGCTTAAAATAGGCCCTAAATACATCAGCAAGTCTATGCAAATTTTCAGCTTCATTATAAACGGGGACAATAATGGTTAATTTAAAATTCTCCATGGTCTTCAATGGTCGTTTTAAACCAATCGATCTGGTGTTGAATACCTTTTTCTAAATCGGTTTTAGGGTTATAGCCGAATAAATTTCGTGCTTTAGTAATATTCGCAACAGTTTCTTTTTGGTCAGATTCCCGTGCTGGCTTTAATTCAATTGAAATATGTTTTTTTAATAATTTTTCTACGTATAAGATCCCTTGCTCTGTAGTTTCCTGTTTGTGATGGCCTATGTTTATAATTTCCAAATTGGTTAATTTTTGTTTTTTCAAACATAAATAGATGCCATTAACAATGTCTTCAACATAAGTAAAACTTCGCTTATGTTGCTTACTCCCCTCAAACAAAGGAAATTGAGTATTGTTTAAACTAGCTTTAATAAGCTTGGTGTATAGCTTGTCGGGTCGTTCTCTTGGTCCATATACTGAATACAAGCGCAATGAACAGGCTCTGAATTCTTTTTTTCTGGCTTCAGCAAGAACGAGCTGTTCTGCCGCGAGTTTGGTAACACCATAGTATGAAGTTGGTTGAGGAACTGCCTTTTCACTTTTAGTGGCATAATCTCCATAAACGGATGAGGTTGAAATATTTATGAATTGAATGAAAGACTTTTGTTTTTTCGTAAACTCAATGAGCTTCTGGGTCGCAACCACGTTATTAGTTAGATAACTATCAAAACTGCTCGTTGCCGAAATCCCAGGTTGAGCAGCAAAATGAATAATGAATCGATAATCTTTTTCTAGTCTGTCATAAAAGGTGTCGTTTCGTAAATCGCCTTCGATAACGGAAATCCCTTTTTTAATAAGATTATCTGCATTTATCTTTTTCAGCTTAACAGAATAGTAAGGGTTGAAGTTATCCACACCTTCAACTTCATACCCTTTTTTATTAAGGTATTCGGCCATATGCGAGCCGATAAAACCTGCAATACCGGTAATTAAAACTTTCATTTAAAACAATTTAAAAATCAATCAAATTTGATCATTTAAGAATGCTAGTTTGCTACGAAATTAAAACTGAGCGACGTAATGTTTGCATTAAAATTCTGAGTAGTCCGCTCGTAATAATTGTATTCTAGATTTATGCTTTTCAAACCAAAGCCACCAATGTTTAATTTATTTAAAGGATCATAGTACTTAAAGCCTATGCCATATTGATGGGCATCATATTCTGCCAAGTCATAATCTGAAGTATAAAATTCTTGTGTTGAAACTATAGTATTGTATTCTCCAAAATCGTTTGCTGCGGTTTGTGTATAGTAACGGTACATAGGATAAAGTGTATAATTCAATCCTAGTTTTATAGGTAGTTCTGCTTTAAAGGTATGTGAATCTATTCCCCAATCATCTGTGTAAAAACGATAATACGTTCTTAAAATGAAATTTTGATTCAAGTAAAAATTAGTACGGTTACCCAAGGCTATTTTTGTACGTGTATCTGGTAAACGCTCAATATCGTTTCCTAAAGTAAAGTTCTCGACCATTGTATCTTCAAAATCTCCAAAATAGACACGTTGATGCGGTGTAGATAGCAAGCCGTTTTGAAGAACTACATCTCCTATAAAAGACGTTTGAATAGATTTTGAAAGAATTTGTGAAAGACTTACTCCAATACTATAAGAGTTCCTACTCTCATCTTGAAATTGTGTATAATTACTTGAGAAATTTGGATTTCCACTAAAGGAATAATCAGATAAATTGAAACCTTCTCTAAATTCAATAGGATATTGCGGTCTCCATGAATCAAAATAAGCGTTGACATTAAGTTGTAATTCAGTGTTTTTTTCGTTGAATAGTTTGGTGATACTCCCTCCAAAACCAATCGAGCTGTAGTCGTATTCATTGGCAAAAGAAACATTTCCACTTATGATGGTATTTCGGTCGTCTGATGAATGTGCATAATTGGCGGTTAGACCAAACCAAGTATCTTGTTCTGACGCTCCCGATGAGGCCACAAATGGGTCTGCAGGTTGTGGACCATCAAAAGGATCAATATTGCTAGAAGAGGCTGAAGTATATGCAGAAACGGTTGCATCTACAGTCAAAACATCATCATCGTTTAAAGGAATAGATATGTTGATGGATGGGGCAATATCAGTTAATTCTTCTGTGCCTCGACCTCCTGTAACAGCAGCATTTTCGCCATCCTGAGTATAATAACTGGACAATAAGTTGACTTCTACCGACTCTAGTACTCGTTTTTTATACTCAGTGGGTTCTTCTTCTTGTGCCATTATATGTCCTGAAACAAGTAGTAAGACGATGCTATAAAAAGTTATGTATTTCTTCATATTTATTTTAATTACAGCCGCAACCGCCGCCTGTTTTACCTCCATTTGCTCCAGCTGCTGCTTCGCGGTAGGATTGAAAGGTTGATTTATACTTATCTAAATCTCGCTCTGATAATCGCATATCAGGATCGTTGATATTGATTTTTTCGTATTCTTTTACGGCTACACAAGACATAAAGAAGAAACTTATGAGCGTCAATTTTGTGAGTGTTTTAATCATGGTGTTGTAATATTTATATGTGTTGACGTGGCTAGGCTTCCGTCATTTTTTACAATAATGGCTTCCACATCGGGAAGTTGATTAATCATATTTAATCCTACTTCGCTACCCATTACGAAAATGGAGGTTGCTAGAGCGTCAGCTAATTCTGCTTTAGGAGCAAAAACAGTAACACTCAATATACCTTTGGTGGGCATCCCTGTTCGAGGATCAATAATATGGGCATAGCGCTCCCCATCGATGAGCAGAAATTTTTCGTAATTGCCAGAAGTGACAACGGCATTATTTTTTAGGTCGAATAATCCATAGTTCTTAGAGTTATCCATAGGGTTGGTAATTGCAACTTTCCAGAGTTCACCCTTAGGTTGAAGCCCCCAGGCATTCATATCTCCAGAGGCATTTATAATTCCTCCAGACACTCCTTTTTCCATCAGTAGGCTTTTAGCTTTATCTGCTGCATAGCCCTTACCAATGGCGCCGAAGCCGATTTTCATTCCTTTTTGAGTTAAGAAAACAGTTGAATTTTTTTCATCTAGTTTAATATTCTTGTATCCAATAGCATTTACGGAGGAAGAGATCAAAGCTTTATCTGGTACTTGTGTTTCTTCGCCATTGAATACCCATATTTTATCTATGGCCGCAAAACTTATATCGAAAGCACCGTCGGTTATTTTTGAAATAGCAATGGACCGTTTGATAAGCTGAAACAATTCATTATCGACTTGAACCGGCTTAAGACCAGCATTACGGTTTATAGCAGACGTTTGAGAGGTAGATTTCCAAGAGGATATCAATTCTTCGATGCGTTGCATCTCTACAACAGCTAAGTCTATGTAATTTTCTGCTTCTTTTTTTGAATCAGCTATAACGGTAATATCAAAGTTGCTTCCCATTAAGCCCAACTCTCTCTTAAAAATATCCTGAGCCTGAGCGGCAAAATTTATTAAAACAAGCAAAATCATTAGTTTACTTCGCATATATGGCAGTTATGTAATCATTTGGTGATATGTTTTTATAACCTAATTTATTAAGGACTTCACCTTCGCTGTTTAGCAATAATACAAAGGGGAAGTATCCACTAGTATTATATTCTGCTGCAAGAGCATTGTTTTTATCTTGTATAGCCTTGGACGGCTTATTGCTTTTACGCCTAGGAAAGTCTGCGCGTACCAATATCAATTTTTCACTGGCATGAGCTTTAAATTGTTCACTTTGCCAGATTTGGCGGTCAAGTTTAATACAAGGGGCACACCAGTCTGAACCTGAAAATAGAAGCAAGATGTCTTTGTTATTTTTTTTGGCTTGTGTTTTAGCTTCTTCTATATCGTAGGTCCAGTCTTGTGCAAAACTTGTGAGACCTAGGCATAGAAACATGATTAACGCAGTTAACTTCATAAGTTTTATTTTTACTTACAAAATAACGTCAAGAAAAAGCATTTACTCTAGGAATGAACAGATCTTAAGCGAATCTTAAGTTTCAAGGTGTTCTTGGAATTTTAAGACTAAAACAAGTGCATTCATCAGAACTTACATGGATTTTAATCTTTAATAAATCTATGGCTTTAGCAACGATGGCAAGACCTAAGCCATAACCTTTCTCAGTATTTTCGTGATACCTGTTTCTGAAAAAGGGATTGAAAATGTCGTTGATTTCATCGGCTGGAATCTTTTTGCCTTTATTACAAATAGAAAGCTTCAAGTGATGGGGTGTCGGTTCTAGTGAAATAGTAATCCTAGTTTGGTCTTCGCCATACTTTACCGCATTAGAAATCAAATTATCAAGGACTAACCTTAAATAAGTTTTATGGGTTTGTATCTGGCAATCTTCAGATTTATCTAGTGTAATACTGATGCCTTTTTGTAAAATATCCTTTTTGTAGTTTATTAAAATGGCCTCTATTTCGTCGTACAGACACAGCTCCTCGGTTTCTAGATTCTTAAGGGTATGGCTGTTTAATCTAGCAAGAATGAGTAATTTTTCAACGGCATCAGACATGTCGTCAATTTTATTAATATTGTTTTTAATTTCTTCGACATACTGTTCTGGCTCACGTTTTTTTCTAATTAAAACTTCCAGATTTCCCTTGAGAATTGCTAACGGTGTTCTGAGTTGGTGAGAAGCATCTGCCGTGAATTGCTTTTCGCGTTTTACGGCAGCATCTATTCGGTTTAAAAAGTTGTTAATAGCATTAGACAGAGTTTCTAATTCATCACCATTACTAGTTTCAGGAATGCGCTTGTTGAGGTTGTTCGAGCTAATTTCATTTACGGTTTTGGCTATAAAAGTCACAGGCTTAATGGTGATCTGCGATATGAGTCTAGACATGAAAAATGTAATGACCAGTAAAATAGGATAGATAAACAATAAGGTATCTAAAAGTGTTTTTATGACTAACTCTGCGTCGCCCAAAGGAATGGCGATGGCAATAAAGCCTTGAATGGTGTTGTTCTCTATAAGCGGAAATTGAATTTGCCTGATGTTCTCACCATCCAAATTTTGATTGCCGATAAAGGTATTCTCTTGTTGAAGATCGATTTCTAGGCTGCTTTCACGAAGATTTGGCGATTTGTCTAAACCTTGACCTTTGGCGTTGTATAACTCAACAAATAAGGGATAGACTTCAATTTCTATATGCTCACGCTCTAGCCACTCATCTTTATAGGCGAAATAAACGCTGTCTTTGCTAAACATTACTTCATTGATGTGCTTCTTGGCTTCAAATTTTAATGCCACATCGATTTCACTAAAGACAGTATTTTTAACGGTAAAATAAATAGCAATAAATACAACAATAGATATGCTTGCAATACCTAAAACTGAATATAAAGCAATCCTACTTTTAATCGATAATTTCATTACTCATCAGCTATAAAACCAACCCCGCGAACGGTTTTGATAAGTTCATTTCTATCAAGCTTCATTTTTTTCCGTATGGCATTCATATAGACATCTAAGACCCCAGAATCATAGTCGAAGTGAATATCCCACACGTCTTCAATAATAGATTGCCTGGTGCATACTTGTCCTTTGTGGCGAACTAAATGAGCCAAAAAATTAAATTCTTTATCGGTTAAATTGATGGGTTTTTTCGACTTTAAAACCTGATGTTTACTCATGTTCAAGGATAAGTCACCGAGATGCAATACCTCATCTATCTTATAATATAAACGCAAATGAGTTTCAATTCTTGCGAGAAGCTCTTCAAAATTAAAAGGTTTTTTAATGTAATCGTTAGCACCGCTTTTTAAGCCTTCAATAGTATCTTCTATGGTATCTTTAGCGGTTAAAAAAATAATTGGTGTTGAAATGTGTTCACTTCTCAATTGTTTGCAAACGTCAATGCCTTTTAGTTTTGGCATCATCCAATCTAGTAAAATTAAACTGATGGAATTGTGTTTTACAAGTTTTAAAACCTCTTCACCGTTTTTAACCACCAAACACTGGTAACCTTCTTCGGTTAAGCCTTTTTTCAAGAGTTTAGCAATATCAACTTGGTCTTCTGCTATTAAAATGGTGTAATTTCCCTTGTTCATAATTAATGACTGTGACCACCGCCACCTGTTGTAATAATATCAAATACGCCTCGGATTAAAAACTGAGCTTCTGTATCGACTTGTTCTGAGTTTAAAATAGGTTTGAGCCCATTTTGAGGCGAATGCGTATCCACTTCAATTTTATTGAAGGTGTATAAATTATCGGTTTTAGAATTGAGTTGTAAGACGAAGGTTTCCCCATCAACCTCAGTAAAAGCCGTCTCAGGCAAAGCTAAATAGTCTTTAGAATCAGATTTGAAATAGGCATTTACAAACATGCCAACCGAAAAGTTGACGTTCTCATTTTTGGGATGTGCATGAATGCGAACGCTCCTGTTTTCATTCACTTCAGCGCCAATTAACTTCACATAAGCATTGAAAATTTGATCGGAAATTTCAGGAATTTTAAAGCTTAAGGTATCCCCTTTATGGATCTTTAAGATGTCTTTTTCAAAGACATCCAGTTCAAGATGAATATGATCGACATCAAGAATCTCCATGATCATTTCAGATTTAGATAAAAACTTACCTTGGGCGACATTCAATTTTGAAATTTTACCACTAATAGGAGCGTAAATATTAATTTCTGATGTGAAATTCCCCTCAGCGATTTGCTTAGGATTTAGGTTCATTAATTTAATTTGCTCAACTGTTGCTTGAAGTTGCGCTTTAGCTTGCAGAAAGTCGTTTTTTGTAGATTGAAAGACTTTTTGAGCGATGATTTTGTCGTTGTATAAGTTCTCTTTACGCTCAAACTCTGATTCTACAAATTCCATGTTGCTTATCGCTTCTGCATAATTCTGTTGAAACTTAATAAAATCAGGATTTTTTAAGGTCACTAATAAATCACCTTTTTGAACTTCGTCACCAATTAAAAGTCGAGTTTCAGAAATATATCCATCAAAATAAGAACTCACAGTAGCTCGATTCTCGGGGGGAACATCTATCATTCCAGTCACTTGAAATTGCTCTGAAAATCTATTTTGTTTTAAATTCCCTAATTTTAATAGCACTGTTTTAAATTGCTCGCTTGTCACCTCTATTAAATCCTCGTTTTCACTGTGCTCTTCTTCATCTGAAGTAGACGTGCTATCATTACAGGATAAAAATAGCAAGTTGAATAGGAATAGGCTTGTATATATATATCGTTTCATAAGTTTAGTTTAGTAAAAAATAATTTAAGGCTATAATAGTCTGATTATAATCACGCAGTTTTGTCAAATAATCTAGTTGAATGCGCTGGGCATATTCTAGACTTTGCACATATCTAAAAAAATCGATTTCACCAGCTTTATAACTCAGCTTAGCCGTTTTTAATAGTTCATCGGCAATTTTTAGTTGATTTTCTTCATAGTTATTCAAGGCGTCTTGCTGCACTGAAAGCTGATTGATCAATTGGTCTTTTTGCTGGGTTAAGTCGATTTGAGCATCTTCAAGAGCCGCCTGTTTTGCAAGGGTAGTGATTTCTGCAGATTTAATCTTAGACCGATCCCCGAAAAATAATAAGGGGATATTTAAGCCAATTTGATACCCGTTAAAATTTTTATCGATAGCCGAATTACTTCTGATAAAATAACTGGCGGAAATCCCAGGCAGTAACTCATTTTTAGCTAAAGCTGAGTTGCGTTTTGCTAATTTTTGATCTAATTCTAATGCTGACAAACTCAGATTTTCAGAACTGGTGTTCTCCATATTCAGTTGAAGCTTGTAGAGCGTTTTCTCCCTCAAGACCAAACTTTCTTGGCTCTGCAGCAAGCCTTTTATAGCGAGTATGCTATGGGTCAACTCTTGCTTTAGCTGTTCTTGTTCAATAGTGATTTGATTGGCTTTGGATTGCGCGGTGATCTTTTCTAAATAATTTGATTCTCCTTCTTCAAACTTTCGTTTAGCCATGCGCGAGAAGTCGGTATAGATCTTATAAATACTATCATATATTTCCAGTTTTGCCACAGCTTCAAGATAATTTTGATAATTAACTTGAAGGGTTTTAATCTTTCTGATTTCTACAATACTATATTGCGTCCTTGCCAGCTTCGTTTTAACTTTATTCAACTTCAATCGGCTCCCATAGACTGTTGGGAAGTCAAATTGCTGAATAATACCCCATTGATACAAAGGTTGATTCGCAATAGGATCTGCCTCAGATTCATCATAATTTTGATAAATCTGGGCATTATTAAAAGTAAAAGCCTGTCCTTCGGCAGCTTCAGTGCTTTCCGCTCTAAGTTGAGCTGCTTTTAACTGTTTATTGTTATCGAGCATCTGTGTTTTCAGACTTTCAAATTCATCGTCTTGAGCATTTGCTGTAAAACCAGCGCAACCCATCATCAGAATAAAAAGACTCGGCTTAGGATTTAGCCTTAATTTGGTTACATTATTTTTTAGGGCATAAAGCACTGGAAGTATTATTAAAGTGAGTAGGGTAGACGTTATCAAGCCTCCTATCACTACTGTAGCTAACGGACGTTGAACTTCTGCACCTGCACCAGTTGAAATAGCCATAGGTAAAAAGCCTAAAGCTGTAGAACTAGCCGTTAACAAAACTGCCCTTAGGCGATCTTGTGTAGCATCTATTATATGTTGTAAACTCAATTTATCGTGGGTTTTTAAGATATCTTTAAAATATTCTACTAAAATGATTCCGTTCAATACGGCTATACCAAATAAGGCAATAAAACCGACCCCTGCCGAAATACTAAACGGCATATCTCTTAACCATAATAAGAACACACCACCAACAGCAGAAAATGGAATAGCGGTGAAAATAAGCAACGCGTCCTTATGAGTTCTTAGGGCAAAAAATAGCATGATATAAATCAAGACTAAGGCGATGGGTACTGCAATTTTTAAACGTGCTTTGGCACTTTCTAAATTCTCAAATTGGCCTCCATAAGTCATGGTATACCCAACGGGTAAGTCTAGATTTTCATCAATAATTTTTTGTATATCTGTAACGACAGATTCTAAATCCCGGTTACGAACATTTACGCCTACCACAATACGGCGTTTGGATTCATCTCTGGAGATTTTGGCAGGACCTCTATCAAAAGTAATATCGGCGACTTCATTCAATGGAATTTTACCATAACCTGGAGTATCAATCATCAAATTCCTTAGATCATCGATATCTTGGCGTTCAGTGTCCTGAAGTCTCACCACTAAATCAAATCGCTTTTCGCCTTCAAAAACAACACCAGTTGTTCTACCAGCAAATCCTGCTGTTATAACCTCATTAATACTTTTTATATCCAGTCCGTAACGACCTATCTTATCCCGTTTATAATTGACCAGCATTTGTGGTAAGCCCACAATTTTTTCTACGGAGATGTCAGCAGCACCCTCTACATTTTCAATAAGAGACTTGATTTCATTCCCTTTCCGAGCTAAAACATCTAAATCCTCTCCAAACACTTTTATAGCTATATCTGAGCGTACTCCAGTAATTAATTCATTAAAACGCATTTCAATAGGTTGCGTAAATTCAAGATCCATTCCAGGAAAAACCGATAGCGCCTCATCAATTTTTTCGGCTAAGCCTTCTTTGGTATCTGCCGACGTCCACTCCGATTTGGGTTTCAGGCGAACAATTATATCAGAATCCTGCATCGACATTGGATCGGTTGGTACTTCAGCAGCACCAATACGGGAGACCACTTGCGTTACTTCAGGAAATTGCTCAAGGAGTATTTTTTCTATAGCAGTAGTGCGTTCAACTGTGCTTTTTAAGGATTTGCCTGTTTTTAAAATGGGTTGAATTACAAAGTCACCTTCATCAAGTGTGGGTACAAATTCAGCACCCATTCTAGTAAATGTAAACACACCAAGTGCAAGTAAAACTACCGCTGAAATCAGTACGGGTTTAGTATGATTTAAAGCCCATTTAATGGAAGGCAAATACAATCGCTTAACGCCATTGAGGAGTTTAGTAGATATAGTAAAACTTGACTTAGATTGTGGTTTCAAAATCAAACTACAGGCTACTGGGACCCAGGTAAAACATAGAATCATTGCACCAATGAGTGCAAAGCTGAAGGTGAGGGCCATAGGCCTAAACATCTTACCCTCTATGCCACTTAATGACAATATAGGTATAAAGACAATCAAGATGATTAACTGACCAAAAATGGCTGAATTTAGCATTTTGGATGCCCCCTTAGAAGTGATTTTGTCTTTTAATATATTGATTTCAGTCGATGTTTTGTTGGAAAACTCATTGGAGCGTTGCCATAATTTAAAAGCGACAAACTCAACTATGATCACTGCACCGTCAATGATGATTCCAAAGTCTAAGGCACCTAGACTCATTAAATTAGCGTCAACGCCAAAGATATACATCAGGCTGATTGCTATTAAAAAACTAAGCGGTATAATAGAGGAGATCACTAGACCAGCACGCCAATCTCCAATGAGTAAAACCACAATAAAGGCAACCACCAAAAACCCTAACAACAAATTCTCAGCAATAGTATAGGTTGTGCGTTGTATTAATTCTGAGCGGTCTAAAAAGCCATTAATATACACCCCTTCAGGTAAAGTAGTTTCAATTTCTGCTATGCGTATTTTTACTGCATCAATGACACGTTTTGAGTCGGCATCTTTCAGCATCATCACTTGCCCTAGAACTTTTTCACCTTCGCCATTACCAGTAACAGCGCCAAAGCGTCTGGCATAACCAAAACCAACCTCTGCAATATCCTTGATATAAACAGGTTGATTGTTGCGAGTGGTAACACTTATGTTTTTAATATCTTCTAAACTTTTAATAAGTCCTTCACCTCTTATAAAATAGGCTTCTTCATTTTTTTCGATATAACTGCCACCAGCTACAGAATTATTGTTTTCAAGAGCTTGAAAAACTTCAGCAATAGTGATGTTATTAGCTTGTAAGCGTTTGGAATTAATACTAACCTCGTATTCCTTTAAGTAGCCTCCCCAGGTATTAATTTCAACGACACCAGGAATTCCAGATAATTGTCGGCGAACAATCCAATCTTGAATGGTACGCAATTCGGTAGCATCATACTGGTCCTCGTAGCCTGGTTTGGTTTCTAAAGTATATTGATATATTTCGCCTAAACCAGTTGTAATAGGTCCCATTTCTGGAGTGCCAAACCCTGATGGTATCTTTTCAGCTGCAGATTTTAGTTTTTCGGCAATGAGTTGACGTGGTAAATACGTGCCTAAATCATCTTCAAAGACTATGGTAACCACTGAAAGGCCAAACTTAGAGACCGATCGTATTTCTTTAACACCTGGTAGATTCACCATCTCCAATTCGACGGGATAGGTGATAAACTGTTCAACATCAGTAGTAGAGAGGTTCCGTGATGTTGTGATCACTTGTACTTGATTGTTGGTGATATCGGGAACGGCACCAATTGGTATTTGGGTTAAGGAATAAACCCCAAAACCAACAATACAACTCACCATTAATAGGATAAAGAATTTAGACTTTAAGCTAAATTCAATAATTTTTGATAACATGAAATTTTAAATTGAAAATGAAACAATAAACTTGAATTATATCAGAGTATACTGTTTCGGTGGCTGAAGAATATCAGTTTCAATTAATAAATCAAATTGTGAAGTATAATTAAAATTATTCAGGACTATTTCGAGAGGGGCTGTTAGCCTTAGACTTATGACCTGAGGTAATTCAAAGAAAAAAATGTGGGAGTAATGCTGGCATTTTTGAAAAGGAAGGTTTTGATGTTCATCGTGTTCTTTTTCGTGCGCCTCTTTTTGATTACCATAGTGTAAGTCAAAAAACTCTAAAAATGAATTTTGATGTTCGGTTTTATGAAGCTCGTAATGCTCTGCCAAATTATTGAGGTTGGCTAAATTAGCAGCATTTAAACCAAACGATTGTAAGGTAAAAAGCATGACTAGTAGATATGAAAACACATTCTTCATAGTCGCAAATATAGTGTATTTTTAATTTTGTAAACTTAAGATTTGCCTAATAATGCCTGTTCTAAGCGAAACGTAAAATTCTTCAATTAGAGTTAATCTTTGTCTCTGGAATTTCGGCTCTATTTTTTATACACTTAGTGGTTTGAGATAGGTGTGCTGATTTTTATCAAAACGGATGCATTACTAAAGCTTAACAAATCATTTTACTTAGTTATAATAGATCGATAAGTTAGTTTATTAAATTGTGACATATTTCAATAAAACCCTTAAAATATTATGTTAAATACAAATTTAGATACAATTGATTCATTACTTCATCAAAATACATATTTAGATAACGGTAAACTAGTCAACTGGGATGGAAAGATGGATGAGGTATATTCAACAATTTCTACGAGTTCAGAATACAAGCCAACCTTACTTGGTACTGTCCCTCATATGGATGAGCCAACAGCCTTGGCAGTTTTAAATTCGGCTGTGAATGCCTACGATAAAGGAAAAGGACAGTGGCCAACCATGCGCGTAAAAGATAGAATTGAATGTATGAAATCCTTTGTGGAGCATATGCAAACCAAACGAACTGAAGTTGTAAAACTACTGATGTGGGAAATAGGAAAAACGCTACCAGATTCAGAAAAAGAATTTGATAGGACTGTTCAGTATATTTATGACACAATAGATAATTACAAACAGCTGGACAGGGATAGTGCCAAGTTTGAGAAAACAGATGGGATCAACGCTCATATTAGAAGAGGACCGCTCGGTTTGGTTCTATGTTTAGGACCTTACAATTATCCATTGAATGAAACTTTTGCTTTGCTTATCCCAGCTCTGATTATGGGAAATACTGCTGTTTTTAAACCTGCCAAGTTCGGAGTTCTTTTATTATCTCCTTTGCTAGAGGCTTTTCAAAAAAGTTTCCCTGCCGGAGTTATAAATGTAATTTATGGAAGAGGGAGAGAAGTTGCAGTTCCCATCATGAAAACAGGTAAGATTGATGTTTTAGCACTTATAGGACACTCAACTTCTGCCATTGCTCTTCAGGATCAACATCCTTACAAAAATAGATTGAGGCTTATACTCGGTTTAGAAGCCAAAAATCCAGCTATTATTCTTCCAGATGCAGATTTAGACTTAGCTATTGAAGAGTGTCTTAATGGATCATTATCTTATAATGGACAGCGCTGTACAGCCCTTAAAATCATATATGTCCATGATGATATTAAGGATGAGTTTAATAAACGATTTTCAAAACGAGTGGATGAGCTTAAGTTTGGTCAGCCTTGGGAAGAAGGCGTAAAATTGACACCACTTCCAGAGCCAAACAAACCCGCTTATATTAAGGAGTTAATCGAGGATGCCAAAGAAAAAGGAGCTAAGATTCTCAATAAAAAAGGAGGAACTGTTACCGATAATTATATTTATCCTGCGGTATTATACCCCGTCAACGAATCTATGCGTGTTTATCAAGAAGAGCAATTTGGCCCTGTGGTGCCTATAAAATCCTTTAATGATATACAAGAACTGTTGGATGAAATAGCAAAATCTAATTATGGACAGCAGGTCAGTTTATTTGGCAAAAATGTCGATACCCTTGCACCGCTCATAGATGTATTGGTAAATTTGGTATGTAGAGTCAACTTAAATAGCTCTTGCCAACGAGGACCTGATGTTTTACCATTTACTGGGCGTAAGGATTCTGCAGTCGGAACTTTGAGTGTTCATGATGCCTTAAGGTCATTTTCTATAAGAACTTTTTTAGCATCAAAAGACAACCCTCATAATAATGATATTATTCGTAAACTTTTGGAAAGTAAAACGTCCAACTTTGTGAGTACAGATTATCTTCTTTAATAGTTTTTGAAGGGATTTAATTTGAAGTTATTTGTTATACTTAAAGTAGCAATTTATTGCTGCTTTTGTTTTAATAAAAATGTAATTTTGCCAGCCTAAAGTAATCGATTTGAAATACCTTATAGTTTTAGTATCTTTTTTGCTTTTTGTAAACATTTCGTATTCTCAACACGGAAAAAAAATAGATTACACTAGCGATAGAACTCGTGTGGATGAAGTGAACTATCCGGGTGCTTTTATCTTATCGAAAGTCAATAATCAGGTTTACTTTCTTCATGACGGTATTGAGGTTTGGTGCGATCGAGCTATTTTTTATCAAACGGACGACTTTTTTAGAGCTTTTGGGAATGTAAGAATGAAGCAGGGCGATACGGTTAATATGACTAGTAAGTATGCCGAGTATAACGGATATACCCAATTTGCCTTTGCTAGTGAAGATGTTGTATTAACTACACCTAGTAATAGACTCACGACAGATTCCTTGTTTTTCAACAGACTTAAGCAAGAGGCTTTTTACAGAAGTGGTGGAGCTGTAAAGGATTCAGCATCTACTATTACAAGCGTGATAGGTAGATATTTTATGAATCAAGAAAAATTTTCGTTTCGGAAAGATGTTAAAGTTAGAAATCCAGAGTATGATATTGACTCAGATTATTTAGATTTTTATTCTGAGAAAGGCCATGCTTTTTTGTATGGTCCTTCTACGATAACAAGCGAAACGAGTACAGTGTTTTGCGAGAGAGGATTTTATGATACGCGAAAGGATAATGGTTTTTTTGTCAAAAATTCAAAAATAGATTACGAAAATAGATTGCTAGAAGGGGATAGTATTTATTTTGATAGGCCTACTGGATTCGCTTCTGCAACCAACAATATTAAAGTCACCGACACGGTGAATCAATCGGTTATAAAAGGTCATTATGCGGAGGTATTTAGGATGAAGGATTCGCTATTCATTACAAAAAATCCACTCGCCGCTATAAAACAAGAGCAGGATTCAGTCTTTATAGCAAGTGATACACTTATGGTTACAGGAAAGACTGGAAATAGAGATATTCGTGCTTTTTATGATGCTAGATTGTATAAATCGGATTTGAGTGGGAAAGCAGATTCTATACATAGTAACGAAGCCACTGGACTCACTAAATTGATTCGAGATCCAATTCTGTGGTCAGGTGAAAGTCAAATTACTGGAGATACCATTCATTTAATCAGTAATACAGAGACGGAACAATTAGATTCTCTTAAGGTTTTTTATAATGCGTTTATGATCCAAAAAGACTCCATAGACGGCTATAATCAAATTAAGGGGAAGGAACTTTTTGGATTATTTAAGAATAACGAAATCTATGAAGTTAATATCATTCGAAATACAGAATCCTTATTCTTTTTGAGGGATGATACCTCTGATCTTTTAGGCATTAACAAATCGATCTCGGCTAAAATTAAAATTTTATTCGAAAAACAAGAAATCTCAGATGTCTACTATTACAATGAGGTGGATTCCCAAACGCATCCAAGTTCTATGTTTCCAGAAAATGCAAGAAAATTAAAAGACTTTAGTTGGAGAGGAGATGAGCGGCTGATGAGTAAAGCGGACTTGTTTAAAGGGAGAGATAGTTTGGTTTTAACTAAAATAAAGGGTCTAGAAGATCCTGATATTTACGGTGACTTTTTTGAAGGAATAAGAGAGTTAAACTCAAATTCAAATTTAGAAAAAGCGGACTTAAAACCCTCAAATACAGGTAAAGTTCCGGAGGATAAAAAATTGCCCTTAAGAAAAATAAAAGCTGTAAAAATAGATGATGAAAAGTGATTTTTTAGACTTCCAGGCACAAACGACTCCCCATCCCTTAGGAGTTGAGGTAGTCTCTGCAGAAGGCTCTTATATTTATGCAAAAGATGGAACCCAATATCTAGACTTTGTGGCAGGTGTTTCTGCCTGCGGTTTGGGTCATAGACATCCCAAAGTGATTGAAGCTATAAAAAATCAGCTAGATCAATATATGCATGTCATGGTATATGGGGAATACATACAATCTCCAGCGGTAGAATTTACAAAGCTTTTAGCACAGCAATTACCTGAGCCTTTATCACAAACTTACTTGGTAAATAGCGGTACAGAAGCTATTGATGGAGCGATGAAGTTGGCTCGAAGGGCTACTGGTAGAAGTCAGATTATAGCTGCCAAAAAGTGCTATCACGGTAATTCTTATGGGGCGTTAAGTTTGATGGATTATGAGGAGCGTGTAGCACCGTTCAGGCCGTTAGTTGGTGATATCACTCACCTACAATTTAATACAGAAATTTGTTTCAATATTATAACAGAGCGAACTGCAGCTGTTATATTAGAAACTATCCAAGGGGGAGCCGGGTTTATTTTGCCTCAAAATGATTATCTAAAAAAAGTAAAGCAACGCTGTGAAGAGGTGGGAGCCTTGTTGATTTTGGATGAAATCCAACCTGGATTTGGGAGAACAGGAAAGCTTTTTGGCTTTCAGCATTTTGATGTGGTCCCGGATATACTCGTTTTAGGAAAAGCTATGGCTTCTGGATTACCAGTAGGCGCTTTTACAGCTTCTAAAGCTCTAATGAGCCTATTAAGTGACAGCCCGAAACTAGCCCATATTACTACTTTTGGAGGTAATCCTGTGATTGCTTCAGCTTGTAAAGCTACGTTAGAGGTGCTTCTTTCTACATCCATCATACAGGATGTAGATCGTAAAGAAAAACTATTTAGAGAGTTGCTTCAGCATGACCTTATAGAAGAAGTAAGGGGTATAGGACTAATGCTAGCTCCGCTATTTAAAAGTGATGAAATTGCTAATTATTTAGTGCTAGAAGCTAAGACCCGAGGCCTTATTTTATTTTGGTTGCTGTATGAAACAAAAGCCGTAAGAATTTCTCCGCCATTAACCATATCAGAGGAAGAAATTATTAAGGGCTGTGGCATTATTATTGATCTATTAAATGAATATACTAAATTAAAAAAAGGAGAATAACTTGTGGATAACATTTTATTAAATTTGCTTTTAAATTGAAAAAAGACCTTTACCTTAACCAAAACTTAAATCATTTTGTATGCAATTAGGATCCTCTCATCACGATGACTTCGATTTTCCTATAGAGAAATTTGAAATGATGTTGAAAACCAATGAGATATTGTTTTTTGACGCGACGGAGTTTGAAAATATAATAGGTCATTATATAGATAGCGGTCGTTTGGCTTTAGCTAAAAAGGCCTTAAAACTTGCTTTAGATCAACACCCAAAGTCGGTTAATTTACTTTTGATGAAGGCAGAATTGTTTTCTTTTGAAGATAAGTTCGAAAAAGCTATGGATTTGTTGGAAAGCCTTAAGTCTTTGGAGCCCAATAATGAAGAAATATACATTCTTATTGCAAACATCTACTCTAAGCAAGATCTTCATCTAGATGCTATCAAAATTTTAAAAGAATCTTTAAACTTTGCTGATGATCTCCTAGAAATCCATAGCATTATGGGAATGGAGTATATGTTTTTAGAAGATTTTGAAAATGCTAAGCAAAGTTATATCAAATGTCTAGAGAACGATGAAAGCGACTCTACCGCCTTATATAATATTATTTATTGTTTTGATTTTTTAAATCAAAACGAAGAAGCAATTCAGTTTTTAAAATCTTTTCTGGATCGTCAACCTTACTGCGAAGTCGCTTGGCATCAACTCGGAAAGATATATTTCGAAAATAACCTGTTCGATAATGCCCTAGAGGCTTTTGAATATGCAATTATCTCAGATGAATATTTTATAGGGGCGTACTTAGAGAAAGGGAAGGTGCTAGAGCGTCTTAAGCGATATAAGGATGCTATAGAATGCTATGTCCTCACCCTTCAAATTGATGATCCCACTGCTTTCGCCTATTTGAGAATTGGAAAGTGTTTTCTCAAGTTGAATGAACCTGAAAAAGCTTTAAAGCATTATAAAAAAGCGCTACATGAAGATCCTTTGTTGGATAAGGTGTGGTTAGCGCTTTCCGACTATCACGTCAAAATTAAAGATTACAAGAAGGCTTTGTACTACATCAATAAAGCTATTAATATCGATGAAGAAAACGTTCTGTATTGGAAGCACTTTGCTATTATAAATCTAGAATTAGATAATATTAAAGACTCTGCTCTTGGTTTTAAAAAAAGCCTTGAACTCGGTAATTATGAGCTAGAAACGTGGATTACTCGTTTGGATATTCTTATAGAACTAAAGCATTTTAAAGATGCCTTACAAACTTTAAAACAGGCCGAGGTTTTCTTTACAGATTTTGCGGAATTAGAATACAGATATGCAGGTGTTTATTTTGAATTGGGAGATTACAAAAATTCAAAATTGCATTATAATAAAGCCATGCAACTAAACATTCATTATAATTTTGTATTGAATGATTTATTCCCTTCTTTTAAACTTGACTAAAATCTAACTTTTTAGCTGAAGGTGATAAACTTGGGTTACATACTTTACACAGGATTAAATTCAAAGTGTTTTGATATATTCTTTAAAGCTTCTACAGTGTAAAAAAAAGACATGAGTTTAGTTATAGCTAAAACCATCAATAACTAAACTCTTCTGAAATAGATTTACTTTTTAAAAGACTTTTTTGGTAAAATAATCTCCGGAAGGTTTAATATCAATTTAAACCTATGATGTCGAAATAATTTATTTCTCTTTCGCCTGCTTTTATCAAAAATAATTATTGTAACGATGGCTATGTTAATTATTTTTAATTTCGATTAATCAAAATAACTTTGCTGAGCTACGTCCTAGTATAATTCAATTTATTTATTCGACATTATAAATATAATTTGGCTTAAGTAAATCAGTCAATTTTGAATTTTTTTTCTGATAATAGAAATGCTTCATTGCCTCGCAACAAATTATATAATTCTAGGATTTGGAAAGGTATCGTTCATCAGGATAAAAAAAATCGTAGAGTGCTACAGTTTTAAAGCCAAAAATCTTCTAGAATAACTAGCGCTATGAGCCCAGTTTTGTATCCAGAATTCAAACCTTTACACTGGTGATAGAAAATTGATCCTGAGTAACCCTTTAATTGAGCTTGTAAATTCTAAATACTTAGGTGATTTATGCCATAATTATGCTCTTCATAGCTAGCACGTCTTGATGGGTGATCTATATATTTCTTAGGAATCAAAAAGACAGATTAACAGGTTGAACACTAGTAATAGAACCTGCCTTTTCGACCCATTTTTTAAAAATAATCAGCTTGTTTCTCACAAAGCGGACAAGATAAATTTTAGCTTATCCGAAGGATTTTGCCTTACAAAGCTTTTATTTTTTGCAATTTAGTCTTCCACATCTCCAGATCTTCTTTCAGCTTGTCCATAGTGTTATAAACATCTTTTACTAAAGGGTTTTCTCGATCTGCATTGGAAAAAAACTGAAGATTATTTTCTAGTTGCTGGAGCTCAGATTTTGTTTCATCAATCTTTTTCCTTAAAAAAGTTTGTTCTTTGTAGATACTGTTGGAGTCATCAGTATTTTCAAGGTTTTGGAGTTTATTCTGATACTTCATCAATTCAGCATCCGTCTTACTTACATCTATTTTTTTGAAAATTTGATCTAAAGCCCTGTTGAATTTATTCTCTACATAGCGTTTTTGATTGGGCACCATTCCGATGTCATTCCATTTAGAAATATAAGATTTTACAAGCTTAATGTTTACCTCGTCATCATCGCTTAAGACTTCGTCTTTAAGTTTTGTGATAAGGTCTCTTTTTTCATTAAAAGCCTGTATTTCTCCATTGTTCTCATCGTTTTTATGCGTGTGGAATTTGTCGAAGTAATCGTTGCAAGCAGCTTTAAACTGTTTCCAAATCTTATCTGAGTCTTTTCTAGGCACATGACCTATGTCTTTCCAATCGTTTTGAATTTTTTTCATAAGTGGAGTAGTCACTTTAAAGTCCTCACTATTCTTATGATTTTCTGCAATCTCTATAAGTTTTTTCTTCTTTTCAAGATTATCGTATTGGTCTTTCTTAAGATCTTTATAGAAATCATTCTTCTTTTTATTGAATTCTCTGGTCACTTTTCTAAAAGCATCCCAAGTTTCATCCTGCTTAGATTTTGGAACGCTTCCAGCTTTAAAAAATAAATCTCTTAGTTGACCTACATTTTTGATTCGGTCCTGAGCATTCTTATGTTGGATGATCTCTTTTTCAGTCAGCTTTTCTATCTGTTGGATAATTTCTTTTTTAACCAACAGGTGTTCCTCGCGTTTTTGGTCTAACTCTTCAAAATGAGTTTGACGTTTTTCATGGATTAGTTTGGTAGCTTCACTAAATTTATCCCAAATTTCATCTCTGTATTCTCGTGCTACTGGACCTAATTCTTCTTTCCACATTTTGTGGAGCAATTGAAGTTCCCGAAAAGATCTGTTGACATCTTCTTCTTGTGATAGTTCTTCGGCCCGATTTATAATTTTGAGTTTTTGATCTAGATTATACTTAAAATCCATATCTCTAAACTCTCGGTCTAGATGTAAAAAATCATAAAATCTTTCTATGTGGTGGTGGTAATTATTCCATACAGTATTGTAGTCGTTTCTTGGAACTGACCCTGCATTTTTCCATCGCTCTTGTAATTCTTTAAATTGTTTGAAACTGGAAGTCATACTTTCCCCAGAGCCTATCATACTTTTAAGTTCCTCAATGATACCAAGTCTAGTTTTAAGATTGGTGTTGAGATTCTTTTTTAATTGAGAATAGTAATGATCTCTTTTTTCACGATAATCGAAATAAATAGTATTGAAGTTTTTCTTTACAGGTGAAGAATAATGGAAATCTATAATATTTCCACCTTCGGCTAGGAATTCTTCTTTTTTCTCTTCTATAACTTCATTGAATTTTTTATCAAATTCAATTTTAATATTACTTACATGATCTTTTATGGACTGTACTTTCTCTTTTTTAACAAGATTTTCAATCTCTAAAACCAACTCATCAAGAGACATCGCATGATAATCTTTCATTTCAATATCATGCCGTCTTGAAATATCAGCATCCTCACTATCTTCAGCATTGGCATCCTCTATGTCTTGCTCTTCAACTTTAGATTCTTTCTCCAAAGTTTCTTCTTCCTTTGGAGTAGACTTTTCTTCTTTATCTAAAGAGACGTCGGCATCCTCTATGTCCTGCACTTCAACTTTAGATTCTTTTTCCAAAGTTTCTTTTCCCTTAGGAGTAGACTTCTCTTCCTTACTATCTTTAGCATTGGCATCTTCTATGTCTTGCTCTTCAACTTTAGATTCTTTCTCCGAAGTTTCTTTCTCCTTAGGAGTAGACTTTTCTTCTTTATCTAAGAAAACATGGGCATCCTCAGAACTAAGTTCTTTAGATTCACCTTGGTTTTCTTCGTTTTGGTTTTTTGGATCTTCTTGTTCTGACATGTCTTTCAATGTTAAGGTTCTTAAATTCGTTGAAATATAACAACTAGTAGGTTACCTCACAAAAAAAATGAGTGAATTCAGTGATAAGACTTCATTCGTATACTAATTGCCTAATGTTAACTCTACTTTAACGGGCTTCAATTAAACCACCTTTTAATAAACTAGTCATAGTATTGAATTTAAATTAACTACTAGTGTTTAAAAAAATAATGAGCATACTGGCATTTTTTCCTATTATTGGATTTGCACAGGAGTATGAATTGACAGGAAAAGTAATTGATGCTTCAATGGATTTTCCATTGGAATACGCTTCAATTTCAGCTAAAAGTATTGAAGATGGGAGTATTGTTAATGGAGGAGTAACCAACAGAGAAGGTAGGCTTTCTATAAAGCTAGAAAAAGGGACTTACAATCTTGAGATTGAATATATTTCTTTTGAAATTAAAGTTTTTTCAAATTTTACTATAGATAAGGATACAAACCTTGGAATAATAAAATTGGGGATTAGGCCAGACAATCTTGATGAAGTGACCGTCGTCGCCGAAACCACTCAAGTAGAAGTGAGACTTGATAAAAAGATTTACACCGTAGGAAAAGATCTAACTACAGCAGGAGGAACTGTAAGTGATGCTTTAGGAAATGTCCCTTCTGTAACAGTAGATATTGATGGAGCTATCAGTTTAAGAGGTAATAATAATGTAAGAATTTTAATAAATGGTAAACCTTCTTCTGTTGCTGGATTTGGAGATCAAGATGTTTTTCAACAACTTCCTGCAGAAGCTATTGAATCTGTTGAGGTAATTACAAGCCCCTCTGCACGGTATGATGCCGAAGGTACTGCTGGAATCATAAATATTATTCTAAAAAGAGAAAAAACCCTTGGTTTTAACGGATCTATTCGAGGAACACTTGGGGATCCGAAAAATTCAGGTGCTTTTGTTGACTTAAATTTAAGAACTGAAAATTTCAATATTTTTACAAGCCTTGGATATACCGATAGGACTAGACCTGGTAACGCATTTTTTGACACTAAATATACAGGTATTTCTAATTTTGATAGGATTATAGAAGACCGGGAGTATGATAGAACTGGTCAAAATTTTAATGTTAATGCTGGGGTTGAGTATTTCATCGATGACATGTCCTCA
This sequence comes from Psychroflexus torquis ATCC 700755, assembly GCF_000153485.2. Lineage (NCBI taxonomy): Bacteria > Pseudomonadati > Bacteroidota > Flavobacteriia > Flavobacteriales > Flavobacteriaceae > Psychroflexus > Psychroflexus torquis. The sequence goes on along the minus strand of NC_018721.1, from coordinate 528,748 downwards.
GTTACCGCTAGTTTATTCACTAGGTTTGGTGATGATAGAGATATGACGACCAATACTAACAGACGATTTGTAAATGGAATTGAAAATAGTACTACGGCTAGAATTGAAGACGAATTAGAAGATGATAAGAGTTTTCAATACTCGATGAATTACGAAAAACGATTTGATAAAGAAAATCGTGATCATAAGTTAACAGCAGACCTTCAATACTCTAGTAGTAATGAGACAAAAAATGGAATCATCAATGAAAATCAAACCCTTCCCAGTGATTCATTAGTAGCTTTCCAAGATAACTTAGAAACTGAAAAACGGGATAGTTATCTCATACAGGCAGATTACGTAAAGCCTATGGGTGATGCTCAATTTGAAGTTGGATTTAGAGGAGATTATTCAGATCAAACTCAAGGATTTTTGGTTCAAAGGCAAAATCTCGAAACAGGTAATCTTGAAACAGATGAGTTTGTTTCAAGTGATTTTGATTTTCAGCAAAATATTACAGCCGTTTATTCACAGTATGGAAATAAATTTGAGCAATTTTCTTTTCTTCTTGGCTTGAGGTACGAGCATACTCAACTGAAGGGAACAACAACGCCGCTGGTTTCTGGAAATTCTGATAGAATTTTTGATTTCGATAAAAATTTTGGAGGATTTTTCCCAACCGTCAATTTGGTTTATGAATTAGGAGAAGATGAAAATGTTACTCTTGGATACAATAGACGTATCAATAGGCCAAGAAGCTGGTTTTTAAATCCATTTCCATCTCAGTCAAGTAGAATAAATGTATTTCAAGGTAATCCAGATTTAGACCCTTCTTTTGCTAATGCCTTTGATTTAGGTTATTTAAAACGTTGGGAGAAACTTACCCTCACAAGTTCAATTTATTTTCAAAGAGAAACTGATGCTTTTGAACGCGTTGAGAGAGATACAGGAAGGTTAACCGAAGAAGATGGTATTCCCATTATTGAAAACATACCCATTAACTTGGCTACTGAACAGCGTTATGGTGCTGAAGTTGGTGTATTGTATAATCCTACCAAGTGGTTAAGAACCAATTTGAGTTTTAATTACTTTAGATTCGAAAGTGAGGGATCTTTTGAGGGTATTGAATATGGTGCTACTAATGAAAGTTATTTTGGTAGATTTAGTTCTAACGTTGTTCTACCAGGTAAAATCCAATGGCAAACCAATGCCTTTTATAGAGGTCCTAGGGTAAATGCCCAAACTGAAACAGACCCTATAGCCTCTATTGATTTAGCCCTTAGTAAAGATTTTTTAAAAGATGATAATCTAACTATTTCTTTAAACGTTAGAGATTTATTTAATTCAAGAAAAAGAGATCAATTCACTATTACGGAAAATTTTACATCAAATAGTTCTTTCCAATGGAGGGTAAGACAAGTAACAGCTACTCTAGTTTATAGGTTTAATCAACAAAAGCGAGAACAAAACAGAAGAAGTAACAATGATGACGGAGACTTCGGTGGATCGTAGCTTTAGGCACCAAACAGAAAAAGCAGAATCGAAAGATTCTGCTTTTTCTTTATAAATAGTGTAATCTATTTGTTTTTGTTCTTTTTGCTTTCTTTAATTTCTTTCAAACGTTCGATTAGCGAGCCTCCAATCCAATAAGGAATGATAGCCGTTAGAAAAATCAATAACCAAAAGCCAATGGTTAGTATAAGTAAGAAAAGTAAAAAACCTAAATATTGATCAAATTCGAACATCAGAAAAAGTTTATTTTTACAAATATAAATAAACTTAAAATTACAAACCTATAAAAGATAAAAATAATTGCGTGGAAATAAAAAGTTACACCAAATTAAATTTATTGTATCGTATACATAAATTGAATTATACTACGACTTAGTTCCGCACAGGTTTTTTGATTGATTGAAATAAAAAATAATTAGCATAGCCTTAGTTACGGTCATTGTTTTTGATAAAAAGTAGGCGAAAAAAGCCTGTGCCGAATTCATATCGCTAAAACGATTTAGTGCGACATGATAGGTTTAATTTGGCATTAAACGTATCTAAAGCTATAATTTCTTAAATTTGAAAAATTAAAATCAATACAATGTCATATAGAATTGAGAAAGATACCATAGGAGAGGTAAAAGTTCCTGCAGACAAATTATGGGCTGCACAAACAGAACGTTCTAGGAATAATTTTAAGATAGGTCCCCCTGCCTCTATGCCCCTCGAAATAATCTACGGCTTTGCTTATTTGAAAAAAGCAGCTGCATATACCAATGCAGAACTCGGAGTTCTTGAAGTAGAAAAGCGAGATTGGATTGCTAAAGTTTGCGACGAAATTTTAGAGGGACAACACGATGACCAGTTTCCTTTGGTGATATGGCAAACGGGGTCTGGTACCCAAAGTAATATGAATGTGAATGAAGTGATTTCCAACAGGATTCATCAACTACAAGGTCATGAACTAGGCAAAGGTGATAAATTTGTATCCCCAAACGATGACGTTAATAAATCTCAATCGTCTAATGATACCTTCCCCACAGGAATGCATATTGCCGCCTACAAAAAAATTGTAGAAGTCACGATTCCTGGTATTGAACAACTGAGAGACCAGCTTCAGAAAAAGGCAGAGACTTTTAAAGGCATTGTGAAAATTGGAAGAACTCACTTTATGGATGCTACTCCCTTAACCTTAGGACAAGAATTCAGTGGCTATGTCTCCCAATTAAACCACGGTCTAAAGGCTTTAGAAAATACCCTGCCTCACCTACAGGAATTAGCTTTAGGAGGAACTGCAGTAGGAACTGGGCTTAATACACCAGAAGGCTACGCAGAAAAAGTAGCTCATTACATTGCAGAATTTACTAAGCTTCCTTTCGTTACTGCAGAAAATAAATTTGAAGCTTTAGCGGCTCATGATGCTTTAGTAGAAACTCATGGAGCTTTAAAACAATTAGCGGTTTCTTTAAATAAAATAGGTAATGATATAAGAATGTTGTCTTCTGGACCTAGAAGTGGAATAGGAGAGATTACAATTCCTGCTAATGAGCCAGGCTCATCAATTATGCCTGGTAAAGTAAACCCGACTCAGTGTGAAGCGCTCACCATGGTTTGTGCTCAAGTTATGGGAAATGATGTGGCTATTGGAGTAGGAGGAATGCAAGGTCAGTTTGAGCTTAACGTCTTTAAGCCAGTAATGGCATCCAATCTATTACAGTCTGCCCAATTAATTGGAGATGCGTGTGTGTCTTTTGAAGAAAATTGCGCTGCTGGAATTGAGCCTAATCAAGACCGCATCAATGAATTATTGAGAAATTCTTTGATGTTGGTGACAGCCTTAAATCCAAAGATAGGCTATTATAAAGCTGCGGAAATTGCCAATACAGCTCACGAAAATGGAACTACTTTAAAGGAAGAGGCTGTAAATCTAGGGTATACCACTGAAGAAGAATTCGATAAATGGGTAAGACCTGAAGACATGACAAATTCTTAAATGAATTTATGAACCCTACTTAAAAGCTGCCTCTTAAAAAAGGCAGCTTTTTTTATTTGGAATATCCCTCCAGGATTGCATCTGAAGAGAAGCCTTCTATATTTCCATACCTATGTATACAAACGTTGACCGGTAGTGGCTTTAAAACACCTTCCAAACCTTCATAATAATGAAGATCTTTTTTAAGAGTTATTGTTTCATCGGGTTTGTTCGAAGGAGTATGGCTTTGTGGAATAATAAGTAAAAAACTCAGATCCGTATAGGTTTTCAACCAAGAGGCTAAAATAGAGTCTACTTTTATCATAAGTTCTGAAGTAAAGGGGGGGTCTAAGCACCAGTGCCCAGGATTTTCAGGACTATTTAAATTGAAAAAGCTTCCACCGCTCCCAAAAATCTCATCGGTATTTTCAAAAAGACTATAAAATTGAGCTTTTGGTTTACCTAATAATCTAGCATTAAATGGGGAGGCAAAGCCTTCATTGCGGACGCCCCACTTATAAAATAAGTCGTAAACTTTCTGAGGAGGTCCTATATGTCGCGTTTCAGCATAAATAGATCCATATCGCAATGCAGATCTTAAGATTGCATTGGTAGCCGTAGCATCGTCAGTTTCAGAGTTTACAAAATGATAAGCTTTATCGATATACTGATTTCTTTTAAGTTCAAAATCATCTATACTTAAAGTGTCAGGAGAAGAACTAACTTCAGAAGGTATTTCGATGTCCTTAAAATGTTCATCGATTACTGTAGTGATAATCTCTAAGCAAGAACTGCACTCAGAATCATCAAGCGAAATATCAGCATAGCTAAACCCTGAAGATATATACTGCTGATCAATTTTTTGAAAAAGCTCTACTCCATGGACTTGATGATCTCCCAAGGTGTTCATAAGTGTATTTTCAAGACCTGCTTTAACATGTTGGAATTTAGCTTTTGAACCTAAAAAATTAGCTATTTCTTTAAGTATAAGTTGAGAAAGCTTCCAGTTTTGATATTCGTGTTGAACATTTTCTTGAGTGGTATAGTGATCCATGTATTTTAAATTTTAAAAATGGTAAATTATAAATATCCCATATACATCTATTATTACAAATCCTAAAGAATACCTTTAATATCTTCTGGAGGTCTTCCTATGATTGCTTTCTCTCCATTTATGACTATAGGTCGTTCTATAAGTTTGGGAAAGTCATGGAGAGCGTTAATAATTTCAGAATCGGAAAGATCCTTAGTCTTGAAGTTCTCTTTCCATATTTTTTCTTGTTTGCGAATCAGGTCTATGGGTTTAATGCCTAGTTTTTTAACGATACTTTTTAAGTCCTTTTGAGAAGGGATATCATCTAAGTATTTTATGATTTTGAAATCCTGTCCAGAATCTTCCAAGATAGATAGGCCTTCTCTAGATTTTTTGCAACGTGGATTGTGGTATATATTTATCATAAACTATCGGTTTCTTTTTTTTGTCCACTACTCATTAAATAGGATTTTAAAAATGAATCGATATGGCCATTCATGATGTCATCAACATTACCACTCTCAAAACCAGTCCTAACATCTTTGACAAGCTTGTAGGGATGCATCACATAATTGCGAATTTGTGAGCCCCATTCTATACTTTTCTTTTCAGATTCTATCTCAGATCTGGCTGCTTGTTGTTTTTTCAGTTCAATTTCATATAGCTGAGATTTCAACATTTGCATCGCTTTTTGCCTATTCTCTAACTGTGATCTTGTTTCTGAATTATGTATAACTATACCGCTGGGATAGTGTGTTAATATAGCTTTGGTTTCCACTTTATTAACGTTTTGCCCACCAGCACCCCCAGATCTAGCAAACTCCCATTTAATCTCTGAGGGATTGATGTCAATTTCAATGGTGTCATCTACAAGTGGGTACACATATACCGACGCAAAAGAAGTATGGCGTTTCGCATTACTATCGAAAGGAGAAATTCTAACCAATCTATGGACTCCATTTTCCCCTTTTAACCAACCAAAGGCATATTCTCCTTCAATTTCTAGAGTAACAGTTTTTATTCCTGCTACATCACCGCCTTGGTGGTTGAGTTCCCTTATTTTGAAGTTTCTGCGATCGGCCCACATGATATACATTCTCATGAGCATCTCTGCCCAGTCACAACTTTCTGTTCCACCAGCTCCAGCTGTGATCTGAAGGATTGCCGTTAAGGGGTCGCTTTCTTCAGAAAGCATATTTTTGAATTCTAAATCTTCAATTAACTCTAAAGCCTCGGCATATTTTTCTTTAATCTCGTCTTCAGAAACATCTCCCTCTTCAAAAAATTCAAATAAAACATTTAGGTCTTCTACCAGTTGTTTTGCAAAGTCGAAGCTTTTGACCCACTGCTTCTCATCATTGATGGCTTGCATTAGTTTTTGAGCTTCCTGAGGCTTGTCCCAAAAATTTGGAGCAAATGTCTTTTCTTCTTCGTTGGCAACTTTTATGCGTTTTGCATCTAAGTCAAAGATATTGGTTTAGAGAAATGATACGTTCGTTGATAGTTTTTATTGAGTCAGAATTGATCATGATTAAAATTTTGTCAAATTTAAAAATTATCTGAAGCGCCGTCATCCTAATTATGTTTATTTTCGAATAAAAAGTATAAGCATGAAAATCGATTTAAGAAGCGATACCGTTACTAGACCTACCCCTGAAATGCTCGACTATATGATGAAGGCTGAGGTTGGAGACGATGTTTATAAAGAAGATCCTTCTGTAAATAAGCTTGAATCTTATTTGGCAGATCTATTCGGGATGGATACAGCTTTGTATTTTCCAACAGGGTCCATGTCCAATCAGGCTGCTATCAAACTCCACACTCAACCTGGTGAGCAACTTATTTGTGATAAATGGGCTCATGTCTATAATTATGAAGGCGGAGGCGTTTCTTTCAATAGTGGAGTGTCCTGTAAACTCGTGGATGGAGATAAAGGTAAGATCACAGCTCAACTCGTTGAAGAAGCTATTAATCCACCAGATTTTTACCATAGCCCTTTAACCTCTTTGGTTTGTTTAGAAAACACAACTAACAAAGGTGGAGGTGCATGCTATGACCTAGAGACTATTAGATCTATAAAAGCGGTGTGTGATAAAAATGGATTGGGTCTTCACTTGGATGGTGCCCGATTATATAATGCCATTGTCGCCAATAACCACGATCCTAAAGACTTTGGCCATATGTTCGACAGCATCTCGTTATGTCTTTCCAAAGGTCTTGGAGCGCCCATGGGAACTGTGTTGATGGGAAATTCAGACCTTATGAAAAAGGCTATACGCGTTAGAAAAGTTTTGGGAGGTGGTATGAGGCAAGTAGGATACATGGCAGCAGCTGCTTATTATGCGTTACATCATCATGTGGATAGATTGAGCGTAGATCATCAAAGAGCCAAAGACATTGAAAAAGCCTTGTCTGAACATCCGTTAATAAAAGCGGTAGATCATGTAGAAACCAATATTGTCATTTTTTATCTTCAGCCTCATTTGGATGAAATCCAATTTATGAGAGATCTAGAGGAAAAAGGGATACGAATAAGCAATATGGGAAATGGAAAAATGCGACTAGTTACCCATTTAGATTACACCGAAGACCAACATGGCTTTTTTCTTGAAACCATTAAGGCTTTGTAAAACAAAAAAACTGTCTAAAATCCTAAAATTTTGTCATTCTGAATTTATTTCAGAATCTTAATTAATAAAAGTATTTTAGACAGTCTATTCAATAATAATAAATAATACCAAATTATATTTATAATGCCGTATGAATAAATTGAATTATTTTTTGATTGATTGAAATCAAAAATAACTAGCATAGCCTTAGCTACGATAATTATTTTTGATGAAAATCAGGCGAAAAAGAAACGATTTATTGCGTCATTATAGGTCTAATTTGGTATAAAGTACTAGTTGTTTTTATTGTAGTCTGCTAAGAATTTCTCTAGACCACTATCGGTTAATGGGTGTTTCAAAAGACCTTCAATAGAAGATAATGGACCTGTCATGACATCTGCACCAATTTTTGCGCAATCTATAATGTGCATGGTATGTCTTATTGATGCAGCAAGGATTTGAGTTTCGAACATGTAGTTGTCATAAATCAAACGGATTTCTTCAATTAAATTCAATCCATCTGTAGAGATATCATCCAAGCGACCAATAAAAGGAGAAACATAAGTAGCTCCAGCTTTTGCGGCTAGTAGAGCCTGGCCTACAGAAAAGACCAAGGTACAATTGGTACGTATCCCTTTTTCAGAAAAGTATTTAATGGCTTTTATGCCTTCTTTTATCATAGGAATCTTTACAACAATTTGGTCATGAAGCTTTGCTAGTGCCTCACCTTCTCTAACCATACCTTCAAAGTCTGTAGAAATCACTTCCGCACTCACATCACCATCTACAATTTCACAGATTTTGATATAGTGATTTTTGATATTTTCTTCTCCAGTAATACCTTCTTTCGCCATAAGCGTAGGATTGGTGGTGACGCCATCAAGAATACCTAAGTCTTGAGCTTCTTTAATCTGGTCAATATTTGCTGTGTCAATAAAAAATTTCATAAAAATACATTTTAGCTACAAATTTACAGTTTATAGTGCTTAAGTAAGAGATTTTCAAAAACTTTATCAGGAAGAATATGTTTTAAAAACACTGAAATTTTCTGCGTGAAATCTCCAACTTTATAATGAATCTTTGGATTGGACTTTTGCATGATGCCATATATGCTTTTAGCTATAAGGTTTGGATCTTTGCCTTCATCCACATGTGCATCCATAAGTTTCAAGCTTCGTTCGTAAACCTCTCTATAAGGAGAATTCTCTTTAATCGGGGCGTGGTATCTACTTGCAGCGATATTTGTAGCAAAATCTCCAGGGGCAACATTAGTCATTTTTATACCGAAAGCTTTTAATTCCATTCGATAAGCTTCTGTAGTTAACTCCAAAGCCCCCTTGGAAGCGGAATAGAATCCTCGAAAAGGCAAGCCCATATGTCCGGCAATTGAGGTGATATTGATTATGAATCCTGATTGTCTAGCCCTCATATGAGGTAAAACAGTATTTATGACTCTTATTGGTCCAAAATAATTGGTGTTGAATATTTTTTTTTGCTCTTCTTCTGGAATTTCTTCTAAAGGGCCCGAAATACCAACACCTGCATTATTGATGAGAAAGTCTATTTTTTTTTCTTTTGAAATAATACTACCAATGGCAGTTTGAGTACTTTCCAGATCGGTAATATCAAGTTTAAGAAAGTGAATCCCGTTTAATTCTGACTGCTTTGGGTTTCTACTGGTACCGTATACTTTGTAATTGAGTTTGGCTAAATATTCGCCTATAGATTTTCCAATTCCTGATGAAGCTCCGGTAATCAATACTACATTTTGCATTAAAATTTAATTTAGGCAAATATCTAACTTATAGTATTAATAAAAAAATGAGGGATAGTTTTGGAAATAAAAAAAAAGGCAAGCGACCTACATCACACCGCTCAACTATCTACCCTTGCTGCGTTCCCGCTCTGGGGGATTCGACAGGAGCTAGTTGTGTAGGACTTGCCAGTGGCAAATATACAATCTTATTTAATTGCAACAAGTCGTTTTCTCGTCAAATTTCCTATTTTTACTCCACAATTTAATTTAATTATGATGCGTATTTTTAATTCATTGGCAATCATATTTTTAGCCATAGTTTTCATGTCTTGCGATGAGGATTTATCGAAAGACTTCAAAATTATTCTTCAAAGCAACTCCAAATCCTTCACTAATTCGGATCTGCTTAACGGCAGTATAAAAGCTCTAAAAGATCATGAGGTAAGTTCAGTAGAGATTAAATTTCAAGATAAAATCATTTTAAATTCAAAGGGTCTTGAAGCTTTTTCAGTGGATCTTTCAGAATTTAAACTCGGAAACCATGATTTAAAAGTTAATTTGAAAGTAAATGGGGAAAAGGTTGAGATTTCAAAATCTATAAAACTTTTGAGCAGTATTTCACCTAAACTTTATACTTATGAAATCGTAAACACCTACCCTCACGATATCTCGGCATACACTCAGGGTTTAGAATTTCATGGAGATACTTTATATGAAAGTACAGGACAACGTGGAGAATCTTCACTGAGAAAAGTGGATTATAAAACTGGTGAGGTTTTGAATGAAATGGAGCTAGACCAGTTTTACTTTGGTGAAGGTTTGACTATTTTAAACAATAAAATTTACCAACTTACTTGGCAATCTCAGGAAGGTCTCGTATACGACTTACAGACAATGAAGTTGCTTAATAAATTTGCTTACACAGATAGTAAAGAAGGTTGGGGGCTATGTAATAATGAGAAAAAACTATTTAAAAGTGATGGGACCGATAAAATTTGGACGTTAAACTCTGAAACTCTTGAAGAGGAAGAATATATTCAACCTACTACGAACAAAATGATTCTTAACCAACTTAATGAATTGGAGTGGGTTGAAGGTAAAATCTATGCCAATACTTACCAGAAAGATGGTGTAGTGATTATAAATCCAGATCATGGTGGAGTCGAAGGTGTAATTGATTTTAGAGGGCTTCGTGATAACGTAAAACAGCATTCTAAGCTCGATGTTTTAAATGGTATTGCTTACCATAAGGCTTCCAAACGACTTTTCGTAACAGGGAAAAATTGGGATAAGCTTTTTGAAGTTAAAATTTTAGAGAAATAAAACATCACGCACAGCGTTATTCATTTTATATCATTTTTATGAAACAAATTTGCTTTATTCTAGTAGCGCTTGGTCTACTATCTATGACTTCATGTCGAGATGATTTTGAAACAGAGCCCAGTTTTGGTAGCTTGGAGTTTTCTAGAGATACTGTTTATCTAGACACTGTCTTTACCGATATAGGCTCTAGTACTTACAGTTTTAAAGTGTACAACAGGAGTAGCCAAGATATTAGTATTCCTAACGTTCAACTCAACCAAGGAGAAAGTTCAAACTTTAGACTTAATGTAGATGGTGTTGCAGGAAAGTCGATTTCAAATATCAATGTTTTGGCAAAAGATAGCATTTTTGTATTCGTTGAAGTAACGGCGGATATTCAAGATTTATCTCAAAATGAATTATCATTTTTATATTCAGATCAAATCAACTTCGACTCTGGAGTTAATTTACAGCAAGTCGAACTTGTTACTCTTGTTCAAGATGCTATTTTTTTATTTCCTGAACGCTTTGAAGATGGATCTTCAGAAACCTTAACTTTGGGCATAGATGAAGAAGGAGAAGCTATTCAAATTGATGGATTTATTTTGGATGCTGAACATCTTACCTTTACCAAGGAAAAACCATATGTTATCTATGGTTTCGCTGGAGTTCCTTCTGGAGAGACACTTACAATAGAAGCAGGTGCCAGAATCCACTTTCACACTAATAGTGGAATTATTGCAGCAAATAATGCTTCTGTACAGGCTATTGGGGGTCTAAGTTCTGATCCTGAATTACTAGAAAATGAAATTATTTTTGAAGGAGACCGCTTAGAACCAGAATATTCGAATATTCCAGGACAATGGGCCTCAATTTGGTTAACAGAAGGAAGTACAAACCATAACTTTGAACATGTGACTATTAAAAACTCTACAGTTGGAATTTTAATGGATTCCAATGATGGCTCAGCACAACCTACACTCACCATTAAAAATACACAAATTTATAATTCTGCAAACGTCGGTTTGTTAGCTAGAACTGGATTTATAGATGCAGAAAATTTGGTGATCAACAATAGTGGTCAAGCGTCTTTAAACTTGTCTCTTGGGGGACGTTATAATTTTCGTCACAGTACGTTTGCTAATTATTGGCAAAATAGTTTTCGCCAGTTTCCTTCAGTCTTGATAGAAAATAATCTTCAGTCAGGGGAAACCTTATTTATTTCAGATTTAATAGAAGCCAATTTTAGCAACTGCATTATTTATGGGAATGAATCTATTGAACTTCTGTTTAATAGAGTAGAAGACGCCGCGTTTAATTATAATTTTAAAAATTGCTTAGTTCGTTTTCGTGATTTTAATAACCAATTTTCTGAAAATGAATTATACGATTTTGATAATACTTCTCTATTTGAAAATATACTTTTGAACGAATCTCCACAATTTCTTGATGCTCAAAATAACCAGTTAATTATCGGAGAGGAATCTGCAGCCAATAACCTGGGAGGGCAAAGTACTGCCAACCAGGTTCCGTTTGATATTTTGGGCGTGGATAGAACTCAGAATCCTGATGTGGGTGCATATCAGAGTATTCAATTTGAAGAGCAATAAACAAGAAGAGCCACGGTATTAACGTGGCTCTTCTCACTTAGGTTTTTAATGTATTTGTTAGCTCTTTACTGCTTCAGTAAATAAAGGTCTATGGCTCATCATAGCGTGGACTTGTTCCTTTATTGACTCTAAATGTGACGTATTCTCATGATTAACGATAACATCATCTATAAGATCTACAATTTTAGACATCTCATTTTCCATCACACCTCTAGTGGTTATGGCAGGGGTACCAATTCTTATTCCTGAAGTAACAAATGGAGATTTATCGTCAAATGGGACCATGTTTTTGTTGACTGTTATACCAGCAGCGCCAAGAGCTTCTTCAGCTTGTTTGCCTGAAATATTTTTATTTCGGAGATCGATAAGCATCATGTGATTATCTGTTCCGCCCGAGATGATTTTATAATCTTTGTCCATAAATGCTTTTGCCATTGCCGAGGCATTTTTGATAACTTGTTTTTGGTAAGACACAAAATCTTCAGAAAGCGCTTCACCAAAAGCTATTGCTTTAGCAGCGATGATATGTATTAATGGACCACCTTGATTTCCAGGAAAAACTGAGCTATCTAGTAAACTAGACATTTTCTTTAAGTTTCCATTCTTAAATTTGAGACCAAATGGGTTTTCAAAATCTTTACCCATTAAAATAATACCACCTCTAGGGCCCCGAATAGTTTTATGAGTAGTTGATGTGATAATATGACAATGTTGTAGCGGGCTTTGTAAAAGTCCAGCAGCTATTAAACCAGATGGATGAGCCATATCTGCTAACAAAATAGCATCAACCTCATCGGCTATTTCCCTAAATATTTTATAATCGATTTCTCTAGAATACGCAGATGCACCTGCTATAATCATTTTTGGTTTTTCTTTATGAGCCATTTCTCTTACCATCTCATAATCGATAAGGCCAGTTTCTCTATCTACACCGTAAAATACAGGACTGTATAGCTTTCCAGAAAAGTTAACAGGAGAGCCATGGGTAAGGTGACCACCATGAGAAAGATCGAAACCAAGGATAGTATCTCCTGGATTTAAACAGATGGAAAAAACAGCAGTATTCGCCTGGGAACCAGAGTGTGGCTGAACATTAGCATACTTGGCACCAAATAACTTTTTAACACGCTCTCTAGCCAGATCTTCAACTTTATCTACGACTTCACATCCACCGTAATACCGTTTGCCTGGATAACCTTCAGCATATTTATTGGTGAGTACAGAACCAGCAGCATCCAATACATCTTGACTTGCAAAATTTTCACTTGCAATCAATTCTAAACCATTAGTTTGTCTGTTTTTTTCTTCAAGAATCAAGTCTGAAATCGCTTTGTCTTTCATTTTACATTTTAAAGTTAAATATGCTCCAAATTTAATTATTTGGAACGGTTAATTCGCATAAAATAATATATTTGAAGGAAGATTTAAGATTAATTTCAACATACTAAAATCATACTATGTCTTTAAAAGCTAATGATCCTTCTCGAAAAACTTGGTTGGATATCCCCGATAATACAGATTTCCCTATTCAGAATATTCCTTTTGGTGTTTTTCTTACCAGAGATGATATTATTACCATAGGAACACGCATTGGTGATTTTGCTATAGATCTAGGTGCTTTGCATCAACTTGGCTATTTTAAAGATATCCCATTGACAGATGATATTTTTTTGCAGGATACCTTAAATGATTTTATTGCAGATGGCAGAAAAACTTGGAGATCTGTCAGAAATCGAGTTGCAGAACTATTTGACGTTAATACTGATGAATTAAAGTCCAACGAAAAAGACAAAGAAACTGTCTTATTTACTTTGGATGAGATTGAAATGCAAATGCCTGTTCAGGTTGGAGATTATACAGACTTTTATTCCAGTAAGGAACATGCTACCAATGTAGGTAAGATGTTTAGAGATCCAGAAAATGCTTTACTGCCAAACTGGCTGCATGCGCCAATAGGTTATCATGGTAGGAGTTCGTCAATAGTGCCAAGTGGAATACCTATTCACAGGCCACAGGGCCAAAAATTACCTAAAGGATCTGATGAGCCTATCTTTGGGCCCACTAGACAATTAGACTTTGAATTAGAAATGGCATTTATTACGACCGATAGCAATCTTTTGGGAGAACCAATACCGGTAGAAGATGCTGAAAGCTATATTTTTGGAATGGTACTCTTCAACGATTGGAGTGCTAGAGATCTTCAAAAGTGGGAATATGTACCACTTGGACCATTTCTTGGCAAAAACTTTGGATGCTCAGTTTCACCATGGATTGTTACTTTAGATGCTTTAGAGCCTTTTAGAGTAGAGGGGCCTAAGCCTATCAAGAAACTATTACCGTATTTACAAACCACCGATAAGAAAAGTTTTGACATCAATCTCTCGGTATCAATTAAGCCAGAAAATACTGATGAAATGGTTATCACAAAATCTAATTTCAAATTTATGTATTGGAATATGAGCCAGCAGCTGGCTCACCATACAGTTAATGGATGTCCAGTAAATAGTGGCGATATGATGGCGAGTGGAACTATTTCTGGATCTACACCAGATTCTTATGGCTCTATGTTAGAGTTATCCTGGGGAGGCTCCAAAACAGTTAAATTAAATGGTGGTGAAGAACGCCGATATATTGAAGATAACGATACAGTAACCCTACGTGGATATTGCCAGAATCACGAAGTTAGAATTGGTTTTGGTGAAGTCTCAACTAAGATTTTACCAGTTTTCAAATTCTAGTTTTAAGTATCTAGAAACCTGGACTGTTCTTCTTTTGAAGGCATAGGACAGGTTTCTGTTTTTCCAAACCACTGGTACCGATTCTTAGCTATATAATCGTAAACCAAATCTCTAAAGCTTTCGGGAATAAATAAAAACAGGCTCAAGGCAGGATATAACCCATTTAAATCCTTACAAATTTCGAGGGCAGCCGTTGACTTGATGTAATAAGCATGTCTTGGTTCTATTACTATAATAGAATCCACCTTAGAGGAATCAATACCTCTTTCTGCTGTCATTTTTTTGCCGAGATCACTTTGAAGAGAAGCAAACCTATACAGGTCTTTTTTATCTCTTTCCATTATAAAGCGAACTGAAGCGTTGCAGAAATTGCAAACACCATCAAAAAGCACAATTTTTTTATCTTCTGGTAAGGTCATTTTGCTCGTTTTACAAGTTCAAGTTGATCATCGGACACACTGGTCGTAAACATTCCATAATTGATAACTACTTTTCCTTTATCAAATTTATCGATAGTACCAACCGCACGTCCATTTTGTAGCCTCACGGAATCCCCTTTTTTAAAAATAGGTTTGGCAGACTTTTTTGAAGCTTCTACTTCCTCTTTAGTTTTTTCTTTTTTCTTCTTTTGCCTTATTTTTTCAACCTTTTCTTGGGCTTCTTCCTTGACCTTATGCTTTTTTTGCTTTTGGATTTTTTCGTCTTTCTGGGTCTGTTTGATTCTCTTGGAATTCTCTTTTTCTACAACTTTTAAAATATTGGAATAAAGCAGCTTCTTATCTTTATTATTGAAGTATTGTAGTCCAATTTTATCCATCTTCTCGCCAATACCAATCATACGCTGATTGCTATCGTAGAGCTCTTGATAACTTTCTAACTTTAGTTGAATTTTAGAATTGGTTTCATCGAGTTTTTCCTGTTCTTTCTGAGTCTCGCTGGTTTTAGATTTTAATTCTGAATTTATTTTAGCCAGTTTGGAACGTTCCATTTGTAGCTTAGCAATACTTTTATCAAATCTGATTTTACCTCGCTCGACTTTCTTTTTAGCCCGATTGATTAAACTGAAGGGAATTCCATTTTTTTGGGCAACTTCGAAAGTGAAAGAACTCCCTGCTTCTCCTAGCTTCAGCTCAAATAAAGGTTCCATGGTATAACTGTCAAAAGCCATGTTAGCATTAACTATTTCAGGATTCTCATCGGCCATCATCTTAAGGTTGGCATAATGTGTTGTAATTATACCGTAGGCTTTTTTCTCATGAAAGACCTCCAGAAAGGTTTCAGCTATTGCACCACCAAGTTCAGGATCGGATCCAGTACCAAATTCATCAATTAAAAACAAGGTCTTATCGTCACAGACTTTTAAAAAATTCCTCATGTTTTT
Source organism: Psychroflexus torquis ATCC 700755 (assembly GCF_000153485.2). Classification (NCBI taxonomy): domain Bacteria; kingdom Pseudomonadati; phylum Bacteroidota; class Flavobacteriia; order Flavobacteriales; family Flavobacteriaceae; genus Psychroflexus; species Psychroflexus torquis. Next base: position 512,874 of record NC_018721.1, on the reverse strand, counting down.
CAACCTATAGCTGTAAGTACTTAAATGGTTTTCAATACTTTGATTATCGCCAATATCAGTAAGAATTTTATCAAAAAAGCAAATCCTGGAGTATTCGTGAACCGGAATTAGCATACCAGATTGGAGCATAATCTGGACTAAGCCAATCGTTTTGAGAGTTATACTCTTTCCTCCCGCATTAGGGCCAGAAATCACGATAATTTGTTGAGAATCGTTTAGGGTAATATCTTGTGCGTACGTTTTTTCCCCAGTTTTGTTATGATTGATCAATAATAAAGGATGATAAGCATCTTTTAAAAAGATTTCCTTATCTGTGGTTATTTTTGGCAGTAATCCTTCATACAACTCAGCATATTTTACTTTGGCGGAAACAAGGTCTATTTCACTTAGATAATTTTGGTACTGCTTCAGCAAGTCTATATAAGGTCTTAAAAAGTTTGTTAAGGCTTTTAAAATTTTATTGACTTCCTCTTTTTCTTCATATTCAGCTTCATCTAGTTCCCTTTCAGAATTTTGTGTTTCTTCAGGTTGGATGTAAACTATATTTCCAGATTTTGAGCTCCCTAGCATAGCTCCTTTTACTTTGCGTTTGTGCGTCGCTGTTACTGCAAGTACACGCACGTTATCTACTATGGTTTCTTTTATATCATCCAGGTAACCATAGCTGATATATTTAGACAAGGCTTTAGAAAAGCTTGAGTTTATTTTACCTTTCGCCACGTTTATGGTCTTTCTAATTCTAAAAAGTTCTGGAGTAGCATCATTTTTAATATCCCCAAATTTGTCAATAATACGTCTTATCTCATCTACAATATCAGTTGTATATTCTATAGGTTGAGTAGATCTGAAAAGATTAGGGTAAAGTTCTTTATACTTCTGAAAGTATTTTAAGTGAATATTTGTGGTTTCAGATAAATTTAAAATCTTTCTAAAGCCGCTGAGTTCCATCACCGACCCCTCAATATTTAAAAATTTTAAGGCTTCATCTACACTTTCAAAGCCGTGGTTGGGGACAGGTTTTTCCTGAAGTCCTGAAGACTTGTATTCCTCTGTCTGGTTCAGGTGAAAATAAATGGATTTATAAGAGGTATAGGGTTTTAGGTCGAGAGCTTTTTGCTGTCCTTTTTCTGTGATACAATAGGTGCTCAACTGTCCACAAATTGTCGGAAATTCTAAATCTATTAAGGATTTTTCGCTAATGTTTATCATACTAAAATTCTACATTTGTAGTCTTGCAAAAATACGCATAATATATGGAGGTAAAGATTGAAGCAAATTGGAAAAAAATCTTAAAAGATGAGTTTGATAAACATTATTTCAAGTCTCTTATAACTTTTATAAAGGCTGAATATAAAAACTATACCTGCTATCCTAAAGGGACAGACATTTTCAATGCCTTCGAGTTTTGCCCATTCGATAAGACAAAAGTGGTGATTTTGGGGCAGGATCCTTATCATGGTCCACAGCAGGCTCATGGGTTATCGTTTTCTGTCCCAAAAGGAATATCGACTCCTCCTTCCCTTATTAATATCTATAAGGAATTGAAGGAAGATCTAACTATACCAATTCCAGAGCACGGTAATTTAGAGTCGTGGGCTAAGCAAGGAGTATTGTTGCTCAATGCTACTTTAACCGTTAGAGCCCATGAAGCAGGGAGTCATCAAAATAAAGGCTGGGAGATTTTTACGGATGAAGTGATTAGGAAATTGTCTTCAGAAAAAGAGGGGATTGTTTTTCTACTTTGGGGTGGTTATGCAAAGAGGAAATCGAAACTTATCAATTCAGCAAAGCACCATATTCTAACTTCTGGCCACCCTTCACCTCTTAGCGCAAATAGAGGCTATTGGTTCGGGAATAAACATTTCAGTGAAACGAATAATATTTTAGCTAGACAAAATACTTCTCTGGTAAAGTGGTAATATTTTATTTATCAGCGAGTACAGGATTTGAACTGGATTTTTCTTCAGACCAAACTTTTGGAGTATTGATTTTTATTTTTTTATTTGAAACTTTCTTTTTCAAATTTTTAGAAACAAAATCAGGGCAATCGCAGCTAAATTTCAGTAACAAGAAATTTATCAATAATAGAGAGAGGAGGATAATCAAATAGATCATAAATATTTTTTGATTTTAGGATAAAGTTTTAGTTTCATAAATTAGATGCTAGATATTAGGATTGGTTGCGTGGATTAATAAATAATTTCAGAATAAGTTTTTCGTTTTGAAACGAGCCCCAAATCAATTAATTTTTTTTGAGTGACTAAAACATCATTTTCAGAAATTTGTTGTTGGCTCCATTCCGTTATGGAAAGCCATTCTTCAACATCCTCAATTTTAAGTTGATAACGTTTTGAAACTAAGTCATCAATGTCTTTTATTGTTTTGAAAGTTTTGCTTTTTTGGTTAAGCGGTTCTAAAATATCAGGGATGACTTCAGAATTGTCTTTTATAAACTTTTCAGTGGTTACAATTACAAAACATGGCCAAGGTGACGGAACATCACCTATTCTTCTAAAGATTCCTTTATCTACTAAAGGTTTGGTCGTAAAGTGTTCCCACAAAAAATAATCTGATGTCCCTTCAGTGAGGGATTCTATAGCACCATTCAAATTTTTGATGATTTTAAAATCTAAATGTTCCAGATTCCAGTTATTATTATTGCTATTCACATAAGACATAAGATGCGATCCAGACCCGTAACGACTTATAGCAGCGGTCTTACCTCTTAAGTCTCTCATATCATGATACTTGGAATTAGCATCAACATGCATACCCCACATAAGGGGGGTCTGTATATAACTTTGTAAAATCTTGAATGTGTTGCCTTCGCAGATTTCTTTAATAGAACCTTCCGTAAGCATAACGGCAATATCAACATCACCATTTTTAAGAGCTTCACTCATCTCTCCTGTTCCGCCATGAAAATCTGTCCAAGTGAGGTCTATATCATGAGATTCGAATTCTTTATTTTCGATGCATAAATGCCAAGGTAGATTAAAATGTTCTGGGACACCTCCCACTCTAATGTTTCTAATCTTATTATTCATCATCTTATAGCTTAGATAATTTGTCTAATGTGAAACGAATAAGAGAATCTACAGAATCTTTTGGGTCTTTACTAAATTCCCCTGTTGCTCTATTGGCAATGATGGCGTTCATGGATAAAGCTTTATGGCCAAGTAATTTAGCTAAACCGTAAGTTGCACTAGTTTCCATCTCCAGATTAGTTATACAATGATTTTTATATCTAAAAGATACGAGTTGGTCTATAAAATCTGGATCTTCTAGCTCAAGACGCAATGTTCTTCCTTGTGGTCCATAAAAGCCTAAATTAGTTCCAGTATATCCAGGGATAACCTTTGACTCCGTAAGAAAATGATCGATAAGAGTCTGATCTGCGTCAACGATATATGGTAAAGGTTTTTTTGGTGAAACCTTTAGATGATTACATAAAGCTTTAGTAGCCTCATCATTAGTCACTTTATTTTTATAATAATGCAATAAGCCATCAAATCCAACACCAGCTTCACTCATCACAAATTTATCTAAGTCTACGAAAGGTTGAATACCCCCAGAAGTTCCTATCCTTACAATAGTTAGTTTCTGATGATTCTTTTTTATCTCTCTAGTTTTTAAATCGATATTAACTAAGGCATCCAGTTCATTAAGAACAATATCTATATTATCAATACCAATTCCTGTAGAGATTACAGTGATTTTTTTGCCTTTATAAAATCCAGTTTGAGTTTTGAACTCTCTCTTCTGAGTCTCAAAAATAACCTCATCAAAATAGGAGGTTACTTTTGCAACGCGTTCTTGATCTCCCACGGTGATAATGGTATGGGCGATATCCTCCGGTTTTAAATTAAGGTGATAAATGCTACCGTCTGGATTTAAGATTAATTCTGATGATGCTAAAGGCATATAAATTGTTTTGACGGATTGGTATGAACTACCAATCCAAATGTTTTATTTAAAATATTGAAATTATCTAGGGAAATAATAAATTCTTAATGTCGATAATAGACTTGTTTTTCTGTAGTCAATCCACTTAATAAGATTTTAATTTAAACCATAAAACTCCAAGGTTTAGACTAGCCTCCAACGCGCTTAACATTGAAACCTATATCTTTTAGGATTTTCATGATTTGATCTCGGTAATCTCCCTGAATGATGATGATCTCCTCTTTATGGCTTCCTCCAACACCAATCTCTTTTTTTAGGACTTTGGTCAGGTTTTGAAAATCTTTCTTTGCTCCGGAATAGCCTTTTATCAGCGTATTTGCTTTTCCTTTTCTTTTAGAATATTCGCAAATAAGAGGATCGTCTTGCATCCAAATGTTCAACTCTTCACTTTTGGATACAGGCTGGCTGTTCTCCTGAGGTTCGTGATCTGGAAATAAATCCTTTAATTGATCTTTAAGATCCATAATTTATTTTTTAATAAGGCCAATTTCTATTAAGCGTTGTGTTAGAAATTCGCCTGCTGTAATATCTTCATACTGCTTTGGGTTGTCTTCAGAAGTGCATTCTTCTAGACAGTCTAGAGGCATTTCACTTCTAGGATGTAAGAAAAATGGAATTGAATATCTTGGTTTATCCCACTCGTCTTTAGGAGGATTAGTCACTCTATGAATTGTAGATTTTAGTTTATTGTTGGTGTGTCTTTCCAGCATATCTCCTACGTTTATAACTAACTCATCTTGTTTAGGAATTGCATCAATCCATTCTCCATCTTTCCTTTTTACTTGCAAGCCACCAGCAGAAGCACCCATAAGCAAAGTAATAAGATTTATATCTCCATGAGCACCCGCTCTTACTGCCCCTTTTGGTTCTGTTTTAATAGGTGGATAGTGAATAGGACGAAGTATGGAGTTCCCATTGCTTGCCCAGTGATCAAAATAAAACTCATCTAACCCAACGTATAAGGCTAAAGCTCTTAGAACATAAATTCCAGTCTTTTCCAACATTTTATAAGCTTGCATACCTACCTCATTAAACTGAGGCAATTCTTCAATATGTATATTGTCTGGATAGTCTTCAGTTAGATTTGCATCCTGAGCTGGTTCTTGCCCGAAGTGCCAAAACTCTTTAAGATCACCTTCTTTTTTTCCTTTTGCATGTTCTTTTCCGAAGGAAACATAACCACGTTGTCCTCCCAAATCTTCACGCTCATACCTCTTCTTAGTCTCTTCAGAAAGTTCGAAAAAGGCTTTCACTTGAGAGTAAAGTTCTTCTGCTAATTTTTCATCTAAAAAATGATGATTTAAAGCCACAAAACCTATTTCTTCGTAAGCTGAACCAATTTCATTGACGAATTTTTGTTTTCTTTTTGGGTCATCAGATAAAAAATCTGATAGATTTACACTTGGTATATTGGTCATAGACATATGTGAAAATTTTAGAAACACAAATTTAATAAATTTTATTCAACAAGAATTTTCAGATTCCTATTAATTATGAATTATCATTACTTGAATTCAACTAATAAATGCAACTTTTAGATTTGATTATTATAGCTACTTTTTCAAAACAAGAAAGAGGAAAATATTCCTCTTTCTTGTTTTGATGGAAAGGTTATTTTTACAGCATCAAATCGCCAAAAAAGAAGTTGCAATGAGTCACCTTACCAAAGAACAAAGATATACAATATCTGTAATGCGCAAAGAAGGCTATAACCATAGAGCTATTGCAGAAAGTATAGACAAAGACAAGTCAGTAATTAGTCGAGAGCTAAAGCGTAATAAGGATCAAAGAAGCGGTGAATATCGCTATGAATTAGCTGTGAAAAAGTGTCGCGAGAGACATAAAACAAAACCTAAACAGATTTGTTTTACAAATGAAATAAAAACAGCTTCAGAAAGGCTTTTAAAGTTAGATTATAGTCCAGAACAGGTAGTAGGGATATTAAAGAAACACCAAGAACCTAGTGTAAGTGTTGAAACACTTTATCAACATATCTGGAATGATAAAAAACATAAAGGAACCCTACATAAGCATCTAAGACATCAAGGCAGGCGTTATCGTAAAAGAGGCGCAGCAAAGGATTCTAGGGGTATTATAAAAGACAGGGTAAGTATAGAAAAACGACCTAGTAAAGTGGAGCTCAGAGATCGCTTTGGAGATCTTGAAGTGGATTTGATAATAGGTAAAAATCACAATCAAGCTATTCTAACAATTAATGATAGAAGCTCTGGAATGCTTAAAATGAAAAAAGTTCCTTCTAAAGAATCCAAAGGGGTAGGCTTAGCAATCATAGATTTATTAGAGGATTGGAAACCTTATTTGAAAACTATTACAGCGGATAATGGAAAAGAGTTTGCAGACCACCTTGTGGTAGCGCAAGAGCTAAATATAGATTATTATTTTGCAAGACCTTATCACTCCTGGGAACGGGGTTCAAACGAAAACCTAAACGGACTGATAAGACAATATTTACCTAAAAAAACAGACTTTACAAAAATCACTGATTACCAAGTAAAACAGATACAAGAGAAATTAAATCTAAGACCTAGAAAAAGGTTCAATTATGAAAATCCTATATTTGTAATGGATCAATTATTATTTAACCCAGAAGTTGCATTTATGACTTGAATCCGGCTTATGATAAATTTGAAAAATTACAAAACAACACCTATGGATTTTAAACATCAGTCTCTTACCAGAGAAAATCATATTGATCTTTATCGCAGTTTGCTAAAGCCTCGACTTATAGAGGAAAAAATGCTAATACTCTTAAGGCAAGGAAAAATATCGAAATGGTTTTCTGGAATTGGTCAAGAAGCTATTGCAATAGGAGTGACTAAGGCTTTAAATAAAGAAGAATATATTTTACCTATGCATAGGAATTTGGGGGTGTTTACGGAGAGAGGAATTCCTTTATATCGTTTATTTTCTCAATTTCAGGGTAAGTCAAATGGCTTTACAAAAGGCCGAGATCGAAGTTTTCATTTTGGGACTCAAGAGTACAAAATTATCGGTATGATTTCTCATTTAGGGCCTCAACTTGGTGTAGCAGACGGTATTGCTCTTGCGCATAAGCTAAAGAATGAAAAAGCTGTAACTGCTGTGTTTACTGGAGAAGGAGGAACTAGTGAAGGCGATTTTCATGAAGCTCTAAACATAGCGTCTGTTTGGCAATTGCCCGTTTTGTTTTGTGTGGAAAATAACGGCTATGGCCTTTCAACTCCTGTATCTGAGCAGTTTAATTGTGAACATATTGCAGATAAGGGTAAGGGCTACGGTATGGAATCTCATATTATAGAAGGCAACAATATCGTAGAAGTCTTCACCAAAATGAAAGAAATTGTTGAAGAGGTTAGAGAGAATCCTAGACCTGTTTTGATTGAGTTTAAAACCTTTAGAATGAGAGGGCACGAAGAAGCAAGTGGCACTAAATATGTTCCAGAGGAATTGATGGACTATTGGGCAAAACAAGATCCAGTTGAAAATTATGAACAGTTCTTGCTTGACTCTGATTTTATAACTAAAGATGAGGTTTCAAAATTTAAATCTGACATAAAGTCAGAAATAAATGAACATCTTAAGAGAACTAATAAAGAACCTAGTATTGAGCCAGATGAAAAGTTAGAATTAGAGGATGTTTACCAGCAGTTCACTCTTGATGAACATCCAAAACCTTCTCGTAAAACTGAAATGCGATTTATAGATGCTATCTCGAAAGGCCTCGAGCAGAGTATGGAGAAATACAAGACGATGGTCATCATGGGCCAAGATATTGCTGAATATGGAGGGGTTTTTAAAATTACTGATGGCTTTGTCGAAAAGTTTGGAAAGGACAGAGTAAGAAACACCCCAATATGCGAGTCTGCTATTGTCTCAGCGGCTATGGGACTATCTATACAAGATATAAAATCTATAGTTGAAATGCAATTCAGTGATTTTGTTACTTCTGGTTTCAATCCAATTGCGAACTACTTGGCAAAAGTTCACTACAGATGGGGTCAAAAAGCAGATGTTGTCATTCGTATGCCTTGTGGTGGTGGAGTAGGAGCGGGGCCATTTCATAGTCAAACCAACGAAGCTTGGTTTACTAAGATTCCTGGTCTTAAAGTGGTTTATCCATCTTCGCCACAAGATGCAAAAGGTCTTTTGGCAGCAGCTATAGAAGACCCTAATCCCGTCCTCTTTTTTGAGCATAAAGCCTTATATAGAACCATAAGAGAGGATGTATATGAAGATTATTTCTCTATTGAAATCGGAAAAGCTAACCTCTTAAAAGAAGGCAACGATATTACAGTAATTACTTTTGGCGCAGCAGTTCATTGGGCTTTAGAAGTTTTAGAACGTTGTCCAGAGATTTCTGCTGAGGTTTTGGATCTAAGAAGTTTATCACCTCTAGATGAAGCCGCTATTTTTAATTCAGTAAAGAAAACAGGGAAAGTAATCATACTCCAAGAAGACTCTTTGTTTGGAGGAATTGCTTCCGATATCTCCGCACTTATCTCAGAACATTGCTTTGAATATCTGGACGCGCCTATAAAAAGAGTCGCTAGTTTATCCACACCTATACCATTTGCCAAAGAACTAGAGGATCAATATTTAGCAAAACTGAAATTTGAAAATGAACTAAAAATATTAAACAATTATTAAAATAATATTAATTATATTTTTTTTACTATTTTAAATGGTCAATCAAAAACCCTAAATTATGATGCGATAGGTTATCACCTTTCTAATTAGTGTATTATTATACGCTTTGTCAGAATTTGGCAGAATTGCAAAAGATGTTGCTCAAATTGCTAAACTTATTTTCTGCATTTTTATGTCTTATTTGTTATTTTCCTTATTGAAAGATTATTTAGAAAGTAATCAATATCTAGATTAAATCTATAAATTTGTTTTTTGAAAATAATTTACAGATTTTTTATTACATTTTTGAATTAATTAAATAACTCATGAAATACATTACGATTATTGCTTTGTCTCTATTGCTAACCTCATGTGGTTCTGCTTATTTAGCAAATAAAGTTGAAAAACAATTGAAAGGAGATTGGGTTTTAGAAGAAGTTAGCTTCCCTAACTCATCTGGATTTTTTGATACCACTATTTTCGATTTAGCTGAAGTCACTTGTTTTGAAAATTCACAATGGAGTTTCGTTCCAAATAATGCAACAGGTGATTTTATTTTGGACGGCAATGCATGTGATAAACAAGAACAGAATTTCGTATGGTACATCGATAAGCAAACTGTTGAGAGTTCTACCCCAGAAATGTTATTTAAAATTACAACAAACCAAAAGGCTAAAGCGGTAGATAAAGGGAGTAGAGTAAGCATTAAATCTTTGTTAGAAGACCAAATGGTATGGCAGCAAAAAGTTACTTTAGAAAATAAAGAAGTCATTATTGAAATGACATTTTCAAAACAATAAATTATGAAAGTGAAAAAAAATAAAATACTAGGACTATTATTAGCCATTGCTTTTTTATTTAGTTCTTGTGAAGCAGTTAAAAATACAAATAAGACTCAAAGAGTTGGGGCTATAGGAGCTATTGGTGGAGCTGTAATTGGAGGAGTTATTGGTAATAATACTGGAGACGGAGATAATTCTGTTCTAGGTGCCATTATAGGAGGGGTTGTTGGTGGCGCAGCTGGTGCTTACATCGGTAATACAATGGATAAACAAGCCAAAGAAATTGAAGAGGAAATCCCTGGTGCAGAAGTGACCAGAGTTGGAGAAGGGATTAACGTGACTTTCGACGAAAATTCAGGGGTCTATTTTACTACTAATAAATCTAATATTGAAGGAAAATCTGAAATTTCACTACTAAAATTAATCGGTATTTTTCAAAAATATCCTAAAACGAATATCATTGTTGAAGGCCATACAGATTCTACAGGAAGTGATTCTTATAATATGGATTTATCCAAAAGAAGAGCTCAATCAGTAACCGACTATTTATCCAATAATGGGATTTCTAGTTCAAGAATTAAGACCAACTGGTACGGAGAAGAGCAACCTAAGTTTGATAATACTTCTCCAGAAGAGCGGTCCAAAAATAGAAGAGTAGAGCTTGCCATTGTAGCGAATGAAGAATTAAAAGATGAAGCAAAACAAAAAGCTCAATAAGCTTCAAAAAGTCACAAGAAAATCCTAAATCAATTTTAGGATTTTTTTTATGCCTAAATTTCAAGAATGAACACATACGATGTCATTATAATTGGTGGAGGTCTCGCAGGGTTAACCTCTGCAATAGACCTATCCAAAGACGGTTTGCAAGTACTACTTCTCGAAAAAGAGACCTATCCAAAACATAAAGTTTGTGGAGAATATGTTTCCAACGAGATATCTCCCTACTTAAATCGTTTGGGTGTCAACTTTGAAACTACTCCACCAGACGAAATCCATAGTCTTCAATTAAGCGACAGAAAAGGCCAACTTGTTGAAATAAAACTACCACTCGGAGGCTTCGGTATTTCAAGGTATGCCTTCGATCATCTCTTGTTTAAAAAAGCGAAAGCTAATGGTGTTGATTTCGTTTTTGAAACGGTAACTGATGTTGAATTTATCGACGATCGCTTTACCATTAAAACAGCACAACAAACCTTTATGTCTATCCTAGCGATAGGTAGCTTTGGGAAGCGCTCCAACTTAGATAAAAAGATGGATAGATCTTTTATTACTCAAAAAACCCCTTGGATTGGTATAAAAGCTCATTATACATCAAGTGATTTCCCCGAAGGTTCAGTCCAATTGCATAATTTTGAAGGTGGGTATTGCGGATTGTCAAAAACTGAAACTGGCGCAGTCAATTTTTGTTATCTCGCTCACTACGATACTTTTAAAAAAGCAAATTCTATTGAAGATTTTAATCATAAAATCTTATCTCAAAACCCCCATCTGAAATCTTTTTTGGAGACTTCTAAAATGGATTTTGAAAAGCACTTAGCCATTTCTCAAGTTTCTTTTCAAAATAAAAAGGCTGTGGAACACCATATGCTTATGGCAGGAGATTCTGCTGGGCTTATTCATCCTTTATGTGGAAATGGAATGGCAATGGCTATACATTCTGCCAAGCTAGTTTCTAATGAAATAAAGAGCTTTTTTAAGCATAAAAATCGAGATAAACTGGAAGCAAATTATTCCCGTATTTGGAAGAAAACCTTTCAAAAAAGACTTATTTTTGGATCTATTTTTCAAAAGATATTGTTGCAACCTCAACTCACCCGTTATGGGATGTGGATAGTCTTAAAATCACCCTTTTTGCTCCGCAAAATGATTCAGCAAACCCACGGAAAACCAATTCAATGAGTAGCATTTCAACCAAAAAAAGAAGCAAGCAAGAAGAAATCATGGATGGTTTCGATTTTAAGGGAGAAGACCTTAAGCACGTCCTTGCTACAATAGATAGAATCAATACACAACTTGGAGGGCACAGAGCAACTATAGCGGGGATCAAAACATTGCTAAAAGATAGAAATCAAAAGCATTTAGTGATAGCCGATCTAGGCTGTGGAAGTGGAGATGCCCTACGTCATATCTCCAAATGGGCAAAAACACAAGATTTCAACCTCCAACTTATAGGCATAGATGCCAATCCACATACTATAGAAATTGCAAGAGAATTATCTGCAGATTATAAGAATATCTCTTATCGCGTCATTGACGTGTTTAGTGAAGACTTTGAGTATTTCCAAGCTGATATTATTACGTGCTGCTTGACCCTTCATCATTTTGAAGATCAATTTATAGAAAAACTGCTCCCCGTGCTGAAGCAAAAAGCAAAATACGGTGTGCTCATTAACGATTTGCATAGACACAAATTGGCATATCACCTTTTTAAACTCTATTGTCTAGTCTTTGTAAATTCAGATATTGCAAAAAAAGATGGATTAACCTCTATATTAAGAGGCTTTAAGGAAAAAGATTTAGAAACTTACGCCAAAAATTTAAACCTAAAACACCACATCAAATGGTATTGGGCTTTCCGATACCAGTGGATTATTTATAGCTCATGAGTGTTAAGATAGAAACGGTTGCTACCCAAAACCCAGAATATTTTAAGGAAACAAAAGATATTATTCCTTTTGTTGAAACCTGGTTGGCAGACGAAAACGAAAGATTTCAACGAAAGGTTATCAAAATATTTGAAGGTGCTCAAGTAGATAGGCGCTACTCGATTATGAATCCTGAAGAGGTGTTTACTTCGACTTCTTTTGAAGATAAAAATAGAATCTATGTCCGAGAAGCGAAGAAACTTGGTAAAAAGGTTTTGGAAAAGGCCTTAAAACTAGCCGACTGGTCGCCAGACAGTTTGGACTATATCATTACGGTAAGCTGCACTGGGATTATGATCCCTTCCTTAGATGCTTATTTGATTAATGACTTGGAATTGCGACAAGATATCATAAGACTTCCTGTCACCGAGATGGGCTGCGCCGCTGGAATTTCAGGAATGATTTATGCCAAGCAATTTTTGCAAGCCAATCCCAATAAGAGAGCTGCTATCGTCTCCTTTGAGGCACCAACTGCCACGCTTCAACTCAATGATTTGTCTATGGCCAATATGGTAAGTTCTGCCATATTTGGTGATGGTTCTGCTTGTGTACTCATGTCTTCAGAAGAGGCTTGTAAAGGTCCAGAAATCATAGATGAATCTATGTATCACTTTTATAATGATACCCATATGATGGGTTTCGACTTGACTAATTCGGGTCTTAAAATGATCTTAGATATAGATGTACCAGAAAAAATAAGCGATCATTTCCCAGATATTATTCACCCTTTTCTTAAAGCTAACGATACAAAAATAGAAGATATCAATCATCTTATTTTTCATCCAGGGGGCAAGAAAATTATCAATACCGTAGAAGCCTTGTTTGGTGCTATGGGCAAAAACATAGATGATACGAAAGAAGTACTTCGGCTTTTTGGGAACATGAGTAGCGCTACAGTTCTCTATGTCTTAGAAAGAATGCTAAAGAAAGATATGAAAAAAGGAGAAAAGGGACTGATGCTAAGTTTTGGGCCGGGATTTTCAGCACAAAGAATTTTGCTTCAATGGTAAAGTAAATTTTTCTTCGGAATTTGATAAGAACTCATTTATAACTGGATACATATGCCACAGTCATCTCAACACAACTATGCTTTAATCCTTGGAGGCAGTCAGGGTTTAGGCTATGCATCAGCCTTAAAGTTAGCGCAACAGGGTTGGAATTTGCTTATCATTTATAGAGATAGGCGAAGTGATTTTCCAGAAATCGAAGCCAGATTTGAAGAGATTAAGCAGTGTGGCGTCCAATTAAAAACATTCAATTTTGACGCTATAAATTCAGAAAAGAGAAAAGAATTTATCACTGAAATCCCGAAAATTTTAGGAGAATCTGGTAAGATAAAACTGCTTTTACACAGCATTGCTAAAGGAAATTTGAAGGCGATGACCGGAGATTCACCTCTCAACCAGATCGATTTGCAAATCACAGCCAATGCCATGGCTTATAGTTTTTACGACTGGTCAAAAGCTATCTTAGAGGCCAAATTGTTTGCAGAACATTCAAAATTATTAGCTTTCACCAGCGAAGGGAATCAACGGGTGTGGAAGCATTATGCTGCCGTTTCAGTAGCCAAAACCAGTTTAGAAACGCTTATGAAGTATATGGCAGTAGAGTTTGCTGACTTTAAAATAACAGCGAATTGCATTCAAGCTGGAATGGTAGAAACACAGTCTTTTAAAATGATACCTGGACATGACGTTCTAAAAAATTCAGCCATTAAACGAAATCCTTTTAAACGGTTAACTACTCCGGAAGATGTCGCTAATGTGGTCTATTTGTTGAGTTTAGAGGAGTCTAATTGGATCAATGGAACCGTCATCAAAGCAGATGGTGGAGAAAGCCTGTAATAACTTTGCACTGCAGAATAGGAGTTTTAAATTATCTGTGTAATTTTACTATTCAAAACTAAAATCCTTTGAAAAACAAACTTATCTCTCAACTTCCTTATCAAGACCCTTTTTTGTTTGTCGATACAATTGAAAACGTCTCTGAAGATTTTATAAAAGGCAGTTACACTTTCAAAGCCTCCTCTTGGTTTTATAAAGGGCATTTTAAAGATCATCCCATTACTCCTGGAGTAATTCTTACCGAATGTGCCGCCCAGATTGGCTTAGCTAGTCTAGGACTTTTTATTCTTTCTCAAGATAAGAATTCTGACTTAGGCAAGATTCGACTCGCAATGACGAGTACAAATATAGAATTTCTAAAACCCGTTTTACCCGATGAAAAAGTCATCATTGAGGCAGAGAAGATTTATTTTAGATTCAATAAATTGAAATCATTGGTTAAAATGTTTAATATCAATGGAGACTTAATTTTAAGAGGAGACATTGCAGGTGTTATTTTAATTTAATTATGAAGACACAAAGAGTAGTGATTACGGGTTTAGGAGTTGTGGCGTCAAATGCTGTTGGGGTTTCCCCTTTTACAGAGGCTATAAAATCTGGTAAAAGTGGAATTCAGTTCCATTCAAATTTAAAAGAGTTACAATTTAGTTGTCAGATTGGAGGAATTCCTGAGATTTCTCAAGAGCTTATGGATACCTATTTTACTGCTTTGGAGCAAAGGGGTTTGTTAGCGACGGGACTTATTTATGGAGGAATTGCTGGTCAAGAAGCCTGGGCCGATGCTGGATTGAACATTACTGAGGAGGTAGATCCAGACTCAGGAATTATTTTTGGAACTGGAGTTTTAGGTGTAGATAAGTTGCGAGAAGCCTTTCATCGTATAGACCAAAAGCAAGTCCGACGCTTGGGAAGTACCAGTGTTCTGCAAACGATGGCTAGCGGGATAAGTGCTTTTCTGGGGGGGAAGTTAGGCTGTGGCAATCAAGTGACCACCAATTCCTCCGCCTGTACCACAGGAACCGAGGCTTTGCTTATGGGGTACGACCGTATTTCTTCAGGGAAAGCTAAGCGTATGCTAGTGGGAAGTTGTAGTGATTCTGGACCTTATGTGTGGGGTGGTTTTGATGCTCTCCGTATCTTACCGCATCAGTATAATGAAAAGCCAGAGGAAGCTTCGAAGCCTATGAGCGAATCTGCAGCTGGTTTTGTGCCTTCCAGTGGCGCAGGGGCTATGGTTATAGAAAGTTTGGAATCTGCTCTAGAAAGGGGAGTTCCTATTTATGCTGAAGTTTTAGGAGGGTGTATTAATTCTGGAGGGCAACGCGAACAGGGGAGTATGACGGCGCCTAACTCGTCAGCAGTTAAAAGTTGTATCTCAAAAGCTTTAATAGAGGCAGGGGTAAATTCAGAAGATATAGACCTCATTAATGCTCACCTTACTGCTACCGCTATGGACGCCACTGAAGTTCAGAATTGGTCTCTGGCCTTACAAAAATCAGGAAAAAACTTCCCTTATATCAATTCTCTAAAAAGTCATGTTGGTCATGCTTTGGCTGCAGCAGGAAGTCTAGAGCTCGTGAGTTCTATTTTGGAATTATCACAAGGCTTTATATTTCCAAATTTAAATTGCGATACGATACATCCAGATATTTTGGAGATAGTCGATGAGGAAAAAATTCCCAGGACCTTACTAAAAAAGAACTTGACTGTTATCGCTAAAGCAAGTTTTGGTTTTGGCGATGTGAACGCTTGTGTAATTTTGAAAAAATATAGTGATGGAGATAAATCAGCTTAAAAAACGATTTTGGTTATTTGGTGGGTTAGGAACGGGGTTACTAGGTTTTGGACTTTCGGCAATCGTCGAAAGTGGCTTTATGAAACATAGTGATGCAGAAACTTGGCAGTGGGTTCTAGCAGGTACGCTATCACTTATTGTTATTATGACAGGAGTGAATTTTCTCTTTGAAAGTTTTAGGTGTAAGTTAAAGCTGAGTTCCGAAAAATAAATGTGATCTTTTATTATTATTCTGAATATCAATTGTAGTGGCTTGATGCTTTCAGACTTAACCTCTTATTGATGTATTAGTTGCTAGAGACTTGACTTGAAATATCAAAATTAGTCTCCAATTTTAAACCTTACGGGCTTCTGTCTTTCTCCTTGGTTTACGAAAACTAATTTGTAAATTGCTTCCAAAAAGATCATATGACTGCTGAAGTAATACAGGGTAAATTGAAGGTTATCGTTCAACCTTATGTCAATCATCAAGAAAATTTCGATAATTTGACATCCAAATCCGATTTTATAAATGATTTGCAAATCAATTCGGCTAACTTGGTGGATGTTGTGTTAGACGTGGAAGATGAATTCGACATCCGGATTGAAAATGACGACATGGAAAAGATGATTAGCGTAGAAGCGACTGTCAATGTTATTCAAAAGAAACTTGAAACTAAGTGATTGGAAATGATATTGTAGACCTAAAGAAAGCTAAAACCGATTCAAATATCTTTAGACCTAGGTATATGGAAAAGGTACTTTCTCAAAATGAACAAAATTTAGTTTTATCAAGTCCAAAGCCTGAACAAGATTTTTGGCGGCTTTGGACTATGAAAGAAAGTGCCTATAAGGCCTTTCAGCGAAAATTTAATTCCAAACCGGTTTTCAATCCTTTTGCATTTCATTGTGAACTTATGGATTCAGAAAACGGCTTAGTGCATTTCGGTGGAGACTATGTCAAAACAACAACAACTTTTTATAGAGAGAATTATACCTATTGTAGTGTTTCCTGTTCAGCGTCTTCAAGTTCCTTTATTGCCAATTCCAAGGAACAACTTATTCAAAACTTAAGAATGGAATTTGGTGAGTCGTCACAACCACAGTTATTAAAATTGAAGAATAACCTCCCGTTCATAAAGATCGCCTCCAAGACTATTCCAGTCTCGATAACTCATCATGGTATTTACTTTGCCATTCAATTTTAAGGGTTTAAGAAAGAATTTTGTGTGTGGTATAATTTATGTACAATCAGATTAAGTATATTTGAAGTATGAAAATGTTTAAAATCAGTCTCTTAACCCTTTTGCTGTGTGTTTCTTTTTTGGCTAATGCTCAAAATCGTGACTTTCCCACCCGTGGATCTGAAGTTATCAATAACCCAAGATTTAAGTCTTCCAATTCCTCCTCAGGAATGAATAGGTTGGGGGTGCCCAATAGGAGTAAAGTCAAAGATATTTTTGCTAAAGATGAGGAGGGTGTTGATTTTAAGGCCAAGACCCAGTTTACGAATCCTAGCGATATATGGACAGATAAATTGAATAAAAAACCTGAGGACGAGAATAAGAATATGAAGGAAGAATGGGCTGAAGATATGAGTCTAGGTGACTTTGTGACTTCTTCAGATAAGATTGTTTTTATCTGTAGAGACCATATGATGTATGATGGAGATCGCGTACAGGTAAGGTTAAATGGTAAGATTATCGTTGAAAATCTTCTACTTGATAATGCTTACAAAGAACTTACTATTCCCATAGAAATCGGTTTCAATAAAGTAGAGTTTATTGCCTTAAATCAAGGAGAAGCAGGTCCCAATACCGCAGAGTTAAAGATCATAGATGGTTCCAAAATGATATCTAGAAACGTTTGGAATTTGTTGACCGGCGTAAAAGCGAGTACTATTATTGTTAGAAATAAATAATTATTTTTTTAGTAGTGTTACTGCAAGCCTGATTTTTTCGTAACTCATATTTCCATTTAGAGCTTCAAAAATAGGTTTTAGAGCCCCTTCGTAGTCAATTTCTTTTAGGATATTTTGGACTTTTTTTACTTCGGAAGTTGAAACAAGTTTACTTAAATCGATGGGTTTACCTTTTTCTACTAGAGTACACAGATGAGAAATAACTGTCGTCGATTTTAAATTCCTTGTTTTAGCAATATCTTCAATGCTATTTCCATCTTGAAAAAGGGCATAGGTCTGGTCATAAGTTGATGTTTTCTGTATTTTTTTTGTATTGAATTTCTCAATAACTTCAATAAAGCTATCGGCATATTTTTCAGACTTTAAAGAATTTACACCGCTTATGGTTTTAAATTCATTTTCGTCAAGTGGCCTTTCTTTTTCTATTTCTTTTAAAGTGGCATCGTTAAAAACTAAGTAGGGCGGTATGTTTTCTTCAATAGATATTTGCATTCTCAATTGTTTCAACTGTGTGAACAAGTTAGAAGATTTCAACGTTTGCTTTGGTTGTGAAGACGAAACCTGATCTTGTTTAGGCTTCGTTAGCCAAACCTGTTCATCTTCAAATAAGACCTTTTTAGCTAGTGGTGTAAACTCTAAAGCATTCCCTCTGTGGAATGCAATTTCTATATAGCCTAAATTAGTAAGTTGTAAAATATAATGCTGCCAATCTCTCCAACTTATGCCGTCACCAATGCCATAGGTTTTGATATTTTGATACCCTTTGTCATATATCGCTGCATTTTTTGCCCCTCTCAAAATATCTATAATCATTCCCATAGGTTCTTTTTGTTTAGCACGCGCTACAGCAGAAAGTGCTTTTTGTGCTATAAGTTTGGCATCAAAAAAGCGAGGAGGATTCTTACAAACGTCACAAAACCCACAATTTTCTGTAAGGTGTTCGCCGAAGTAACCTAAAAGAATACGTCTTCTACAGGAAGTAGCCTCTGCAAATTGCTTGATACGATCCAGTTTAGCTTCCTGAACCTTTTGATTCATACTATTTTCAATAAAGCGTTTGTATTGTATCACATCTGCATAAGAGTGAAACATGAGGGCATTCGCTTGTAAGCCATCTCTTCCGGCACGCCCTATTTCTTGATAGTAGCCCTCAAGGTTTTTAGGCATGTTATAGTGTATCACCCAACGAACATTGGACTTGTCAATTCCCATTCCAAAGGCGACTGTTGCACAAATAATCTGAGTCTTATCATAGACAAACTCTTCTTGGATTTTGGACCTCTCTTCAGATGGTAAACCAGCATGATAGGCCTTCGCCTTAAATCCCTTCTTTGTAAGATCTTTGGCTAATTTTTCAGTAGATTTTCTACTTAAGCAATACGCTATGCCTGCTTCGTCCTTCCTTCTCAATAGAAAGTTTTCAATTTGCTTGAGGCGTTTATCTGCAACTCTGACTTCCAGGAAAATATTTTCCCTATCAAAAGAAGAAAGAAAAGCTTTAGCTTTTGGAATTCCCAATTGCTTCAAAATATCCTTACGGGTAGTTTTGTCTGCAGTTGCTGTTAAAGCAATAATAGGGGTCTTAGGTAAAGACTTTTTTAAAAATCCTAGTTGTTGGTAGGAAGGTCTAAAGTCATGACCCCAAGAAGAGATGCAATGAGCTTCATCTACAGCTACACAACTGATATAAGTTTCGCTTAAAATTTCTTGAAGCCCAGATAAACTTTCCGGGGCTGTATAGAGGAGTTTTATGTCTCGGTTGGCTACCTTAGATTTAATCTCAAGTTGAACTTCAGGAGTTTGGGTCGAATTGTAAAAATCTGCAGGAATTCCATTGCTTTTCAATCCATCAACTTGATCTTTCATTAAAGCGATGAGTGGTGAAATAACCAAAGTAAGTCCCTCAAATTTTAATGCAGGAAGCTGAAAACACATCGATTTTCCTCCGCCAGTGGGCATTACGACAAGGGCATCTTTACCGCTTAAAACATGCTCAATAATTTCAGCTTGATCTTTTCTAAAACTATCGTAACCGAAATATTTTTTAAGATGAGAAAGACTGTTTGTTATCACTTGGGAGGCCATGAAATGGATTTCAAATTTGAAATTGCAAATTACAATTTCAGTTTCATTTTTTTAAAGATGAATAATGATATATTTGCAAGAATGATTTCAAAAAAGACAAAATACGCAATTAATGCTTTGGTTTATCTTGCAAAGCGAAATGGAGAAGGACCCATTGTCATTAGTGAAATTGCTCAAAAAGAACATATTCCTAGAAAATTTTTAGAGTCCATTCTGCTTAATCTCAAAAAAGCTGGAGTTCTCGCCAGCAAAAAAGGAAAGGGTGGTGGTTATTATTTATTGCAAAATCCAGAAGATATCAACTTAGCTGATGTGATGCGTCTTGTTGAGGGGCCTATTGCACTTCTTCCCTGTGTGACCTATAAATATTACGAAAGGTGTGAGGAATGCAAGGATGAGGAAACCTGTGGGATAAGGAACATTTTTTATGAAGTAAGAAACAAAACTGTGGAACTCCTCAAGAAGGCAAATCTAGCAGAAATCATCAAAAGGGAAAGTCATTTAATTACCGATTCATAGTAAAATTATTTTTTTTACAAATAAAGTCTATAGATTTTGTAGACTATTATATATTTGAACAAAAAAATAAATGACCACAGCTGCAATTATTACCATATGTGTCATTGTTCTTGCTATTATTCTTTTTGCGACAGAAGCTCTACCTATAGATCTTGTAGCTATTTCTATCATGATTATTTTGGTATTAGGAGGAGTCATCACTCCTGAAGAAGGGATAGAAGGCTTTAGTAATAAAGCAACCATTACTGTTGCTTTTATGTTTGTTTTGAGTGCGGCACTGCTTAAAACGGGAGCCTTACAAGTTCTTGCTCATCGGTTATCAAAAATTTTTAGATATAAATTTAATGCAGGGATTTTAATGATGATGTTTATGATCGCCATTATTTCAGCATTTGTGAATAATACACCTGTCGTTGCAGTCTTTATTCCCGTGGTCATTCAAATTGCACATGCTTCTGGGCAAAGTCCTTCTAAGATGCTTATTCCTCTCTCTTTTGCTTCTATTTTTGGAGGTATGTGTACTTTAATTGGGACTTCTACTAATATTTTGGTGAGTGGGATAGCTGAAAAAGAGGGCGAAGAAGCTATAAGCATGTTTCAAATGACCCCCATTGCAGGAGTATTACTTGTTGTAGGGGTTGTGTATATGTCGATTTTTGGGATTAGATTATTGCCTAAATCCAGACGTTCTAAAGATTTAAAATCTAAGTTTAATGTCAATAATTACATCACTTTAGTCGAGTTGTTATCCAATTCAGATTCCATAGGAAAAAAAATTATGGACTCTGAATTAGTGACAGAATTCAATATAGATATTATTGAAGTAAGGCGAAACGGCAACTCATTTACTTTACCTCCTGGTGACTTTGAATTAAATAAGGGTGATATTCTGAAAGTGAGATGTGATGTGGAAAAGTTAAAATCCCTAAAAGGAAAAACGAAAACTTTAGCAGTGTCTCCTTTAAAAATTGGTGATAGTGATCTATCTGGTAAGAATTCAGCTTTGGTAGAAATGGTGATTACTTCCTCTTCAGAAATTCACGGTAAAACATTAAAAGAGTTGGATTTTAGAAGGCGTTATAGAGCTATACCGCTGGCGATAAAGCATAAAGAAGATATCAAGCATGATGATTTATACGATGTTAAATTGAGCGCCGGAGATATCATTCTGGCTGAAGTAAAATCACATTATGTCAAAGAACTAAATAAATTAGAAGCTGGTCAAAACACACCTTTTGTTCTTTTATCAGAAAATCATATCACAGAATTTGATAAAAAGAAGTTTGGTATTGTGATAGGTCTTATTTCTATTATGGTTGTTTTAGCGAGTCTTGGAATTTTAGATATTATGGTAGGGGCCATTTCAGCTGTAATCATCCTTGTTTTGGCTAAGATTCTAAACATGCAAGAAATTTATGAAGCTATTAATTGGAAAATTATATTTTTATTGGTTGGGGCACTTAGTCTAGGTTTAGCTATAAATAAAACAGGGCTTGATTTACTTATCGCAGAAGCTTTGGTAGATCAACTTGCGCCCATGGGAATTATTGCGGTTATTTCTGGATTATATTTAGTCACCTCTTTGCTGACAGAAGTGATGTCCAACAACGCCTCTGCAGCTCTCATGACACCCATCGCTATAGCTGTAGCTCATACCTCTGGTATAGAAGTTTTACCTTTTTTGGTGACTGTTATGATTGCAGCTTCAGCTACTTTTATGACACCCATTGGTTATCAAACCAATACTATGGTCTATAGTGCTGGAAATTATAGATTCAAAGATTTTTTTAAAGTAGGGATTATGTTGAATTTTATATTTTGGGTGATTTCGAGTTTTATGATTCCTTGGTATTTCAACTTGGTTTAAGCTGAAATGAGCAAGGCATAGAATTGATAAGCGACAAATAAATTGAGCAGTGCAAAAAAGAAAGAAGGAAAAGATTGTACGAAGTTGTCTTTAATTTTTAGTCGAACCCCAAATCCAAGACTCATCAAAAGACTTAGACCTAAGGCGGCAGAGAAACCTATAATAGGATTCAAATAAAATCCATAACTCAGACCACAAGCTCCTAAGACTTGAAAAAATCCAGTGATTTTCCTCTGTCCCTTAGATAAACCAAAACGTTTAAATTCTTTATACATGGTAGGACTATAAAAACATCCTAATCCATAAAAAAAGAAAGAAACACTTATAAATAAAACTAAAATATGTAATACAATCATATAAAATCAAGGAGCCAAAATAATGAATGGGTCCATCGGTATATTTCTCAAAATCCAAAAACTTACCACAACTACCAAAATCACCCATGGTGCTGCGTTGTGGTAAAGTATGTTTTTAACTGTGTTTTCCTTTTGAAAACTATTTTGGTAAAATACATAAAACTTATAGAAGATAACCAAAAGAGCTAAGATTATAAGAAAATTATGTTGGAGGCCTACCCATAAATTTCCGTGGAGCATTTCATGAAAAGCACGTTGGGATCCACATCCAGGGCAGTATAAACCGGTAAAACTATAAAAGGGGCATTTAGGAAAGTAGGCAAAAGACTTTGGGTTTAAATTAAAATAAAGTATACCCAATGCTAGAATCGCGATGGGTATGCTCATTTTTAATATTTGTGAAAAACCTTTAGTCATTTTTAGTTTTGGCTACTTTTTTCTAATTCTTGATTATAAGCTTTCGTGAATTCTTCCATAAACTCATCACCTGCAAATAGAAAAACAACTAATGGTATAGCAACCACAATCAAAAGTCCAAGGATAAGAGCAACAATCCACCATGTTTTCGCATTTTTAGAAGCCCTTTGTGCGCCTTCGTAATCTTCTGCATTATACTTTGTGTTGACCTGAGAAGCATAAATAATGCTTACAATTCCAGCTGGTAAACAGCATAAAATAGTAGTAATAATAGCCAATAACAGATGGTTAGAGGGCATTGGAGGTTTATTTTGATTAATTTCCATTGGATTATTTATTTATTTCCATAAAATTAACATTTAGTTAATCATAACCTAAGCATTCTTGAAAAAAGTTATTTTAACTCATGAACAAATTCAGAAAGAGCATTGACAGTGTGGTCTATATCTTCATAAGATAAAGCATCATTTAAAAAATAACTCTCAAAGGCACTTGGAGGCATATACACACCTCGGTCTAGCATACCATGAAAGTAGGTTTTAAACTTAGGATTATTTCCGTGAGCAGCCGTTTCAAAATCCATAACAGGATCTTTGCAGAAGTGAATAGAAATCATAGAACCTATTCTGTTGATTTGGTGATCAATATTAGCGTCGTTAAGCACCTTTGCCATGCCTTCATGTAAATATGCCGTCTTTTTATCAAGGCTTTCAAAGATTTCTCTATTGTTGTTCAGCTCTTTAAGCATCGTATATCCTGCCGCCATGGCTAAGGGGTTACCACTAAGAGTGCCTGCTTGATAAACTGGGCCGTCTGGAGAAAGATGATTCATGATGTCTGATTTTCCAGCGAAAGCCCCAACGGGAAGACCCCCACCTACAACTTTTCCAAACGTCACAATATCGGCTTCAACCCCCAATAATTCTTGGACACCTCCTGGTGCAAGCCTAAAGCCTGTCATCACTTCATCAAATACCAGTAAGATCTCGTTATTATCACAAATTTGTCTCAGACCTTCAAGAAATCCTTTTTTGGGAAGAATACAGCCCATATTACCAGCGACAGGTTCTATGATAATGCAAGCAATGTCTCCTTTATTCTCTTCTACTAGTTTTTCAACGCTTTCTAAATTATTGTAATGTGCTAACAGAGTATCTTTCGCAGTTCCTTTGGTAACTCCTGGAGAATTAGGTTCACCAAAAGTTACGGCACCACTTCCAGCTTGGATAAGAAATGAGTCACTATGACCGTGGTAGCATCCTGCAAACTTTATAATTTTATCTTTTTTGGTATAACCTCTTGCTAATCTTACCGCACTCATACAGGCTTCAGTACCACTATTGACAAATCGAATCTTATCAATTCCTGGAACCATACTCACTGCAAGTTTAGCAATTTCAGTTTCTAGAGCAGTAGGAATGCCGAAAGATGTTCCGTCTTTTGTTCGCTCCACGATTGCTTTAACAACTGCTGGATGCGCATGCCCAAGAATCATAGGGCCCCATGATGAGATATAATCAATCAGTTTGTTATCGTCTTCGTCATATAGATAAGCTCCCTTTGCTTTTTTTACGAAAATAGGATCGCCACCTACAGCATTGAAAGCTCTCACAGGAGAATTTACACCCCCAGGAATGTACTTTTTGGCTTCATTAAACAATGCACTACTTCGTTTGTAAATCATATGTTATCTTGTTTTTACTTTTAATTCTTGACCAATTTGAATCTGGTCATTCTTTAATCTATTAATTAATTTTAATTTTTCAACAGTAATGTCAAATTTTTGAGAAATATTATAAAGTGTATCCCCTTTTTTGACGAGATAGAATTCTAAATCGCTCTTTGAAATTCTTTTTGGCTTCGGTAAGGGCATATCCACATTCTTTCCTAACACCTCTTTATCAAACTCATTAAGGTTATACCGTTCAATGAGACTTATCAGTTTTTGAGGATATCTTGGGTCTGTGGCGTAGCCTGCACGTTTTAATCCTCTAGCCCAAGATGTGTAATCATCGCTTCTATAATCAAACAAAAAAGCATATCTATTTCTTTTAAATAAAAATAAAGAATGATCTCTAAAGGAATATTTGGGGTCATTGTATTTTCTAAAACACTCTTGATCTTCATCATCATCATGATAGACTTTCTCGCCTTTCCAGCCGTTGCATTTTATTCCGAAATGATTATTAGAGCGACTTGTGAGCGGGCCATTTCCAGATCCAGATTCCAGAATTCCTTGAGCAATCTTAATGCTCGCAGGGATACCGTAGAGCCTCATTTCTTCTTTGGCAATACTCGCATAATTGTATATATATAGCTCGACTGGGCTTAAGCTAGCAAGGTTTATCTCAGCTTTAGAAACCACATTGTTTTCGTCTTTTGACCGAGGATAAGCTCTAGGCACTTCCCTTGAAGCTTCGGTCTTTCTAGATGTAGTTGCTGCTGATTTTTTTGAAGATCCACAGGATGATATAAAAATCACTAAGAGGATATAGAGGCTGGCTTTAAGTTTCATAAAAGGGTAATGGTTTGAAGTCCTTTTTGTTTTAGGCTACGGTTTATACCTTCAATACCTTGAAGGCCTCCCGTATGAATTGCTAAAATACGAGTATTTTTGGAAAAAAAACCTGAGGATATTAATTCGAAAATGCCGTAAAACATCTTCCCGGTATAAATGGGGTCCAGTTGAATTTGATATTTACTTTGAAAGGAATTTATGAAGTCTATCAATTCTGAATTTACTTTAGCATAGCCTCCAAAATGAAAGTCGGTTTGAAGTGACCAATTGGATTTTGAAGTCCATCTGGAGATCTCATTTTGAAGGAAATTCCCTTTTAAAGCAGAAAAACCTAAGACATGTTGGTGAGATTTTGTACCCTCTATAAGTCCAGCAACTGTTCCACCAGTCCCAACCGACGAACAAATAACGTCGAAATTGTCATCTTCTGTGGTTAATATTTCAGTGCAGCCTTTTATGGCTAAAGCGTTAGTGCCTCCTTCTGGAATAGAATAAAGAGTTAAATCCGATTTAAATAGATCCTCAATATAGGGAATATGTTCTTTAAGTCTGTAGTCTTTTCTGGTCACAAAAAACAATTCCATGTTTTTTTGGAATGCAAAATTAAGAGTTGAATTACTGGCGAGTGTTTTCTGCAAATCTTCTCCAAGTTCTTGTCCACGTATAATTCCGATAGACTTTAAACCGATAATATGACAGGCTTCCGCCGTTGCCGCAATGTGATTTGAGAAGGCTCCACCAAATGTTAGGATTTTAGTAAATCCTTCATCCTGAGTTTTTAGAATATTATATTTAAGTTTTCTAAATTTGTTGCCTGAGACTATAGGATGAATTAAATCTTCTCGTTTTACAAATAATTCAACGCCATTAAACTCTCCTATAAATTGGTTAGGTGATGAGAAATTTTTAGAAAAAAAAGAGGTGGAAAACATAGGTAAATTCATAATAAAATTCAAAATTACAGTCTTAAATTCAATTTGTAGTCTGGTTTATTTAAATTTATAGAAATGATTAATTTTAAAAAGCAATTACCGTTGGAAGAGGGTGACTATTACATAACAAAAGAAGGCTATAGGTGTTTTACTGAACAGTACCACCTCAAGCGAGGTTATTGTTGTAAAAGTGGTTGTAGACATTGTCCATACGGTTATAAAAAGGAAAAAAATAATTCATAAATATGACGTTTAGCGAAGAAATTTTAGAAGGAATATCATCACAATTGCCATTACTAAGAAATTATGATAATGAGCTTAATCACGCCCCGAAACGAAAAAAATGCCTCACTGCTCCAGAAGAACTTCTCGCCCTTAAAAATGCGCTAAGATACTTTCCACAACACTTTCATAAGACTTTAGCAAAAGAATTCAAAGAAGAGCTAGATACTTATGGCAGGATTTATATGTTTCGATTTAAGCCAACTTTTGAAATTTATGCTAGACCAATTTCAGAGTATCCAGGCCAAAGTCAACAAGCTAAGGCTATTATGCTGATGATTCAGAACAACCTAGATAAGGCAGTCGCTCAACATCCCGATGAATTGATTACTTATGGAGGCAACGGGTCAGTTTTTCAAAATTGGGCTCAGTATAGGTTAACTATGAAATATTTGGCAGAAATGACAGATGACCAAACGCTAGTCATGAATTCTGGTCATCCGCAAGGGCTCTTCCCTTCCAGTGTTTCAGCACCTAGGGTAGTGGTTTCTAATGGAATGACTATTCCTAATTATTCTAAACCAGATGACTTCGAAAGGTTTAATGCCCTTGGAGTTTCCCAATATGGGCAAATGACAGCTGGAAGCTATATGTATATAGGCCCTCAAGGAATAGTTCATGGGACGACAATTACAGTTCTAAATGGATTTAGAAAAATCAATAAATCACCAAAAGGAGGTTTGTTTTTAACCTCTGGCCTTGGAGGAATGAGTGGGGCGCAGCCTAAGGCTGGGAATATAGCGGGTTGTGTAACCGTATGTGTTGAAGTAAATTCAAAAGCTATCCAAACACGACATGAGCAAGGCTGGGTAGATGAGGTTATTGATGATTTAGATTTTTTAGTCGAAAGAGTAATACAAGCAAAGAAAAATAAAGAAGCACTTTCCATTGCTTACCAAGGGAATATAGTTGAAGTCTGGGAGAAATTTGAAGAACAAAATATCCATATCGATTTAGGATCAGATCAAACTTCGCTTCATAATCCTTGGGCAGGAGGGTATTATCCTGTAGGATTTAGCTACGAAGAAGCCAACGAACTTATGGTGAATTCACCTGAAATTTTTAAAACTGAAGTTGAAAACACCTTAAAACGTCATGTTAATTCTATAAATACTCATTCAGAACGGGGGACTTATTTTTTCGATTATGGAAATGCTTTTTTATTGGAGGCATCTAGAGCTGGGGCTAAAGTTCATAAAAATGATAAAGGACAGCGTGTTAGTTTAGTTGATGCAGAATCAAATTCAAAAGAGTTTGCTTATCCTAGTTATGTTCAAGACATTATTGGACCTATGTGTTTTGATTATGGGTTTGGACCTTTTAGATGGGTTTGTGCTTCAGGACAACCTGAAGATTTGAAGAAGACAGACGCTATTGCTACTCAAGTTCTAGAAGAGCTTATGAAAACCTCCGAGAAAGATATTCAACAACAAATGCGAGATAACATTACTTGGATAAGAGGAGCTCAAGCCAACAATTTGGTAGTAGGTTCTCAAGCGAGAATATTATATGCCGATGCTGAGGGGAGAATGAAGATTGCAGATGCATTTAACAAAGCTATTTCTGAAGGTGATCTTGGTGAAATTATTTTGGGCAGAGATCATCATGATGTTTCTGGAACTGACTCACCTTATAGAGAAACTTCAAATATTTATGATGGAAGTAAATTTACAGCAGATATGGCAATTCAAAACGTCATAGGAGACAGTTTTAGAGGGGCTACATGGGTGAGTATACATAACGGAGGAGGTGTAGGTTGGGGAGAAGTTATCAACGGAGGTTTTGGCATGTTACTTGATGGTAGTATAGAAGCAGGTAAGAAATTAAAATCTATGCTGCATTGGGATGTAAATAATGGTGTAGCCAGACGATCTTGGGCTAGGAATGAAGGTGCAGAAATCGCTATAAAAAGGGCTATGAGTCAAGAACCCAAGCTAAAAGTAACCTTACCGTTTCATGTAGAAGATTCAATATTTAAAACACTATAATCATGAAAGTTTATGTACAAGTCTTGCTTTTATTAGGAATTATGTCTTTAATGTCATGTTCGTCAGTTCGAGTGGCAGCAGATTACGATAAAGAAGTAGATTTTAAAGTGTATAATTCGTTTGCTTTTTTTAAACCTGGCATAGATGAAGCCAAAATTTCTGATTTAGATAAAAAAAGAATTCTAAGAGCTATAGAAAGAGAATTAGAAGTTAAGGGTATGTTTAAGGTTTCTAATCCAGACTTACTTATAAGCATCTTCACAGAAACCAGAGAAAATGTAAATATTCACCAAAATAATTTTGGTTTCGGATGGGGGTGGAATCCCTATTTCTCCGGATTTGGTGGAAACAATATAGTCTCAAGTAATATAGAAGGGACGCTGTATATTGATCTTATTGATGCTCGAAAAAATGAGTTAGTTTGGCAAGGATTAGGAACGGGTATTTTAAGCCTTGACATGAAAAAGAAAGAAGAAAAAATTAATAAAATAGTAAATAAAATTTTGGAGGAATATCCTCCTGAAAGAGACCAGAAGTAAGTTCATGGTTGTTTATTTAGTTTGTTAGATGAAGCTGTACAGAGTGAAAGTTCATTTTGTACAGCTTTATTGTTATAATGAAGTCAAATTATTATTATGAGTAGAGGATTTGTGAAGGAAAGCGATCAAGAAGAACCACCTATAATCCCACCAAGAGCTTCCTTACCTGACGGTGTGACCAATTATGTTACTCCTCAAGGAAAAGAGATGCTCAGAGAAGAAAAATCAAAACTAGAGAAGCAAAGAGCCGATCTTACTATCCAAGACGATACCGAGCGAAGACGAGAATTGACTGTAATTGATGGAAAATTAAAGTTGCTCGATGAAAGATTAAATAGTGCTCAAGTTCTAAATCCAGAACAACAAAATAAAAGCGAAATTAGGTTTGGTGCGCATGTAAAGTTCAAAATGAATGGCTCCATTCAAGATTTTAAAATTGTAGGAGTGGATGAGGCCAACATCAAAGAAAAGAAAATAGCCTTTACTTCTCCTTTGGCTATGGCGATGACTTCTAAAAAGAAAGGAGATAATTTTGAATTTAAATTAAGTCAAGACTCTCGGCCTATTGAAATTTTAGGAATTAATTATTAATCATTAGAGATTTATAGCGCTAGCTACTTTCTCCAGACTTGCTTTATGCATTTCATGTTTGCCTTCGAACTTTAAAATTTCAGCTGCATTAGGAAAAATAGTAGAGGCTATTTTCAACTGAGTTTGGATTTTCTCTTCGGTTAAATACTCATCTTTAGATCCATAAATAATACTGGTTTTCAATTCTGGTAAATAGTTAAAATCTCGGGCATCAAATTCGTTAGGGATACTCCCTGAATGAAGAACCAAATGATCGCAAGTTATATGGCGTTGAGCCATCCAACGTGTAACAACAGAAACGCCTTGGGAAAACCCCATCAAAATTATATTTTTATCGGTTGGAAGAGATTCTTTGTTAAGCAGTGCATCTAAATAGTTTAGGATGTTTTCTGTATCAAGCTCTCTGTTTTCTTTGGTGAGCCAAGAAGCCCCTATATATTTATAAGCTTTGGTTTGGTAGTACTTAGAAGGAGCCTGAGGTGCGATAATATAATTTTCTTCTGGATTTAAATCCTCAAAGTAACTGATGAAATACTTGCTCAAAAAGCCGATTCCATGGCAGGCTATCCATATGTTTTTAGTTTTATCGGTTAGTTTATTGAGGGTAGAGTAAGTATTGGTTGTTTGGTAACTCACTTGATTCTGATGGCTCATTCTTGATTTTTTTTCTCTTTACAGAGATCAAAGTAATTGATTAATTTCGCTTTACATGAGCTATCTAAGACATTATTTTTCAATTTTCTTTATTTTCTATCTTGGATGTTCTTCACTTCACTCCCAATTTAAAGAAAACACGAAGATCAATGGAATAAGTATGGTAGCCTCCAGAAATACGATCACTCAAAATCACGCGAATGCGATAGTTCATTTAAATTCAAATTTTGTAAGTGTTATGCCTTACGCTTTTATGCCTAAACTCTCTCAACCAGAACTTATTTTTGATAAGAATAAGCAATGGGTTGGTGAAACCATGAATGGTATCAAAGCAGATATCGAAACGCTACAGGCTCAAAAGTTAGACGTTATGCTAAAACCTCACATTTGGGTCTGGAACGGTGATTTCACAGGAGATATCGAGATGTTCTCTGAAGAGCATTGGATTCAGTTTGAAGAAAATTACAAAAAATACATTTTAGCGTTTGCGCATCTAGCAGAATCTATGGGGGTTAAGTTGTTTTGCATGGGTACTGAACTAAATAGCTTTGTAAATCAAAGACCTGTGTTTTGGTGTTCACTTATTGATGAAGTCAAATCCGTTTATTCTGGTGATCTCACTTATGCAGAAAATTGGGATACTCATACCGAAGTTCACTTTTGGGATAGTCTAGATTTTATAGGCATCGATGCTTATTTCCCCATTTCTAATTCTAAAACTCCTAGCATTGAAGAGGCTTTTTTGAAGTGGGAAATTTTAAAAGAAGATCTCAAGACCTATTCTAAAGATTTTCAAACACGAATTTTATTCACAGAATATGGATACAGGAGTATAGATTTTGCAGGAGAGAAGCCATGGGTTTCCAAAAGAGTAGAAGATAAAGCAAATGAAAATGCTCAACTCAACCTATTAATGGCTTTACATCAAAGTTTATGGAAAGAAGATTGGTTTGCTGGTGGATTTTTATGGAAGTGGTTTCCTTATTATAATTTAAAAGCAGATCGACATCGAAATCGGTTTTCTATCCAAGGGAAAAAATCTGAAGCCTATCTCAAAGAATTTTATGCTGACCATTAAATCGCTTGTTGATGTTTAATAGAAGTTATAAAAGTATTTTAAAATCGACTTACTTCTAGTAAGCAATGGATTTCCTTTTTGTAATTTTGAATTCTGACAAAGCAATCATGAATAAAGAAAAGATACTGGAGCAGTGCAATGCCCATAGTAAGAATACGTTAATGGAAACTCTAGATATCACTTACGTTGATGTAGGTGATGACTTTTTGGTGGCTAAGATGCCTGTAACCCCAAAAGTGCATCAACCCGATGGAGTTTTACATGGCGGCGCTATGGTGGCTCTAGCTGAAAGTGTAGGGAGCGCAGCCTGTTTTGTTTTTTTGGATACCAAAAATTTTATGATTCGCGGTTTAGAAATTTCGGCTAATCATGTAAGAAGCTTGAGGAGTGGAGACGTATTTGCAACAGCCCAGTTCATCCATAAGGGAAGAACAACGCAGGTGTGGGACATCAAACTTAAAGATGTGGAAGGAAGACTTATCTCTGCTGTAAAGTTGACTACGATCGCTTTACCAAAAGCTAAATAATGCAAGAACTAAAAGAAGATATACAGAAACAATGGGCTTCTAATTTGCCTTTTGTCGCCTATCATTTTCCGAATTCTCGTGAAGTAACCTGTTTTTTTCAAAAAGACGCCACTTTAAGTCATCTTCAGAATTATAAAGAAACTGGATTCATTTTTTCACCTTTTGAAGCTACTTCTCAACCCGTCTTTTTTTCTGAAGAGAACTCCGATGTTCTTAAGTATGAACTCATCGATTCTGAAATAGAGTATGTTTCTAAATTCAGCCTTAAGAATACTCTATCCGATAAGAATAAATACATCGATTTATTGCAGCACACCATTACAGCAGTCAAGAACGAGGAGTATAAAAAAGTAGTGGTTTCTAGGGTAATGACCGAGGATTATACGTTGGAAAATCCAGAAGAGTTGCTTTTGAAGTTGATACATTTTTATCCAGAAGCTTTTACTTATATCTGGTTTCATCCAGAAATAGGCTTATGGGCTGGAGCTTCACCAGAAATATTTGCCAAAACGTACAGGACCAAATTTGAAACGATGGCTTTAGCTGGAACAAAGCGAGTAAATGAAAATCGGGAGTGGACACAAAAAGAGCTAGATGAGCAGCAAATTGTAACCGATGAAATAGTAAGTGCCTTGGAAAACCATACCCAAAATGTTCAAGTTCACCCCAGAATAACCGATCGGGCTGGCGATTTATTTCATCTTAGAACAGATATATCAACAGATTTCGATTCTTCCAAATTGGGCTTAGTCTTAAAAGATTTACACCCCACCCCAGCTGTTTGTGGCCTTCCAAAAGCAAAGGCTTACAAATTCTTAAAAGAGAATGAAGGCTATGATAGGCAGTTTTACACTGGCTTTTTTGGAGAATTGAATGTGGCTAAGCAAACACAGCGATCCAATAGGACTAGGAACCAAGAAAACCAAGCTTACAAATCAGTTGTGAGAGCCTCCAATTTATATGTGAATTTAAGATGTATGAGTTTTAAGCATCGGAAGGTCCATATATACATAGGTGGAGGAATTACTAAAGATAGTATTGCTGAAGAGGAATGGACCGAAACGGTAAATAAATCTAGGACGATGTTAAAAGTGCTATAAGAATTTGAATAACCCTTAGGTAAAGGCATAGTTCCTTGTATTTTTGTGTCATGAAGCAGATTTATTCTTCAATTCCTACAGCTCAAATTATAACAGAACTTTGTGTGAAAAATCACATTGAACATGTCGTTATTTCTCCTGGTTCTCGCAACGCCCCTCTTACTATTACACTTGCTAACCATCCTAAAATAAAAGCATATAGTATCGTTGATGAACGCTGTGCTGCTTTTTTTGCATTAGGAATGACTCAGCGTTTTAATACCCCAGTTGCGGTAGTTTGCACTTCAGGTTCAGCTCTTTTGAACTATTATCCGGCTGTATCAGAAGCTTTTTATAGCAATTTGCCTTTGGTAGTTATCTCTGCAGATCGACCAGAACACCTTATTGATATTGGTGATGGACAGACTATAAGACAAACAAATGTCTTTAAAAATCATATCCTTTATTCGGCTAATCTTAAAGGAGACTTTCATAATTCTGAAGATCAATCTGTTCATGATTTTAATGCTAAGGAAACACATAAGGCTCTACAAACAGCTATTCTAAAACAAGGTCCTGTTCATATCAATGCCCCATTTGACGAGCCCTTGTATCATAAAGTTGAGAAATTGAGTGCTAAGCTTTTAACACAAAAAGCCTTTGATCTTCAGCCGGTTAAATTTGATAATTCTGGATTTGTAAAAGCTTGGAATTCTTCTAAGAAAAAATTGGTTTTGGTAGGGGTGAATCTCGATGAAAAAATAGACAAAGAGGTTTTGAAGGTGTTGTCTCAAGATTCTTCGGTTATTGTGATGACAGAAATCACCTCCAATATTTCCGATGCTAATTTTTTTACAAATATCGACTCTATACTGGCTCCAATAGAGCAGGAGTCAGATTCGGTTTTACTTTTTGAAGCTCTGCAGCCAGAAATGCTTATTACTTTTGGCGGATTGATTGTCTCCAAAAAAATAAAGAAATTTTTAAGACAATACAAGCCAAAACAGCACTTCCATATTGATCCAAGAGAAGCAAATGACACCTTTTTTTCCTTGACTCAGCATTTCGAAACTTCGGTGAATTCCTTTTTTAAAACGGTAATGCCTAGGTTAGATAACGTTCATTCCTCCTATTTTGAATCTTGGAATGCTATTAGGTTAAAAACCTTAGAGTTTAGAGAGATTTACAGGCAACAAATAGAATTTACAGATTTTGCCTTTTACTATAGTCTTTTTGAGACCTTACCTCAAGATGAAATCGTTCATTTCGCTAATAGTTCAAGTATCAGGTATGCAAATTTATTTGATTCTAAGCGTCCTATAAAAACCTTTGCCAATCGGGGAACTAGTGGAATAGATGGTAGCACCTCTACAGCAATAGGTTATGCTGTAGCTAGCCAAGAACCAACCACTTTGGTAACTGGAGATTTGAGTTTTCTTTACGATTCTAATGCGCTTTGGAATCAGTATATTCCAAAGAATTTTAAAATCATTCTTTTGAATAATGCTGGTGGCGGAATATTTAGAATTCTACCAGGCCATAAAGAAGAGGACTATTTTGAAAATTTCTTTGAGACTACCCATCAACTTAATGCTGAGCATTTATGTGCTATGTATGGCATAAACTACGTAACTGCTCACGATCAAGAAGAGGTGAACAAGGAGTTGCCAGCTTTTTTTGAAAGAAATGATAGTCCACAACTTATTGAAATCTTTACACCTCGATTAAAAAATAACAAAGTCTTATTGAATTATTTTGACTTTCTAAAAAATAATATTAATTTTAAGTCTATGCTTTACTTTAAATCTTTGGAGTCTTAGTGACGGCTTAATTTATAAGCAAGCTTAATTTTACTTACTTTTGTACATAAATTAAATTTAATGTTAGACTTAGGCGTAAAGCATACCTTAACGATTGATAGAGACACTCCTCCTGGATTGTTTTTAACACAAGATTCTACTGAAGAAGAAGTTCTTCTCCCTAATAAATACAAACCAGAGCAGTTTGAAATTGGAGATCAGTTGGAGGTGTTCGTTTATTTAGACTTCGATGAGCGTCCAGTAGCAACTACCTTGGAGCCTAAAGTGATGTTAGATGAATTTGCTTTTTTAAAGTGCGTCGACAGTAATGATTTTGGTGCTTTTTTGGATTGGGGACTAGAAAAACATTTGTTTGTACCTCATATCGAGCAAGCCTACAGAATGATAGAAGGGGATCATTATTTGATCTTTTGTTACTTAGATGAGCAAACTAACCGTCTAGTCGCCTCTAGTCGCGTTAATAAATTTGTAGATAATACCATCCTTACAGTAGAGCATTTTGATGAAGTAGATTTGATCGTTACCAATCCTACTGATATGGGATATAATGTTATCATTAATGAAATTCATTCGGGTTTATTGTACAAAGATGAAGTCTTTCAAGATTTAAAAACAGGAGATATACTTAAAGGGATTATTAAAAAAATAAGACCTGATAATAAGATAGATGTCTCTCTTCAACGCCCAGGTTATAGAGGTATTGAGCCCAATGCGGACAAGATAATGGAGGTTCTTCAGGCTACTGAGGATGGTTTTCTTTCCTTACATGATAAATCTAAACCTGAGCTTATTTATGATACGGTTCATCTCAGTAAGAAAGCGTTTAAAAAAGCGATAGGGACGCTTTATAAAAACAGGCAAATTACTATTGAAAATGGGGTGGGGATTTATATTCAAAAATAAATTACCTAAAGTAGAATCCTGTTCCTGAAGATCTTCTGTAAGGTGATAATTGATAAAACGGAGATATGAATTGATATTGATCCCCTAAATCTTTATAGCTAGAATTTTTGATTCTATGAAGATCTGAATATATGGCTTGATTGTGATAAGAAGGCGCCCAAGGTGAAGTCGAGCTGTTGTCTATTTTCGGCTTGAAATTGGTAAACATGGCAGTTTGTCTGTCTACAAAAGAAAACTGTTGCTCTTGTTGTTGCTTAGCCCTGTAAGCTTTTCTATTTGCTGCTTCTACCATGTTTATCTCTGGCCTTGAGGAAAAGGGGTCCTTAAAAATATTAACTTCTGGTAAGTTAAACTGTCTTCCCATTGTTCTTATGCTAAAAGGGTCTTCATTAAAACTCAAGGAGGTAAGTAGTCTTGGCTCAAACATGGCAAAATCAGATTGAGCTTTCAAAAAATGAAAGCTTAATACAAAAGTGGCTATTAAAAAAAGCTTTGAAAACTTCATGCTTAAAATTAATCAAAAATTATACCCAATTTAAGATATCATCTTCTTTCCATAATTCTGGGAAAAAAGAGCGTTGCTGGTATTTGGGATGAAGATACTTTTTCCAGTCGGAACCACCAGTCGCTTCTTTTACTTTTCCTTTTTTTTGTAAATATTTTGCAGCAGTTTTGAGGTGTACCATTGGCCATCTTACGTTGTAGTGATGGTCAAAATCTTTCATCCTAATTTTCAACTTATCACTAGGGTTCTCAAATTTTAAATATTGTTCCAAGATACAGTGACCCTGAAGATTCATTGTTAAAGCTTTAAAACCTTTGAGGTATTTTTCTTCAAAAGCCCTAAGCGTATAGCTGCTTTTGCCTGTGTTTTTGTCATAGCCAGCATCTCTCCAGTATATATTTTCAAAAATTTCAT
This sequence comes from Psychroflexus torquis ATCC 700755, assembly GCF_000153485.2. Taxonomy (NCBI): domain Bacteria; kingdom Pseudomonadati; phylum Bacteroidota; class Flavobacteriia; order Flavobacteriales; family Flavobacteriaceae; genus Psychroflexus; species Psychroflexus torquis. The sequence continues at coordinate 476,242 of NC_018721.1, read as the reverse complement.
CAGAACTAGGAGAGGAGGTGAGCTCTTTTCTTCCATTTTCATTCACTAAATTGATGGGAGGTGTACACATCAATTCTAAATGACGAAATTGTGCACTTTGGAATCCACTAGCCGGTGTTAGAGATAATCGAAACTGACTGTAATCGTCGTAATTTATGCCATCTTTCATAACATCAAAAGAAGTGATAAGCATATCGGTATAGCGCATAAGCCGTTTGAGCTTATCCATAAATATCTCTTCCTCAGTAAAGTCTTTAAGTTCTGTAATTTGTTGAGCCTCATGGATCATGAGTTTTAGTGTAAGCTCAGTAATTTGATGATAAATAATAAAAACAGTTTCGTCCTTAAAATCTGTTTTAGGTTTTTGTAAAGACAACAAGGTATCTACCTCAATATAATCCCAATAATTAAGAGGCTTGGAATGGAGAAGACCTTTTAAGTAAGTTTCAGGATTCTCTCCTAAGGCTTCGTACTTGTTTTTGAGTTGCTTTAAAAGCTCTTCATTCATCGACTTTTGTTTTTATCCAAATTTATTAAATTTAGTCAAGCTAAAGGTCAATTTGATTAAATAAGGTTGACCAAATCATCAACTTGTTGTGATATCAGGATCAAAACTTTTCTTACCATAAAGTAAGCTGATACATATATACTAAGAACAAATTTTTGAAGTCCTAGAAAACCTAAAAACTTGTTACCTTTGTAAAAAAATATAAACTATGTCAGATACTATAGAACGTATAAAATGTTTAATCGTAGGTTCAGGTCCTGCTGGTTATACAGCTGCGATTTATGCTGCAAGAGCAGACATGAACCCAGTGGTTTACACAGGAATAGAGCCTGGAGGGCAATTGACAACCACTACAGAAGTTGATAACTTCCCTGGTTATCCTCAAGGAATTGATGGTCCAAGAATGATGGTAGAGTTACAGCAACAAGCGGAGCGTTTTGGAACTGATGTTCGCATAGGTATGGTAACCAAGGTAGAACTGTCTGATAAAGTAGGGGGTATTCATAAAGCCCAGATTGATAATAAAACGTGGGTTGAAGCTGAAACTGTCCTTATTTCGACTGGTGCCTCAGCTAAATATTTAGGAATACCAAGTGAACAACGGTTAAGAGGTGGAGGAGTTTCTGCTTGTGCGGTTTGTGATGGTTTCTTTTATAAAGGACAAGATGTTGCGATTGTAGGTGGTGGAGATACCGCTTGTGAAGAAGCAACATACTTATCTAATATTTGTACTAAAGTCACCATGTTGGTAAGGAAAGGGGATATGAAAGCTTCTAAAGCCATGCAGCATCGTGTTGAAAAAGCAAAAAATATCGATCTTAGATATTACTCTGAAATCGATGAGGTACTTGGAGAACAAGTTGTAGAAGGCTTAAGAATTCTCAATAACAAAACAGGTGTAAAAGAAGAAATAAAAATCACAGGTTTGTTTATAGCTATTGGACATAAGCCTAACACCGACATGTTTAAAGGCTATTTAGATATGGATGAGATTGGTTATATTATCACAAAACCAAAATCTACTAAAACAAATTATCCTGGCGTGTTTGCATGTGGTGATTCTCAAGATAAAGAATATAGACAAGCAGTTACAGCGGCAGGAACTGGATGCATGGCCGCTCTAGATGCAGAACGTTACTTAGGGAGCCTAGAAGGAATACTTGAAAATGAAAAAGAGGCAGTGGCTAACTAACACTTAAACTCACTTATAAATAAAATTTAATAGTGAGTTTATATGATGATTTAAAATTTACTAAAGGTCTTTGTAATACGCAAAGGCCTTATTTATTTGATCATCGCTCACCCTGCAATTTAGTTTTGGCTGACCTATTTTTTCTAATAAAACAAAGTTGATATTACCACTAGAATTTTTCTTATCATGTTTAAGATAAGTTTTTATCTTGGACACATCCTCTGAAGTGAAAGTGACTGGTTTAAAATATTGGCTGATAAGTTGACTCGCCTTGTCGCATTTTTCTTCTGTAAATTTTAATATATCTGCAGATAGCTTTAGTGCTAAAATCATTCCTATGGCCACAGCTTCTCCGTGAAGTAGTTTCGTTTTAGAGGGCGATTCCATCTGATAGGATTCTATAGCATGCCCAAGGGTATGCCCGAAATTTAAGGCCATTCTCAATCCATTTTCAAAGGGATCTTCTTCGGCTATTTTAGTTTTGATTCGGATTGAATCTCTAATCAACTCTGGCAGTTTGTCTACTTGAAATTGAGATAAATCTTTAAAGCTGTCTAAATAGTCTTCATTTGCAATTAAGCCGTGTTTAAGCATTTCCGCTAACCCACTCCTCATTTCTTCAGAAGGTAAAGTAGAGAGATAACCAACATCTACAACAACCAGTTGAGGTGGACGTATAAGTCCGATTTGATTTTTTAAACTATCAAGGTTTACACCATTCTTTCCCCCTATCGCAGCATCTACCATGCCGAGTAGAGTTGTAGGAATATGGACAAAGTCAATCCCTCTCTTAAAACTAGAGGCTACAAACCCACCGATATCTGTCACAATTCCACCACCGAGATTTATCAAAAGCGATTTTCTATCAGCCCCAGTTTCAGATAAGGTTTTCCAGATTTCCGAACAAGTCGAAATAGTTTTGAATTCTTCTCCAGGTTCAATTTCGATCCATTCAATTCTGACGTCTGCTTCAATTTTTTCTGAAAGAAATTTAGAGCATTTCTCCTGAGTATTGGAGTCGACCAAAATATAAATGGAAGAATAGGCTTTGATGTTTATTAGTAAATTGAGTTCAGTATACGCCTGTTCTTGAAATGCTATGGTATAGTTTTCTAGCTCTATCGTATTCATCATTAAAAAGCTTTGTTAAGATTCTTGAAATAGCTAAGTTGCTACCGCGAAAATACTACATCAATTCCTATATTTGAATACAATTTTTCAATATGATCGATACTAAAATATTCAACGATACCAAACACGCCTTTGTCTTAAAATCAGATAAAGACTTGAAGCGTTCCCTGTTTCTCTTTACTATGATGAACATTCCTTTTTTTGTTCCGATTTCTACAAGAGCAACCAATTTAGCTCTAGACTTAAAACTACCTATCGATAGTTTGGTGAGAGCTACTATTTTCGAGCAATTTTGCGGAGGTGAAAGCCAAGATGAATGCATGCCACTTGTGAAAAAAATGTATGCAGAAAATGTGTACAGTGTTTTGGATTACTCTGTAGAAGGCAAGGAAACCGAAGAGGAATTTGATAAAGCTGCAAATTCAAAAATAGAGATTATAGAATATGCCTCTAAGTCAAAAGAAATTCCTTTTGCTGTAGCAAAACCAACGAGTTTAGGACGTTTTGCTATATGGGAGAAAGTCACTGCCAACGACGTCCTTTCGGAAGAAGAACAACAAGAATGGGACAGTATAAAATTTAGGTTTGAAAAGGTTTGCCAAGCTGCTTACGATAATGACACCAAACTTCTTATCGATGCAGAAGATACCTGGATGCAAGATGCAGCAGACAATCTTGCTGAGGATATGATGAGAAAATTCAATAAGGAAAAAGCAATCATATTCAATACGCTGCAATGCTACCGTTGGGACAGATTGTCTTACACAAAGGCTATACATGAAAGAGCTCAAAGGGATGGTTTTAAATTGGGGTTTAAAACAGTTCGAGGTGCATATATGGAAAAAGAGAATGCGAGGGCCAAGAGTAAAGGCTATCTAACCCCTATCTGTGAGGATAAAGAAGCTACCGATGTTAACTTTAATGCAGTGATGTGTTATTGTATAGACAATATAGATCAAATTTCGCAATTTATAGGAACTCATAATGAGGTGAGTACTTATATGGCATTACAGTTAATGAGCCAAAAAGATATTTCACTTTCAGATGACAGAATTTGGTTTGGACAATTGTATGGGATGAGCGACCATATCAGTTTCAACATTGGTAGAATAAATTCCAATGCAATTAAGCTCCTACCATTTGGTCCTATTAAAGATGTGATTCCGTATTTGATAAGAAGAGCTCAAGAAAATTCTTCTGTTCGAGGTCAGACCGGTCGTGAATTAGCTTTATTAAGAGAAGAAAAGCAAAGAAGAGCTGGCCAATTTGTAAAACGAGTTGAATAATATGGAAGTTACAAAAGCAGAGATTTATCAAACAGAGTATAAACCATATTACGACTTGTATCTTCAACGTGTTTCTTCAGAGACCAACCTATTAGAAGCTTTGGACCAAAAAGAAGAGTTAATTAATTTCTTCAATACTATCCCAAAGAACAAATTAGGTTTTAGATATGCACCCAATAAGTGGACGCCAAAGCAGATTCTTCAGCATCTCATCGATACCGAGCGTATTTTCATGAACAGGGCTTTGAGGTTTGCAAGAAAGGACTTTACAGAGTTGCCAAGTTATGATGAAAACGACTATGCGGAACACTGTTTTTCTAATCATAGGACTTTAGAAGATTTAGTAGAAGAATTTCAGGCTTTGAGGATATCTAGCATATATCTATTTAAAAGTTTTGAAAATGAGATGCTCACCAATATTGGTCAAGCCAGTGGAGGTCCATTTTCTGTAAGAGTTTTACCTTTTATTTTATGTGGTCATCAAAAGCATCATATCCATATTATTAAAGAGCGTTATTTATAAGAATTCAATGTCAAACTCAACTGCAACTTCTGTATTTACTTTACTAGATATTGGTAAGAGTTTACAACGGATGATTTCTACGCATTACCACAAGCCATACTGGATTAAAACCGAGATTGCCAAGTTAAACGCATATACTAAAAGCGGACATTGTTATCCAGACTTAGTCGAAAAACAGAACGGACAAGTATTGGCTCAAATGCGAGCTATTATATGGTCGGATACTTTTAAGACTATTTCAAAACAATTTGAAGACGTCACCAGAAAACCCTTGTCTGAGGGGATGACGGTTATGATCTTAGCTAAAGTTACCTATCATCCCAATTATGGGTTTTCTTTGAATATTGTAGATATTGATGCTAGTTTTACCTTAGGTGAGATGGCCAAAGAAAAGCTAGAAAGCCTTAAGCGTTTAAAAACTGAAGGCTTGTTTGACCTAAATAAGACTCTTACTTTTCCGAAAGTTCCAAAGCGTATTGCTATTATTTCTGTGGAAACCAGCAAAGGTTATCAAGACTTTTTGAATATTATTTCGCATAACAAATACGGGTTCAAATTTGAGTTGGAGCTCTTTCCTGCTTTGCTTCAAGGTGATAAAGCCATCACTTCTATTTCTGAAGCATTGGAGCTTATCAAAACAAGAACATCTGAATTTGATGTAGTCACAATTATAAGAGGTGGAGGCGGGGATGTAGGTTTAAGCTGTTATGATAGTTTTATTTTAGCCTCTAAAGTGGCAAGATTCCCCTTGCCAGTTATTTCTGGGATTGGTCATTCCACCAATGAAACTCTAGTCGAAATGGTAACCTATACCAATAAAATCACTCCTACAGATGTCGCCTATTTTTTTATCGATAGATTTATGGATTGCTTTGAGGAGCTGAATATGCTGCATTCAGATTTCAATAGATTAGTAAAGTATAAGCTGAAGGAAGAACAGTTTGAATTAAAAGCTTTGCACCTAAAATTTAAATCTCAAGTCGACACGCTTTTACAACGGCATGACTTTATGTTGAAACAACAGCGACAACGAATCAAATCTACACTACCTTCTTATGTAAGAAGTCGGTTTGACGGCTTAACTCAGTTGAGTTTTCAACTTAAGTTTATGACCAAACAAGGCTTTCAAACTGAAAATCAACAATTAAGGCGGCTTTCAAATACCTTAAAGAGGGAAACCTCAGACGTGTTGGTAAATAATCACAACACTCTGAATTATTTATCTTCTAATCTAAAATTATTATCACCAGAACAAATTCTTAAACGCGGATATACATTGAATCTAGTTAACGATAAGATTATAAAATCCGCTTCTGATTTAAAAACTGGGGATCAACTAAAGACTATGTTTGCAGACGGTTATGCTGAAAGTAAAGTGATAAAAACAAAACTCAATGGAAAAAATTAAAAATTACGAAACTGCTTTAAGCGAACTAAAAACTATAGTTTCCAAGATCGAAAATGACTCAGTGTCTGTAGACGAACTTACCAAAAAGGTAGAACGAGCTTCGGAGTTGATGAAGTATTGCAAAACAGTTTTGACCAAAACCGAGACCGAAGTCAATTCTGCTCTGGATGATATGGTGGATCTAAACGAGGACTCCAACGATTAAAATTGGTTGATAGTTTGTCTTATTTTAACCAAACGTGTTAGAATCCCTTCTAGCAAATCTATATTGAGCATATTGGCGCCATCACTTTTAGCTTCGCTTGGATTAAAGTGAGTTTCAATGAACAGTCCATCTACATTATTGACTATTCCAGCTCTAGCAATGGTTTCAATCATTTCGGGCCTTCCTCCAGTAACTCCAGAAGATTGGTTGGGTTGTTGTAAAGAATGGGTAACATCTAAAACTGTTGAAGCATAACGCCGCATCGTTGGAATACCTCTAAAATCTACAATTAAGTCTTGATACCCAAACATGGTTCCACGATCTGTAATCATCACTTTATCATTGCCAGAATCCTTTATCTTTTGTGTTGCATGCTGCATACTCTCAGGACTCATAAATTGTCCTTTTTTAAGATTGATGACCTTACCTGTTTCTGCTGCTGCGACTAGCAAATCAGTTTGACGCACTAGGAAAGCAGGAATTTGTAAAATGTCCACATACTTTGCTGCCATAGCAGCGTCACTTTCTTGGTGAATATCTGTGACTGTCGGTACATCAAACTTTTCACTTACTTTTTTGAGGATTTCTAAGGCTTTTTCATCCCCTATTCCTGTAAAGCTATCTATTCTACTTCGATTTGCTTTCTTAAAAGAGCCTTTGAATACAAAAGGGATTTCTAGTTTATCAGTAATTTCCAAGATGCGTTCGGCAATTCTCATAGCCATATCTTCACTTTCTATAGCACAAGGTCCAGCTAATAAGAAAAAGTTGTAGGAGTTGGTATGTTTAAGTTTAGGAATAAGTTGCAAATCCATTTTTTTAATTTTTTTCAAAGATAAGGATTTGTAGTAGGATTTCTGTTCAAGTATTTTAGTAAGACAAATATTTTCTAGGACATATATTTACTTATCTTTAAATTTAATTGTTAAATCAAAAATTTAAAGATAAAAACACCATGAAAACATTTTTAACAGCCTTAGTGCTAACGTTCTCCATGTCCATTTTTGCTCAATTGGAGGCTCCACAACCAAGTCCAAATTCGAACACAACCCAAATGGTTGGTTTGTCTGAAGTATCAATTGCTTACTCTAGACCTTCTGCAAATGAAAGAGCTGTGTTTGGAAATCTTGTTCCTTTCAATAAGCGATGGAGGACAGGGGCCAATGAAAATACAATCATCACTTTTTCTACGGACGTAAAAATTGGTGAACAAGCTTTAGAAGCTGGAAGTTATGCGGTCTACAGTACTCCTAAAAAAGAGAGTTGGGATGTCTTTTTTTATGAAGACACAGACAATTGGGGCTTGCCAAAAACATGGAATGAAGATGCTGTAGCTGCTATGGTAAATGTCCCTGTAAAATCATTAAACCATATGGTTGAAACTCTAAGTATCGATTTAGGAGCTTTACGGATGGATAAAGCACATCTTCAGATGTCTTGGGAGAAGACAATGGTTGAAGTACCAATCAGTTTCCCAACAGATGATCTTGTTATGGAAAGTGTAACCGCTATAATGAGTGGTCCATCCGCTAACGATTATTTCGATTCTGCCATATATTACCTCAATGCTGGTAAGGATATGAATAAAGCAGAAGAGTGGATGGAAAAGGGAATGGTTATGGTTGAAGTTAAACCATTTTGGATGCTAAGACAGCAGTCATTGATCTATGCTGCCAATGGTAAAAAAGATAAAGCTATAGTAACCGCTAAAGCCTCTTTGGAAGGTGCTAAAAAAGCTGGGAATGCAGATTATATTAAGATGAACGAAGATTCTTTAAAAGAATGGAACGCTAAATAGTTTATCTTTTAAGAGGCTTTTCAAACTCTATGTTGTCATTCTGATGGAACCGTTTTAGAGATTGAAGTATCTTCTTTTCAAAAAAAAGATTACTCGTCGAAGCAAAAAAAGGCTTCTCTTTCGGAAAGACACTTAATACCAAATTATATTTATAATGCCGTATGAATAAATTGAATTATTTTTTGATTGATTGATTGAAATCAAAAATAACTAGCATAGCCTTAGCTACGGTAATTATTTTTGATGAAAAACAGGCGAAAAAGAAACGGTTTATTGCGTCATTATAGGTCTAATTTGGTATAAGTTTCATTGAAGTAATGGAACGCTAAATAAAATTTGTTATTAAATTATCCTTGAACCGACTCAATGTTTTGAGTCGGTTTTTTTGTGAGCGCTTGTAGGAGAATAGCAATCATAACAACCAATCCACAGCCAAATAAATTCAGCCATAAATAGGGCATCCAGTCATTAAAATAGCCATAAATAACGATAATTTGAGTAATGATGGCAGCGATAAAAACAGCTCTGCTCTTCACATACGTTATGAAAAAGGCAAGCAAGAATATACCCAATACATTGCCATAAAAGATGGAGCCTATAATATTTACAAGTTGGATCAGGTTGTCAAATAAATTGGCAGTGCACGCGACTATAATAGCAAAGATTCCCCAGCCAAGTGTAAACCACTTTGTAGAATATAAGTAATGCCTTTCACTCATTTCAGGAGTTCTATTTCTTCTATACAAATCAATTGTCGTCGTGGAAGCTAAAGCATTCAATTCTGAAGCTGTTGAGGACATTGCTGCTGATAGAATCACGGCAAGAAGCAAGCCCACCAAACCCCTAGGTAAATTATTGAGGATAAAGTGAATGAAAACATAATCTTTGTCATTGGTTTCAATTTTACTATCCACTTTAGATATTATGGTTTTCGCATCATCTCTAAGCCGAACTTCTTGAGTGTTGAGATTTTTTAATTTACTCTGTAGGTTTTGACTTTCGATTTCTGAAACGTCCATAGAAAACTGATTGGCCAAGTTCTTCTTTTTATCCTGAACAGATTTAAGTTGCGTTTCTAAGGTTTCAAATTCTGACGCATATTCGGACTCTTCAACTGCAATTTTTCCTGCTGGGTTAAAGTTGATCGGAGAGTAATTGAATTGGTAAAACACAAATACCATCACGCCAATCAATAAGATAAAAAACTGTAACGGCACTTTTAAAATTCCATTGAAGATAAGTCCCATTTGGCTTTCCCTTAAACTCCTCCCGGAGAGATAACGCTGGACTTGACTTTGGTCTGTTCCAAAATAGGAAAGAGCTAAGAAAGTGCCTCCAATAATTCCACTCCAAAATGTGTATCGATTATCAAAGCTAAATGAAAAGTCAAGGACATCTAACTTGTTGTTAGCTCCAGCGATTTTCATGGCTTTATTGAAAGTGATATCTTCTGGCAGAAAAGAAAAAATCATTATAAAAGCGATGATCATTCCAATCAAGATAACAGCCATTTGTTGCTTTTGAGTCACATTTACGGCTTGGGTTCCACCTGTAACGGTATAGATGATCACGAGTATACCAATAATGATATTGAGATATAATAAATTCCACCCTAAAACAGCTGAAAGTATGATAGAAGGTGCGTATATAGTGATACCTGCAGCTAAACTTCGTTGTATTAAAAACAAACTTGCTGTGAGAGTCCTTGTTTTTAAATCGAAGCGAGACTCCAGATATTCATAAGCTGTATATACCTTAAGACGGTGGTAAATCGGAAGAAAGACCACGCAGATAATAATGATAGCAATAGGCAAACCAAAATAAAACTGAACAAAGCCCATTCCATCATGAAAGGCTTGTCCTGGTGTAGACAAAAAAGTTATTGCACTTGCTTGTGTTGCCATTACAGACAACCCAACAGTCCACCACTCCGATTTATTACCACCTCTAATGAAATCGTTAACATTTTCATTTTTTCGGGACTTTAAGCTGCCATAAATAACAATAAAAGCGAGGGTTCCAAAAAGAATAATAAAATCTAAAACTTCCATGAATTTAATTTTGAAACCAATTCATGAATACATAAAATCCTAGAATATATAAAGCGTTTAAAATCAAAACCCAAGTATAGGCAGTTTTCCAAACGTATTTTTGAGGCGATTTTGACATTCTATTCTATGGAAATTAAGTTAGAGAGCAGCTTATAAGCCCCTGGAACACCCGCGGGTAATTCTCTAAAGAAACTTAAGCCTGTATAAATATAATGACCTTTCCCATACTTACCCACAAGAATACTTCCCTCTTTTGGGGTTTCGTCCTTATCATTCATGGAGAGGATGGGGGTTAACTTTTCCGACCATTGGTCAGGAAAATAAAGTCCTCGCTCTTGTACCCAACCTTCAAAATCTGACTTGTCGATTTTGTTGGGGATATTCAAAACCCTATGCTTGGGGTTTAAAAATCTAACTTCAGCTGTTTCTTCGGTCACCCGATCCCGTGACATTTGCATAGGAAAAGGGGCAATCTCATCTGTTTTTAAACCTCTATTGGTGTTGTATTGAACAATTATAGTCCCTCCATTTTGCACAAATTCAAATATAAAGGATTGTTTGTAGGCCAAGGATTCATGGATATTGTATGCTCTTATGCCCATGATGACGACGTCAAAATCTTTAAGCTTTTCTTGAGTAAGATCAGTAGGTAAAAATTCTTTTACGTAAAAGCCCAGATCCTTTAAGTTGGAAGCTACACTAGAACCTGCTCCAGAAATATAAGCTATGCGTTTTTGGCTAAGTTTGATATCTAGATTCACCAGTTTTGCGGAGGCATCTTCAATAAGGTTATGTGCCCCAATGTGATCGTATTCTATGGTGGTAACTGATTTGTTTAAGGTGGTTTTAGAGAGTTTTAATTCGGGAGAAATCATTGCTTCAGAAATTGACGAAGGAGTAATTTCAAAATTGAAGCTTTTGCTTTCACCTTTAGTGTTTAAACTAACCTCATGCGAGTTGGGCGAGATTTTCCATTTATTTGGAAGATTTAATTTGAGTTGCCCAACAACCGATTCTTTGAAGGCTTTGACGTTGACTTGAATGATCTTGGTTTCAGAATTTTTGAAGACATAAACTGACTTATCAAAACCCAAAGAGGCTTCAGGTAGGATTTCAAAATTCTGATACACCTCTCCTTTCACTGGATCGTTGTACTTGTAAATTAGAGGTTTTTTAAGAGTAAAGGATTTTCCTTCAATCTCAAAATTGAATGTAAATTGAATAGGTTTTGGCGATTCTGGTAAACCTATGAGAGCCCTATTCTCAACCTTATAAATACCTAATTTTGCTTTTTCCTTTAGCCAATAAGGTGTAGTGTAATTTTCTTCTGAACTCAAGTTGAACACTGTCGAAAATCTGACGTCATTATTGTTTTCGAGCACAGTTTGCTTAACGTTGATAGGTTTTCCTCCGAGTGAAACATACTTTAATTGAATATCAATTGGGCTTCTGTTTATGAGTTCCATTTCAATCTCAATAGCATCACCGGGATTGGCATAGGCTATTCCACTTTGGACTTCTACGAAAAGACCTAAGCAAGCTTGGATGACAGATTGAATATGCTTGCTTTTTTGAGATCTCCAAAACTCATCCTCAATAGAATGGATAAGTTGTTCTGCCTCTAGCAATTGAGGAATAACCTTCCAGGGTTGTTTAAAGTCAAAATCTTCTTCAACCTTATATAGAATATCCCCAATAGCTTTTCCTTTTGGAATACGACTCCAAGACGTATCGATTCCATGAAAAGGATCATTTCCTGCAAGTTTTTCACCTTTTATTAATTCAATGTATTCCGTCTTCTCTCCCCTAGACCCTGTATTTCCAAAGCCTTGAGATTTATGCTGACTTCTACTTAAAGCAGAAATTTCATTATTGGATAAACCTTCTAAAGGATAAAAAGCATTGATCTCCAGTTCAATAAAATTAGTTTTATCGGCTTTGTCAAATGCTTCCTGACTTCCATAGAACCACCAAGAGGTATTAAAGAAAGCTCTTTTTGGAGACCAAGGTTCAACCAGTCCTAATTGAGAAGTGTATTTATTGCTTTGACCAGCAAGATCGAATGCTTCAGTACTAAGTATAGCAGATGAGGTATGGTGACCATGAGTGCCTCCAGAAGTCCTATGATTAAAACGGTTGATAATGATATCTGGTCGATGTGTTCTTATAGCCCACACAACATCAGAAAGTATTTTTTCTTTATCCCAGATGTTTAAAGTTTCTTCTGGCGTTTTTGAATAGCCGAAATCTATAGCTCTAGAGAACCACTGTTGTCCTCCATCTATAGTTCTCGCTTTCAGTAATTCTTGTGTGCGAATCATACCCAGCTTTTCACTAAGCTCAGAACCCATCAAATTCTGGCCTCCATCACCACGAGTGAGCGATAGATAGGTGGTTTTGGCATAGCGCTTTTTAGAAAAATAAGTAATTAAGCTTGTGTTTTCATCATCGGGATGAGCTGCGATATACAAAACATTGCCTAGAAAATTGAGTGATTTTATCTGTTGGTATATTTCTGAAGAGGCTAGCTTTTGTGGGGTTTGGCTATAGCATACTGCATTTAAAAATAAAAAAATACTGCATAATAATGTTTTTGTCATAGCCTTAATTTTCACCAAATATAAATACCTAAATATCATTTTGCGGTGGATTCAAATTTTTTTAACGATCTCCGTAGTCAGGCTTGTCCAGAAGGGCATCTTTCTTAAGCAGGGTTACTGGTTTTTGTAGGATTAAATTATTGGGATAGGTCACCAGTTCGTCTTCATCTGTACGCAAGTGAAGTTGAAAGGCTTTTATATCTTCTATGATCCCTTCAATGGGAAAGTCTTTATCGTGGATTTTAATTTTATCTCCTAATTTGTATGGAAAAGAAAAAAACATAATAATACCAGAAGTTATATTGCTCAACACAGACCAAATTGCAAAAAGGGCAAGACCTAATACGGCAAAAACAGAAGAAAAAACGAGCGCAAGTTCTCTTATTTCTACTCCCCAGATGAGTAAAAGCCCGAACACAGCTATAAAAAACACCAACACATTAATGTACTTAAAAATGAGTCGAGTTCTTACAAAATTGAGTTCATCTCGTTTTGCGATTCGCTTTGCAGATTGCTTTAAGGTAAACCTTAATAATAAAATAAGAAATACAACTATAGCAGTCCAGATGATTTGGGACTCATGTTGAAAAAAAAGAGTTTCAAGCATAACTTATAGTCTTAAACTATCCCGCAAATGTAGATATTTGTTTGAGTTTTTTTGCCAATATTTTGTCTTTAAAGTTTTCAATTTTTTGGCCTTAGAAATCAATGTATCCTTTCCTTGAATCTCCATCTCTTCCCACTTTTCAATTTCAAATGGAAAAGACTTTTCTTGGTAGATTTTCAAAACCCTTCCCAATTCATTATACCTTAAGGTTGTAGTAAGGTAGTCGTCTTCTCTTTGTTCTATGGACGCTGAATACGTTTTAAACTTTTCATGATTGAGCTGTAAAAAGGAAAAGTCTGGAAAGATGTCCTGTTTTCCAAGTTTCAACTCCTTTGGAGCTATTCTGAGTTGAATCCAAATTTGATTTTCTGATAAGACGGGCTTTAGTGTAAATGTTGAATCTGCTTCACCTTCAAAATAGGAATGTGTTTCTAATTGAAAATCACCTCTATGATTTAATTGAGCATAAGAGTGTCCGCACCATTCTTGAACGCTAGAGGTCAACTTTAAAAGAGGTCTCTGTTCACCAAGTGGAAAAAAAGCGCTTTGCATTATGCTGTAAGGATAAATCCCCGTGTTGAACTTTTTTGTGGAATTAAGCTTCATGACGGAACGTGTAGTTTCAGATTTGGAATTGGCTTTAACTTGTACTTCACTTAAAAAGTCTTCGGTCACAAATATAAGCATGGCTTTGCCTTGTCGCTTTTCACCATATCTATAAAATTCCAAATCATAACTGGTCAATTCAGCGTTTCCATCATACCAATACGATTTGAATTCAGTAGATAGATTTCTTTTTTCAAAATTGTCATCATTAGAGTTACTTTCGGTCTTAGTTTGACAGCTTATTAGTAAGATAAGAAGAAGGAGCGGTAGAGTTCTCATGATTATTATTTTAAGTTCGATAATTCAGAATATACTAAATGAATTGGAAACCCCATAACGGTATAAAACGAGCCTTTTATTTCTGAAATACCAATCTGACCTATCCATTCTTGGATGCCATAGGCTCCTGCCTTATCATAAGGCGAATAGGTGTCGATATAGTACGAGATTTCATCCTTCGAAAGAGCTTTAAAGGTAACTTCTGTAGAATCATAGAGGGTTTCAGTTTTGTCTTGGGTTTTTATACAAACCGAAGAAATTACCTCATGAGCTGTGCCGGAGAGGGAACTCAGCATTTCGATAGCCTCATTTCTGTTTTGAGGTTTATTCAGCGCCTTGTCTTGATGCCAAACAATGGTATCTCCAGTAATGACTATATCGTCTGATTTTAAATTTTGAAATTGATCTGCTTTCAACTGAGCTAAATAATCACTGATCTCATGATGTTGTAAGGTCTCGCTAAACACTTCATCAACTGACCGTAATTCTACCTCAAAATCCACACCTATGGAGGTCAAGATTTCCTGCCGCCTTGGGGATCCTGATGCTAAAATTATGCGCTTTTGTTTTAAATTTTCTAAAATCATAGGTTTAAAAATGTGAACATAGAAGAAATACCAATCAAAAATACGAGTTTCAAATGGAAACTAATGCTAGTGTAATCCTTTTGATTTTTGGCTTTCAGAATTCGTTTAGAAATAAGGATGAGAGGAATAAGAACAAATACAAATACATAAAATATAAAAATGTTGAGTGATAAAAAGTAATTAAGCAGAATCGTAAGAAGTATTAAAATAGTAAATGTTAGAAGTCCAAAAATTATGTGGTTAGATCTTTTTCTACCAATCAAAATAGGTAAAGTTTTCATCTTGCAGTAATAATCGCCTCTTAGATCTTCTACATCCTTTATCAATTCCCTGCTCAAATTTAAGCTAAAGCCTAAAAGAGCATACGTTAGAATAGTAAAGTAAAACACAGGGCTTTGGTCATTATCTACAAGAGCTAGCCCAAAGCAGAAAATACTAGCTCCCACAAGTATGCTAATGAGGATATTTCCAAGAAGCGCTATTTTTTTTAACCAAATAGAGTAAATAGCAAGGGCTATGGGTGATAAAACACAAATGCTAAAAACAATCCACAAGCTTTTAGAAGGATTCGAGAGGAGAATAAACAGTATCGTGAAAAGTCCCAAGACATTGAGTCCAAAATATAGTTTAAAAGCTATTCTTCGTTTTATAACTTGATCGATGATAATCTTATTTGGCTTATTGATGCTATCTGTGGTCACATTAAAAATAGCGTTAATAATATGTCCTGCTGCTGCAAGGCACACTACAGTTAGAATTAGAAGTAAATAATAAGGAAGGCCAATACTAGGTTTTTGTCCAAAACCAGGCAGCAGAGCATACCTTATCGTCATAGCCATAAAAACAATTATGGTTAAATTTTTCCAGCGTATAAGATTGAGAAAGGCCATAAATAATTTTACTAGACCAGCTCTAAAATTTCCACTTCCCCTGAGCCTTCATCACCTGCTCAATGAGATCTCTTACGCATCCATCGCCGCCATTTTTATGAGAGATATAGGCAGAGACTGCTTTTATTTCTGGAACTGCATCCTGAGGACAAGTTGGTAAACCCACCATTTTCATAGGATATACATCTGGGACATCGTCTCCCATATAGGCGACCGCTTCTGGTTTGATGTTATACACCTCTAGAAATTCATTTAAGCATTCCACTTTATCTGCAACTCCTAGATGAATATTGGTTATACCCAAATCTTTAAGCCTAGTCTTTACCATTTCATTGGTTCCTCCAGAAATTACTATGATCTCGTATCCTGCTTTTAGGGCTTCTTTTACTACAAAACCATCTTTTACATTCATAGTCCTAAGGAGTTCCCCAGAAGAGGAAATCTGAAGAGTGCCATTGGTGAAAACACCGTCAACATCAAAGGCGAAAGTGGTAATGTGGTTGAGTAATTCTTTATAGTTTGTCATGCTTTTTTAATATAGAGGTTGTCATTAGGTTATAAATTGCTTTGTAATCTTTTGAATTTAATTGTTTCAAATGATTTGTTATTGTTTTTTCATCATTCCTTACAGCTGGTCCTGTCTGCACTTCAGATGGTGATTGAGATTGAACTTTATCTGAAGTTTCTTTAATCAAGGCCTTCAAAATATCAAATGGGATATCATCTTGTAGACAGATATCTTCTCCAATCGCATACAGGTGATTTGTGAAATTACAGACAAACACAGCAGCCAAATGTAAGGTTTGCCTTTGTGTGGTACTAATTTCATACTGGTGTTGAGAAATGCTTAAGGCTATAGATTTCAAAAGCGATAAATTTTCTTCTGAATTAGCTTCGAGGCAAAATGGAATTGTAGAATAGTCTAGTTCAGACGTCTTTGAAAAGGTCTGAAGCGGATAGAAAACACCGGAATTTTTAGGAGAGGTTAACAGGCCTTGATTTCCTGAGGTATGTGCAATAATTCCAGCTTTAGTTTTAATTTGTTCAGCAGTAGACTCTATGACATCATCTTTAAGACAAATGAGATAGAGGTCTGCAGGTTTTAAAGCAGAAATATCAGTTGTAAGGGGAACTGAGTTTTCAAACTTCAAAAGGGAACTTCTTTTATGGTTATAAACCTGAATAACTGAACAAGTTTTGGAAGATTGAAGAGCCTGAAACATATGAGTTGCCACATTACCGCTCCCTAAAATAACTATTGAATACATTGAAATATCTTAAATTCTTAGGTGCAAATGTAATGTTCATTTTTTGAAAGTAAAATTTATCAGTTTTAAAACTTTTCTATGGCATATTAACGATTTGTCTTATAAGCACATATTTTTAATTATAACTGATAATTCTTTAGTTTTTTTAGAGAGTTGGCGTAGTACTGTTTTATGAGTTTAATTAACACAACTTCAACGTTAGGAAGCGATAGAGAGATTAATAAATCCTCTCATATTACTTATATTTGTATTCATTATTTTAAAGCTATGTTAGAGAAAAAAATAAAAAGTATATTGTTTTCCACAAGATTGATGGCCGTCTTGTTTATTGTATATGCAGTGTCTATGGCTGTAGGAACTTTCGTTGAAAACTCCTATACCACGATTACAGCTAGGGAGTGGATTTATGATGCGTGGTGGTTTGAAATAATCATGGTTTTTTTTGTTATCAACTTCGTGGGAAATATATTTAGATTTAAATTATTTCAAAAAAAGAAACTCACTACTCTTTTACTTCACTTGTCTTTTATTTTGATTCTTGTTGGGGCCTGGGTCACACGATATCTAGGTGAAGAAGGTATAATGCCTATCCGAGAGGGGGAGGTTGCAAGTACAATGCTATCTGAAAAAACATATTTATCCACGTTTATAGATGGAGAAATTGATGGTGAGCCTCTAAGAAAAAAAGAGGATTTTAGAATTAGTTTAGGGCCTGGGATTACAGAGGGAAAAAAAATTAATACAGATTATGATGGCAATTCTGTTCAAATTGAGTTCTTAGAATTTATCCAAGGTGCAGAAGAAGGTATAATTGAGGATGAGGAAGGGGTCAATTTTCTTAAAATCGTAGAATCTGGTGAGGGAGAAAGGCATGATCATTATTTGGAAACAGGAGAAGTCGCCAATATTCATAATATCTTGTTTGCATTTAATAAACAGACGGACGGTGCTATTAACATCATAGGTACCAATGAGAGTGGATTTACTATAGACTCTCCTTTTAATGGAGATTGGATGCGTATGGCAGACCAAGAACGCGGGCAATTGGTCGAAGATTCAATTCAAGATTTACAGATGCGTTCTTTGTATAATCTTGGAGGCATGCAATTTGTGATCCCAGATCCATCCATTAAGGGGCGTTATGATTTGGTTCAAAAGGAAATTGCAAAAAACAATGATCCAGACGGTATTTTCATGCAAATTACTGCCAATGGACAAACAGAAAAAGTTGGTTTGCTTGGTGGTAAAGGGTTTCAGATGGATATGAAAAAGGTGAATGTAGGAGATCATGATGTGTATTTGAGCTATGGAAGTAAAAACATTGAATTGCCTTTTGCCTTAAAGCTCAATGATTTTATAGCTAAAAAACATCCAGGTACTGAAGATAGACCTCAGCCGAGTTATGAGTCTTTTATGAGTAAAGTAGAGGTAGTGGATGGAAGTGACTCATATCCTTATGACATCTATATGAATCACGTTCTAGATCACCAAGGGTATCGTTTTTTTCAATCGTCTTTTGATCCAGATGAAGGAGGTACTATTTTATCTGTCAATAACGATTGGTGGGGAACTTGGATTACATATGTAGGATATTTTTTGCTCTATCTAGGAATGATGGCTATTATGTTTGATAGAGGGTCTAGGTTTGGAGATTTGAGGAAGAAATTGGAAAAAATTAAGATGAAAAAAGAAAGATTAGCGGGTATATTAATTTTGTTTTTGGGATTAAGTGGCTTTGCTCAGACTCAAAATGGAAATGTTGTAGAAGACTCTAATAAGCCAGAAGACACCCAAGTGACTTCATCCAATCATGATCCTAACATGATCCAGGAAGTGGATTATGAAAAGGTTATAAAATTGATTAAAGCCAATACGGTTGATAAAGACCATGCTGCCAAATTTGGGGAATTGGTTATTCAAGATTTTGGAGGTCGAATGAAACCGATCAATACGTATTCTTCAGAATTGCTTAGAAAGCTGGGTAAAAAAGACAATTATAATGATTTGAATAGCGATCAAGTTCTGCTATCCATGATTGAAAATCCCGCAATTTGGTATTCTGCGCCCTTGATTTCCATAAAAGCTAAAAATGACAGCTTACATCACGTCTTAGGAGTTCAAGAAAATAAAAAATATGTATCCTTGACCGACTTTTTTAAGATGGACGGTCAATATAAATTAGGTGAGTATTTAGATGCAGCATACAAAGCTCCAGTGCCAAATCAGTTCCAAAAAGACTTCATCACCGTCGATGAAAAGGTGAACTTGATCTATAATACTTTACAGGGAAAACAATTTAGAATTTTTCCTGTCCCAGAACATTCTAATAATAAATGGGTTTCTTATTCAGAATTGGACGACGAGAAATATTTCGCAGGTGTAGATACTTTATACACAAAACAAATTCTCCCTCTCTACATGCAGTCCCTTAGAAGTGCACGACAAACGGGAGATTATGAGCAGTCTAACGAACTGCTTTTGAGTTTAAAATCTTTCCAAAATAAATACGGTGGAGAAGTGATGCCAAAGGAGGGTAGGATAAAAGCTGAAATCCTTTACAATAAAATAGATATTTTCAATCTCTTGTTTCAGCTTTACCTTTATGCGAGCTTGATTATGATCGTCTTTGTGATTTTGAGTATTTTCAAGCAAAACAAACTCAATAAAATTACTATAACCATAAGTAAAATTTTATTGGTATCACTTTTTCTAGTACATACGGGTGGCCTTGCCGCCAGATGGTATATTTCTGGATATGCTCCTTGGAGTAATGCCTACGAGAGTATGATTTACGTCGCTTGGGCCACTATGTTTTTTGGCTTAGCCTTTGGACGGAAAAGCGATTTGACCATGGGCTCTACAGCTTTTGTGACTTCTATTATTTTGATGGTGGCTCATTGGAACTGGTTAGACCCAAGTATTGGTAATTTGCAACCAGTTTTGGACTCCTATTGGCTAATGATTCACGTGTCCGTTATTGTTGGAAGTTATGGTCCTTTTGCTTTAGGTGCTATCATAGGTTTGGTGTCTCTTATTTTAATAATAGCGACCAACAAGTCCAACTTTAAAAAGATGAAATTAAATATTCAGGAACTTACCATTATTAATGAATTAGCATTAACAGTTGGTTTGATTATGCTTACCATAGGAAATTTCCTAGGTGGCCAATGGGCCAATGAAAGTTGGGGTAGGTATTGGGGCTGGGATCCAAAAGAAACTTGGGCTCTAATCAGTATTTTTGTATATGCTTTTGTGATCCACATGCGATTGGTTCCAGGTTTAAGAGGATTGTTTGCCTTCAACTGGGCTGCAGTTATCGCTTTTGGATCTATATTGATGACCTACTTTGGAGTGAACTTTTACCTTTCAGGACTACATTCTTACGCTAGTGGTGATCAAATTATCAGCTATCAGTTTATCATTATAGCCCTAATAGTTTGGGTTTTAATAGGCTTTGCAGCTAGATATAAATACAAAAAATACTACTAAATAAATTACTGATTCCAGATTTCCCAAGCTTTTTCTGCTTGGGAAATAAGCATTTGTTCTCCATTTATAATTTGCGCGCCCTTATCTTTTCCTTGAGCCAAAAATCTAGTGAGGGAGGGGTTATAAACCAAATCGTAAAGCAAATGCGTTTCGTCAATGAATTCGTAAGGAATTGGTGGGGATTGGTTGACATTAGGATGAGTACCTAGAGGTGTACAATTAACAATAAGTTGATGGCTTTTTATAATTTCTGAGGTAAGATCTTTATAAGTAAAATCACCTTTATCTTTTTCTCTAGATACCATATTGATATGATATCCCATAGAGACCAGAGCATGTCTTATTGCTTTGGATGCGCCCCCAGTTCCCAAAATTAAGGCGGCTTCATGGTTGGGAGCAACTAAGTTAAAAATAGATTTTGTGAAACCAAATACATCTGTATTATAACCAATCAATTTTTTATTTTCAATTTTAATAGTGTTTACTGCGCCAATTTGTTCAGCTTGAGGGTCTATTTCATCCAGAAAAGGAATTACGTCTTCTTTGTAGGGTATAGTCACATTAAGACCTCTTAAATCCAAAGAGTTACTTGCGATTTGTTTAACTTCTTCAATATGCTCAATATCGAAATTGATATACTTAGCTCTGATGGCCTCGTTGTGGAATTTGGTATTAAAAAATGTTTTTGAAAATGAGTAATCAATATTTCTTCCTAAAAGTCCGTATGTTGTCATGAATAGTTAATTTTATTTTTACTGTTGCCATACCAAGCTAAGCCCAAAACTATTAAAATTCCTACTAGTATAAAAGAGAAACCAACCCAAGTACTAAGTTGACTTAATTCTGGCCAATACCGAGAGTAATTGTCTAAAATGGGGTCTCCACTAGTATCTAAAATAGTACTTCCTAATGGGTCTGTTTTAAAAATTTTCTCCTTCCAGGGCCACACCACTCCTAGGCTGCCAGTTATAAATCCAATAATAATTGAAAATGCAATTTTCTTATAATATTTCAAAACGTAATTTAATAAGTGGGATAGGGTAATAAGTCCAAAAAAAGAACCAGCGGTAAACGATCCCAAAACTTGAAGTAGCCTAGTTCTTTTAGGGTCTTGTGTAAAACTAAAATCAAGCCTCACCACATCAGCAATAGTATCGTAAAGGGCATTTACAGAATCTACCAATAGCAAGACGTAATTGCCTAATAGGATTAGTATAAATGAGCCCGATAAACCCGGAAGGGTCATCCCTGACACACTTATAATCCCACAAAAAAACACAAATAAGAGATTATCATTTTCTGTAGCAGGTTTTAAAAAGCTAATGCTCAGTCCTGCCACAACGCCTAGGCTTATAAAAACAATTGTTTTAATTGATCTTATTTTAAAATCTTTACCGATGTAATAGATAGAGCCTACAATCATACCAAAGAAGGTAGACCAAACGTTAAGCTCGTAGCTTTCAATTAAGAAATCCAATAATTTTGAAATGCTGAAATAGCTCACGACCATTCCAAGAATCAATATGCCTAGAAACTTAGCGTTTATATATTGGAAAAAACTCTTAAACCTAGCATTGAATAGAAGCTTAAAAGACTTGAAATTAAATTTCTGGAGAGAATAAATAAATTCTTCATAAAAACCAGTAACAAAAGCAACAACACCACCAGAAACTCCAGGAACTTTATTGGCAGCGCCCATAGCAAGACCTTTTAAGAAAAGGAAGATTTTATCGCTAAATGTCCTTGTGCTCTGCATTTGAAAGGGGTTGTTTTTTGGCTATTTTTTCGAGTAAAAGAATAAGTAAAAATCCTAATATAGCAGCTATACATGCGTACACTAGTTTAGGATCTCCGTCAAATTGAGTGGGTAAAATAGAAACTTCCTTTAAAATAACTACTTTGCCTTTTATGATTTCTGAGTTTATAACTTCTTTCCAGGGCCAAATTTTATTGAGAGAACCTGCTATAAATCCTGTGAGAACCGATAAGGTAAGCGATTTAAAGTTCGTAAATAACCATTTTAAAATTCTAGAAA
Organism: Psychroflexus torquis ATCC 700755; assembly: GCF_000153485.2. Classification (NCBI taxonomy): domain Bacteria; kingdom Pseudomonadati; phylum Bacteroidota; class Flavobacteriia; order Flavobacteriales; family Flavobacteriaceae; genus Psychroflexus; species Psychroflexus torquis. The sequence continues at coordinate 453,779 of NC_018721.1, read as the reverse complement.
AACTCAATAATCCAATAACTGCTCCAAGACTCACAAGGCCAATAACTTGGATATTAAATTCAGATACCGCTGCTGAAATTGATTTATATCCGCCAAGCAGGACCAAAATAAAGGCTCCTGAAATTCCAGGTAAAATCATGGCACAGACCGCTATTGCTCCGCACATAAGAAAATAAAGCGGATGATCGATGCCCTGTGCTGGGGTGAGTTTCGTAATACCAAAGGCGACGATAAAGCCTAGAATAGTAACCCCGATTAGTTTCGGATTCCATTTTTCAATTTGTTTTCCTACATACCAAACGCTGGCACCTACTAGGCCGAAAAAAAATGACCAGACCACAATGGGGTAGGTGTCCAATAAGTAGTTGGTTAATTGCATAACAGTAAATATACTGATGAAAATACCTGTTAGTAGCGCAATAATAAAACCACCATTAAGATGCGCCCACATCGCAGCGAAACCGTTTTGCCTCCATGTTTTAAAAAGAGAAATGTCTACATTGGCGATGGTCGTCACTAGTTCTTCATAAATTCCTGTAATAAAAGCAATGGTTCCCCCAGATACTCCGGGAACAACATCGGCCGCTCCCATTGCTAAGCCTTTTAGGCTAATGGTAATATAGGATTTTAGATTTCTCTTCATAGTAAGTTTAGATAACAAATAAGCAAGATAAAGTTATAGATGAATATGGCGTTTAATTAGTTCAGGTTTATTCAAAAACCATTTAATTATCTTTAGTTAAATCTATAAATAAGCTTTCAAGATTTTTATTTTTTTTGTGAAGTTCGAGTATTTTTAAACCCTTGTCGTATGCAAAATCAAAAATATCTGGTCGTTTATCTAAAGGCGTATTAAATGTTATTTCGTATCGGAACCGCGTTAAATTCCTGATGCTAATCACCTTGCCAATTTCCTTTAAGGCCACTTCTTCAATTCTATAATTAAATTCTACCTCTATGACCTGTTCTTCGGGATCGTTAAGGTCTGAAAGTTTTTTATCTGACACAATTTGCCCTTTGTTTATGATGATGACCCTATCGCAAATTGCTTCTACTTCTTGCATGATATGCGTAGAAAGAAGAATTGTTTTCTCTTTACTAATGGAAGTGATTAACTCCCTTATTTCTATTAATTGGTTGGGGTCAAGACCTGTGGTAGGTTCATCAAGAATTAAAACACTAGGATCATGAAGTAAAGCTGCAGCAAGCCCAACCCGCTGTCTATAGCCTTTTGACAATTGATGGATGCGCTTGTCAACTTCTTTGGTCAACTTGGTTTGTTCTATTACCTTTTTAATTCTTTCTTTTTTACTTTTGAAAATCCTCGCATGGAAGGAAAGATATTCCTTGACATACATCTCTAAATAGATTGGATTGTGTTCCGGTAAATAGCCGATTTGGCGTTGAATATCAGTTTTTGCTTCACTTAATTTTATTCCATTAATACTAGCTTCACCAGAACTAGCACTTATAAATCCAGTTAAAATCTTCATTAAAGTAGATTTTCCAGCGCCATTTGGCCCTAGCAAGCCTACAATTTCACCTTTATAAATTTTGAAATTAATATCTTTTAAAGCAAATTGATCTTTATAGGATTTTGAAATGGATTTGACTTCAATAGACATTCGATAGTTTTAATCAAAAATACAAATTATATCTTTTAATGAGTTCAAAAATCACTGACTTGTAAAGTTTTTTAAGGAATATTGAATTCACTAAAACCAAGCTAAAAGCCTTTGAATTCTGACATTAAAAGTTAATTTTGTAGATATGAAAAATGAAAAACATCTAAGAAATTGGCTAACGGAGATGAACTTAGACCATCCCTTAGTCATAGCAGGTCCTTGTAGTGCCGAAACTGAAGAACAGGTGCTTGAAATTGCCCACCAACTTAAAGATTCTGATGCTACAGTGATGCGTGCTGGTATTTGGAAGCCTAGAACACGTCCAGGAAACTTCGAAGGGGTGGGAGCGATAGGTTTGAAGTGGTTGAAAAGAGCAAAGGAAGAAACAGGGCTGATGATTGCTACTGAAGTCGCCAATAAAACACATGTAGATCTAGCTTTAGAGGCAGATGTAGATGTTCTATGGATAGGGGCTAGAAGTACAGTGAGTCCATTTATTGTTCAAGAAATCGCAGATGCTTTAAAAGGTACAAATAAAATTGTATTGGTTAAAAATCCTGTAAATCCTGATCTAGCCTTATGGCTAGGTGGAGTGGAGCGCTTATACAATGCAAATATTAAGAACTTAGGTGTGATCCATAGAGGATTTTCTACCTATGAGAAAATAAAATACAGAAATAACCCAGAGTGGCAGATTGCTATCGACTTACAAAATCAGTTTCCAGACTTGCCTTTGCTTGTAGATCCTTCTCATATTGGAGGTGATAGGAACTTAGTGTTTGATATTTGTCAAACTGCTTTAAATCTTAATTACGACGGAATGATTGTGGAAACACATCATACTCCTGATAAAGCATGGAGTGATGCTGCGCAACAAATTACCCCAGATTTCCTAAAGCAAATGACTATTGATTTGCGTATCAGGAATAAGGAGGGTGCAGAAGAATTCAACAAAAAGTTGAATGTACTGAGGTCTAAGATTGATATCATCGATAATCAACTTATAGATTTTCTGGGAAAGAGAATGCAGGTTGCTGACGAGATTGGAGAACTTAAAAAGGAAAATAATGTAGCTATTCTTCAACCTGAACGTTGGAATAAAGTATTACACCGCCTGTCTATTGAAGGAGAAAACAAAGACTTGTCTAAGGGTTTTGTAGAGCGCCTAACTAAAGCTATGCATGAAGAATCGATTGCTCATCAACATAAAATCATAAGCCAGTGATATCAAGTGAATCAAATTCAAAAACGAGTTTATGAGAGCGGTCGTCTACAAATCTACGGGAAGTTGGTATTTGTTAAAAGCTGATGATGGAAAGATTTATAATTCCAGAATCAAAGGTAAGTTCAGGCTTAAAGATATTAAAAGCACAAATCCTGTAGCTGTTGGAGATCATGTGGAGATCGATACCGAAACTAAAGGTGATGAAACTATAGGAATCATCAAAGAGATTTATGATAGAAAGAATTACATTATCCGTAAGTCAGTTAACTTATCTAAGCAAACTCATATCATTGCGGCTAATATTGATCTAGCTTTTTTATTAGTGACTTACAATAACCCACCAACAAGCACAACATTTATAGATCGTTTTTTGGTCACAGCAGAAGCCTACCATATTCCTATAGTACTCTTATTTAATAAAGTGGATGATTATTCTGTAGAAGAGTTCGCAGAGATGAAATATTTAGCTGAACTCTACAGGAAAATAGGGTATACGTGTATTGGTATTTCTGCTGAAACTGGAGAAAATATTGATCAAGTAAAAGCACTTATGAAAGATAACGTCAGTGTTTTTGCTGGACATAGTGGAGTTGGCAAATCTACTTTGGTCAACGCAATAGAGCCCGGTCTTAACATTAAGACTTCAGAAATATCTCTTCAACACAAACAAGGCCAACATACGACCACCTTTGCAGAAATGCATGAACTTCATTTTGGTGGACAGATTATCGATACACCAGGCATTAGAGGTTTTGGAGTTGTGGATATTGATAAGTATGCTTTGGACAATTATTTTCCAGAATTCTTTAAAGTTAAGCCCAACTGTAAATTTAATAATTGCATACATGTGGATGAACCTAAATGTGCCGTCAAAGAGGATTTAACAGAGGATAAAATTGCTTATTCTAGATACAAGAGCTATTTACAAATTATGGAGGGAGATGAAGATGAAAATTTCAGGAAGGATCCCTATCAAGACTTAAGGTAATATGAAAATAGTTGTACAAAGAGTAAAGGAAGCTTCAGTTAAAATAGGAAATGAAATTTCAGGAACTATAAATAAAGGCTTGCTTATTTTTTTGGGTATTGAACATGAAGATGGGCAAGAGGATATAGCTTGGCTGGTCAAAAAAATAATACATCTAAGAGTTTTTCCTGATGATGAGGGTAAGATGAATTTGAGCCTTAAAGATATCGAAGGTGAATTGCTTGTCGTGAGTCAGTTTACTTTACATGCTTCATTAAAAAAGGGAAATAGACCTAGTTTTACGAAGTCTGCTAAACCAGAGTTAGCCAAAAAACTCTACGAAGATTTCTTAGAAACGCTTCAAGAAGGTAGTATTACCAAAATCCAAACTGGAAGATTTGGAGCAGATATGCAAATTTCATTAATCAACGACGGACCTTTAACATTCATACTAGATTCTAAGGTTAAATTATAGAATTTATTAGAAACTTTAAGAATTTTTTATATTTTTGATTGATATGAAAAATACTTTATTCCTAGCATCTTTTTTTGTGATATTTATTTCCAGTGCACAAGAAAAATATTCGATAGCAAATCTAACTGCTGAGTTGATAGAAAAATCCAATTCAGTTATTATTCAACAAGACATTCGAGTCATTATAGATGACTATGATGATATGACCATAAGCGAGGATAAAATAATAACTATCCTTAATGAAAAAGGGATGTCAGCTTTAGATGCTTATGCTTTCTATAATAAATCCACTAAGATTAGAAACTTAGAAGTTACAATTTATGATGCTTTAGGTTCTGAAATCGAAACTTTTAAAGAGAGGGATTTTATGGATGTTAGTGCTGTAGGTTCAGTTAGTTTATATACAGATGATAGAGTTAAATACCTCGAGTATACACCTGTAAGTTACCCTGTTACCATTCATTTTGAAAAAGAAATTAAGACAAGTAATACAGCTTTTATAAAAAGTTTTACTCCTTATGTCGATTATTATCAGTCTATTAAGTCATCGACCTTCCAAATAGAAAACAAGTCTGAAATTGTTTTGAGATCTTCAGAAAATGGGTTTATGGAAGAGGTTTCGATAGAAAACGACAACCCTAATTTACTAACCTATTCAGTTTCTAATTTGCCGTCTGTATCTAGAGAAGTTTATAGCCCTTCATTTGAAACATTTACACCAAAGGTTATGTTTGCTTTACAAACGTTTGAGCTTGCAGGGGAAAGAGGAGAGGTGAGCAATTGGAAGGAATTAGGTCTATGGCAACACGAAAATTTACTTAAAGGCTTAGATCAACTTCCAGAATCTACAATTTCCGAAATTAAATTACTTACTCAAAACCTTGAAACTACAAGAGAAAAGGCTAAGGCAATATATGAGTATGTCCAAAATAATACGAGATATATAAGTGTTCAAATTGGTTTAGGAGGTTGGAAGCCAATCTCAGCAGAAGAAGTTGATGATAAAAAGTATGGGGACTGTAAAGGCTTGACGAATTATACAAAGGCTTTACTCAATCTGGTCGATATTGAATCTAATTATTGCGTTGTTTATTCCGGTTCTGAAATTCAAGATATATCAGAAGATTTTACTTCTATGCAGGGGGATCATGTTATTCTAAATATACCTCAAGAAAATGAAGAAGATATTTGGCTGGAATGTACAAGCCAAGATATCCCCTTCAATTTTTTAGGCACCTTTACAGACGATAGAAAAGTTTTGGCTGTAAAACCTAGTGGGGGAGAAATATTACGAACTCCAGCCTATACAGAAATAGATAACTACCAAAAAACCACAGCAGAAATAAATATTATTGAAAAGGCAATTACTGCTGATGTAAAAATTAAGACCAGAGGTACACAATATAACAACAGATACAGTCTTTACGTCAAAAATGAGAAAGATATAAACTCACATTATTTGTCGTATTGGGATAACCTAAAGGAAATGACATTGATAAGTCATCAATTTTCAAACAATAAAGAAGACGTGACCTTCTTTGAGAAGGTTAAACTTAAAGCAGATAACTATGTCAAAATTTATGGGAATGATCTTATTCTAGATGTTAATCCGTTTAATAAATTTCAAGTTAATCTTCCTAATTATAAAGTAAGACAAACTCCATTTAATGTATCAAGAGGATTCGTCGACGAGGATGAATTCACTTTCAATTTAGAAAACCTCACAGTAGACACTGAGTTTAAAGATATTAGTTTAGACTCCGAGTTTGGTTCCTATCAACTAAGTTTTGAACTTAAGGGCAATGTGTTAATCGTAAAAAGATACTTTAAGTTGAATAAGAATAATTATCAAAAATCTGATTACGAAAAATTTGTTGAATTCTTTTCACAAATTTCGAAGTATGACAACACTAAATTAAGTCTAAAATTAACCTAACCTTTCTATATACCAAATTTTAAAAACTTTAAAAATGAAATTAATTTTCGCATCATTATTTACTCTACTTGCTTTCAATTTTGGTTATTCTCAATCTCAGGAACTTGAGGATATTACATTAGAAATGCTGAGGGAAACCCAAAGCCCTTCAGATTCTTCTGCGGTTGCTGAAGTCCTTTATGAAAAAGGAAAAATATCCTTTTCTATAATGAATTCTTGGGAATATCAATTTGAGGTCATTAGAAGAATAAAGATATACAGTCAAGAAGGTTATAATCAAGCCAATGTCCAAATCCAGTATTATATAGGGGACAAAAATGCAGATAAAGAATCTGTATCCAAGATAGATGGCTATGTTTACTATGAGGAGGATGGAGAAATTGAACGGGAAAAACTAAGAAATCGAGATATCTTTGATGTGGATTTAAGCGAAAAGTGGGAAGCTAAAAAATTTACTTTGCCTAAAATTCAAGATGGTGTTATTATTGAATATTCTTATACTATAAATTCTCCAAATATTTTCAATCTACCAAAGTGGGTATTCCAAAATACTATACCGACACGGTATTCTGAATATGCAACAAGAATCCCAGGGGAGTATTTAGCCTATAGTATAAAAACAAAAGGCTACTATCCCTTTGAAACTTTCAGCGATATAAAGGAGAGTTCATTAGCAGGATTTCGAGCGAGGACATCAATAAAAGAGTCTAAGCATATTGGTACAAATCTACCTAAAATTGAAAATGAGTCCTTTGTTAATAATGTTTCAAACTATTTACCTTCTATTAGTTATGAGTTATCGTCTTATAAAACTGGCCAGCATGAAGCTAATAAGTCAGTCTCAAAAACCTGGGATGATGTGGCAAAAACATTAAGTGATACAGACACTTATAAAAAAGAAATCTCAAGATCAAATTATTTTGAAAATGATCTAAAAGCTATACTAAAAGACAAGACTCTTCCAAAAGATAAAATGAATACAATCTTCAATTTTGTAAAGGATAAGATGACCTGGAATGATGAAGAAAGAAGATACACGAGTGATCAGTTAGATAAAGTTTATGAAGAGGGTATAGGGAATTCAGCAGATATTAATGTTATGCTAGTAGCAATGTTAAGAGAGGCTAATTTGGATGCTAATCCAGTCCTGTCTAGTACAATATCTAATGGCATTCCATTTTTTCCAACTATATCAGGATTTAATTATGTATTTGCTCATGTCAATATCAATGGTGAAATTTATCTTTTAGATGCGACAGATGAATATACATCTCCAAATATTTTGCCTAAGCGTGCCCTTAACTGGACAGGAACTATTCTTAAATCAGACGGATTTCAACCTTTAGACCTTGTTCCCTCTACTCGTTCAACTAAAAAATTCCAAGTGCAAGCAGAACTTACATTAAAAGGAGAAGTGAATGGAATGTGCAGAATAATTTCTTTGGATCAATATGGTTTGGAATCTAGACGATCTTTAAATAATAAAAGCAATGATGAATTAAAATTGAAATATGAGAGTGCCTATAGTGTCAACAAAATTGAAGAGATATCAAATTCAAATCTGAAAGACACTTCGAAACCATTATTAGAAGGTTTTAATTTCTCTGGAAAAGAGCAATTCGTTGAGGAAATTGGAGATAAACTTTATTTATCTCCAATGTTATTCTTAAAATCGAAAGAGAATCCTTTTAAAGAAGAAGAAAGGGTATATCCAATCGATTTTACCTTTCCAAGAAATGTAGAACATTTTATTACTATTAAAATTCCTGAAGGCTATCAAGTAGATTATTTACCAGAAAAAGCAATTTTAAAATTGGGAGGTGGTGTTGCGCAATTGATTTATTTGATAGAAGAATATAACAATATAATTTCAGTAAAGGTTAATCATGAAATCAATGCGTCGCTAATTTTACCACAGGATTATAACTTATTGAGAGAATTTTATATTTCCTTAATGAATAAAGAGAATGAAAAAATTGTTCTCGTTAAATCATAACTAGTTAAGGACATTAAAGGGGCTCAAGTACAATTCGATAAATTTATAAACTCCAATCGTTCAAGGTTTTATTACGGAGGGGTATCACAGGGGAAAAGGAGCGATAAATCCAATGATTTTTGTGTTTATCTATCCTTGAATTTACTTTAGTTTATGTCTATGGAGATTTATAAATTGAGATGATTTTTTAATTTATATATATTTATAGATAGAGTGCTATGTTCTTAGTTAAAATCTAAATTTAGTGTCTATCAATTGAAAAGCAAATTTTACTAATCTATAATTACAACTCCAATTAGATCTTTTAAACGTGAAATTAATTTATACATCATTTTTAGTTTTATTTTATTTTAATCTTGCCCTTTCTCAGACCAAGACCCTTGAAGATATTACCTTAGACATGTTGAGGGAAACCCAAAGCACTCTAGACTCGACCACCTCAGCTGAAGTTCTTTATAACAAAGGAGAAATTTCTTTTTCTATCATGAATTCTTGGGAATATAAATTTGTGGTAGTCAAAAGGATAAAAATATATACCAAAGAAGGCTATAGTCAAGCCAATGTTCAACTTCCCTACTATATTGGAGAACGAAACCCAGACAAAGAAACATTATCTAATATTAAGGGTGCTGTTTACTATGAAAAAGATGGTAAAATTGAAAAGGAAGAATTAGAAGAGAGCGATATCTTTGATGTGGATTTAAGCGAGTTTTGGAAAGCTAAAAAATTCACTTTACCTAAAGTTCAAGATGGTGTAATCCTTCAGTATTCCTACTCAATTGATTCCCCACATATCAGTAAGTTGTCAAACTGGATTTTTCAAAATAGTATACCAACTCGTTATTCTGAATATAAAACAAGTATACCGATAGATTACTTGGCTTACAATGTTAGAACTAAAGGCTATTATCCTTTTGAAACCATAGATAAAGTTAAAAAAGGCTCGTTATACGTAAAATATGAAGGAACAAACCTAGATACTCCTATTAGAGAAATTACATATGTTGGAACTAATTTGCCTAAAATTGAGAACGAACCCTATGTAAACAAAATTTCAAACTATTTTCCATCCGTAGGCTACGAGCTATCATCCTATAAAAATCGACTGCTAGAACCGTTTAAAGTCGTCTCCCAAACCTGGGATGATGTGGTTAAAACCTTAAGTGAAACGGATACATATAAAAAAGAAATTTCTAGAACAAGATATTTTAAGAATGATCTTGACTCTATTCTGAAAGATAAGAGTCTTCCTAAAGATAAGATGATTGCTGTTTTTAATTTTGTAAAAAATAAAATGACTTGGAATGATGAAGAGAGGCGATATACTAGTAATAAGCTCAATAAAATATACGGCGAGGGTGTAGGGAATTCAGCGGATATTAACATTATGCTAACAGCTATGTTGAGGGAGGCTAACCTAGATGCTAATCCCGTATTATCTAGTACAATATCCAATGGCATTCCATTATTCCCCACTATATCGGGTTTAAATTATGTATTTACTCATGTCAATATTAAAGGAGAAATATATTTATTAGATGCAACAGATGAATTTGCTTCTCCAAATATTTTACCAAGTCGTGCTTTAAACTGGAAGGGGACACTAATTAAACCTAATGGATTCCAAGCGCTGGATATTTTTCCATCGACAAATTCATTAAAAAAATATCAAGTGAAGGCAGAACTTAACACTCAAGGTGAAATAAGTGGGTTCTGTAGAATAATTTCACGAGATCAATACGGTTGGGAGTCTAGAAGATCTTTAAATAATAAAAGTGACGATGAAAAAAGGCTGAACTATGAAAATTACTTTAGTATAGATCAAATCAGTGATATTAAAACTAAAAATTTAAATGCCCCTTCAAAGCCTTTGGTAGAAGAATTTAATTTTTCAGGAAAAGCAAAACTTGTTGAGAAAATTGGTGATAAACTTTATGTATCACCAATGCTATTTTTAAAGCTAAAAGAGAATCCTTTTAAAGGTGAAACGAGGATATATCCTGTCGATTTCACATTCCCAAGAAATCTCGAGCATGTGATATCACTTAAAATACCCGAGGGATATAAAGTAGATTATTTACCAAAAAAAGGAATCTTAAAATTAGGTGATGGAGTTGCAAAACTTACCTATCTGATAGAGGTTTATAATAATATGATTTTAGTCAAGGTAAACCTAGAGGTCAATGTTGCCTTATTTTTACCTCAAGATTATAGCTTATTGCGAGAATTTTATATTTCTTTGATGAATAAAGAGAACGAAAAAATTGTTCTCGTTAAATCATAATTATTTATGGACATTAAAGGTGCTCAACTAGAAGTGGATGAATGGATAAATTCTCATGGCGTAAGATATTTTGATGAACTTACCAACATGGCTCAACTTACGGAAGAAGTTGGTGAAGTTGCAAGAATCATCGCTAGGCGCTATGGCGAACAAAGTGAAAAGGAAAGCGATAAGTCAAAAGATTTGGGAGAGGAGTTAGCCGATGTTATGTTTGTTGTCTTATGTTTGGCAAACCAAACAGGAATTGATTTGCAAGAGGCGTTCGACAAGAAATTAGATCTTAAAACCAAACGGGATCACGATCGTCATAAAAATAATCCAAAACTTAAATAAATGTTTCAAAAAGTTATTTCTGCCAAAGGATTTTGGCGATCAGTCATCACACTAGCTGTAGGCTTTATTGTGATTTATAACCTTATAGATATCTGGTTTGGCTATGATTTTGACCTCTCCTTATTTGTAGAAAAGCGATTTTCAAAGGACAATTTATTGAGATTTTTTGTTGCCAACATAATGAGTGGCTTTGTGTATGGATTTGTAGTCACCTTTTTGAAATTTAGAGGGCAAATCAAGAAAAATGAAAATCAATGAAGCTTAGCTTTAGTCAATCATCAATAAGCAAATTCAAGCTTCATATCACTGGTTCTAAGAGTATTTCCAATAGGTATTTGATTTTAAAGGCCCAGTTTCCTAATATTGAATTAAGTGGTCTATCCGACTGTGATGATACGCGTGTATTACATAAAGCTTTAACAACCCTCAAAGAAAAAGGGGATGAGATAGATATCCACCATGCTGGGACTGCCATGAGATTCTTGACAGCCTACTTGTCTTCGTTGCCTAACTTAGAAGTTGTTTTAAAAGGGAGTAAAAGAATGCATGAGCGTCCTATAGGTATTTTGGTAGAAGCTATGCGAGAACTTGGCGGTCATATCAAATATTTGGGCAGCGAAGGTTTCCCTCCGCTTAAGATTCATGGAAAATCCCTACAAAAGGATAAAATTTCTATACCTGCTAGCGTCAGCAGTCAGTATATTACTGCCCTCATGTTAATTGCTCCTTCTTTTAAAAATGGACTCACTATTTACTTACAGTCAAAGGTAACTTCAAAGCCTTATTTGATGATGACCGCCGCATCATTAAAATCTATTGGTGTTGAAGTGGATTTACAGGAATCTCATATTCAAGTACATCCGAAGACCAAAATTGAACCCAAAACTATAGCTGTAGAATCAGACTGGAGCTCAGCATCTTATTTTTACAGCTGCTTAGCTTTGATGGATCAGGGAGAATTTGAACTTTCTACATTCCAAAAAAATAGCCTACAAGGCGATTCCAAAGTAGCAGAGTTTTATAAACTTTTCGGTATTGAAACTCGATTTAAAGGGGATTCTATATTAATTTCAAAGAAAGCAGGAGTATTGCTTCCTGAAAAAATTGAATTGGACCTTAATGACACTCCAGATCTTGCTCAAACTATTGCAGTAACTTGTTTAGGGCTTAATATAGCCTGTAATTTAACTGGCTTACATACTTTGAAGGTGAAAGAAACTGATAGGCTGGTGGCTCTTAAGACTGAAATTGAAAAATTTGGAGCTGAAGTAGAAATTTCCAACGAATCTTTGCAGTTAAGCCCTAAGGCGAATCTTAAGGAATCCGTTTCTGTACAGACCTACCAAGACCATAGAATGGCAATGGCATTTGCCCCCTTAGCTATAAAAGTAGATTTGACTATATTAAATCCAGAGGTTGTTTCAAAATCATTTCCAGACTTTTGGGAAAAAATAAAAGCACTTGGTATCCAGCAAAACCGCTGATTTGAAACTTATTAAGCTAAATAAACAATAAAACACTTGACATCGCCTATCTCACGATAGTATATTTGCATTTTTAAAAAATATCAGACTATGGGAATGAAACTTTCACAATTCGAATATACTTTACCTGAAAACCTTTTAGCACAATTTCCCTCAGAACATAGAGACGAAGCTAAGTTGATGGTGATAAACCGTAAAGATGGTTCAATTGAGCATAAAATATTTAAAGACGTTATCAATTACTTTGATGAGAAGGACGTCATGGTGTTCAATAACACCAAAGTTTTTCCTGCAAGACTTTACGGTAACAAAGAAAAAACCGGTGCAAAAATCGAAGTATTTTTGCTTAGAGAACTCAATCCTGAAACCAGACTTTGGGATGTTTTGGTAGATCCTGCCAGAAAAATAAGAATTGGTAACAAACTTTATTTTGGTGAAGATGAAAGTTTAGTAGCAGAGGTCATTGATAATACTACTAATAGAGGAAGAACTCTACGTTTTCTCTACGATGGTTCTTACCAAGACTTTAGAGCTAAGTTAACTGAGCTTGGACAAACTCCACTTCCAAAATACATCACAAGAGATGTAGTGCCAGAAGATGCAGAACGTTATCAAACTATTTATGCAAAAGAAGAAGGGGCTGTTGCTGCACCTACCGCTGGACTTCACTTTTCCAAACACCTTTTAAAGCGTTTAGAAATTAAAGGAATTGATTTTGCAGAAGTTACCCTTCATATAGGTTTAGGGACTTTTAGCCCTGTAGAGGTTGAAGATTTATCTAAACACAAAATGGACAGCGAACAAATTAAGGTAGATGAAAAAGCAACATCTATTATCAACAACGCCAAGTCAGAAAAAAGAAAAATTTGTGCGGTAGGTACAACCGTAATGAGAACAATAGAAAGCACTGTAAGTTCTAATCGTAGGCTAAATGAATTTACTGGCTGGACCAATAAGTTTATTTTTCCTCCTTACGATTTTAAAATTGCAAACTGCATGATTACTAATTTTCACATGCCAAAATCAACATTGTTAATGATGGTATCTGCCTTTGCAGGTCATGAACTAATGGAAAAAGCTTATAAGGAAGCTATAGAAGAAAACTATAAGTTTTACTCTTATGGAGATGCTATGCTAATCATATAACATCCTTCTTATTGAATAAAAAAGGGGCTGTCTTTTTAGATAGCCCCTTTTTTATTCATGATGGTAAGGGAGGTTGTTTAAAATGGAAAAAGCCCTATAGAGTTGTTCTGTAAAAAATAATCTGATCATCTGGTGGGAGAATGTCATTTTGGACAGCGACACTTTTTGATTTACTCTTTTGTAAACGGCTTCAGAAAAACCGTAAGGTCCTCCAACCACAAAAACCAATTGCTTCAAACCTGAGTTCATCCGTTTTTGTATCCAATCGGAGAATTTAAGTGATGTAAATTCGGCTCCTTTATCGTCCAAAAGAACCAAAAAATCTGAAGTGGATATTTTTTTCAAAATGAGTTCTCCTTCTTTCTCTTTTTGAAGAGCGATATCCATATTTTTGGTTTTTTTTAAATCAGGAATAACGTCCACTTTGTAGTTTACAAAATGAGAAAGACGATTTTGATATTCTGCGGCCAGGTTTTGAAGCTGAGCGTTGTCGGTCTTACCGACTAGGAGCAATGTGATGGTCATCCGTATAAAAAAGATTAACTTTGTTGGAGACAAAAATAGAAAACAGAATGATTAGTGAAAAGCAATTGGCAGAAGAAGTTCAGATTATCATTCAAAATGCTATTAGAGAAGACGTCGGAGAAGGAGATCATTCTAGCATAGCTTGCATTCCAGAAAATGTCATGGGAAAAGCTAAATTATTGGTAAAAGATGTAGGGATTATAGCTGGAATTAATTTTGCAGAGCAAGTCTTTAATTATGTCGATCCTTCCCTAAAGATGGATAAACTGATGCAAGATGGAGACTCCATGTCTTATGGGGATATTGCTTTTTATATATCAGGTTCGAGTAGGTCCATCCTAAAATCTGAACGCCTAGCACTCAATGCCATGCAACGAATGAGTGCAATTGCAACTAAAACACATCAATTTTACTCACTTTTAAAAGATTATAAAACCAAAATTTTAGATACTCGTAAAACCACACCAGGCTTTAGAGCTCCAGAGAAACAAGCTGTAAAAATTGGAGGTGGAGAAAATCACAGGTTTGCTTTGTACGATATGATCATGCTTAAAGATAACCACATTGATTTTGCTGGTGGTATTTCAGAGGCTATACAGAAAACCTTAAATTACCTTAAGTCCAAAGATTTAGATCTTAAAATAGTAGTAGAAGCAAGATCGCTTTCAGAAGTAGAGGAAATTCTTAAAAATGAGGGGGTTTATAGAATCCTATTGGACAATTTCAATTTTGAAGAAACCAAAAAAGCAGTTGACCTTATTGATGGAAAATGTTTGACAGAATCTAGTGGTGGTATTACCTTAGAAACAGCTCAACACTACGCAGAATGTGGTGTAGATTATATCTCTAGTGGGGCACTTACACATTCTGTCCATAATCTAGATCTTAGCCTTAAAGCTATATAATATGGCTTCTGAAATAAGTGATACCTTAAAGAAAATACCACTTATAAGTCGAGTAGCTTACTGGTCAAATCAACTAAAACTCCCAGGTTTAGGTGGTCTTACATTGTATGACTTATTGAGTCTGTATATCTCTGGCATTATCAAAGGAACGTTCTCAACCCGTGCGGGGTCCATTGCTTTTAGCTTTTTTATGGCTATTTTTCCTTTTCTGCTTTTTGTTCTAAATCTGATACCGTTTGTCTGGTTTATAGATGATTTCCAGCAAGAATTACTTAACTATTTTGAAGAATTATTGCCACCTCAAACCTCAGGTTTATTTCAGGATATTTTTTTTGATATAGCCAACAACCCTAGAGCCGGACTCCTGTCTTTTGTTTTTGTTTTATCCATTTTTCTTATGTCTAATGGAGTAAACGCAATTTTCACAGGCTTTGAGTTTTCGTATCATACCAAAATAAACAGGACAATTATTAGACAATATATAGCAGCAGTTGGTGTTGCTATAATTGTTGCTATACTATTACTAATTGCTGTTATAGCGACAGTTTATTTTAGCTTTGTTATAGATCAGTTTACAAGTATTGGAGTTGTTGGAGATTCTCTAGTGCTGGCTAGATACGGTCGGTTTGCTATTTTGATAATAGTCTTGATTCTTGGAATCTCTATCTTATATTACTTCGGAACAAGGGAAGGTAGGAAAACCCGTTTTCTTTCTCCTGGATCCTTTTTTACAACTATTTTAATTGTTTTGACTACCTACTTATTTTCCATTTATGTTGAAAACTTTAGTGCCTACAACAAACTATATGGTTCCATTGGAGCTTTGTTAATACTGATGTTATATATTTGGTTAAATTCAAATATTTTGCTGCTAGGTTTTGAACTCAACGGAGCCTTATATAATTTAAAACGAAAATCTAAATAATAAAATTATGAAATTTATTTATGTTCTTATGATGGCTTTTTTAATGACTATGCCAGCCATCGCTCAAACTGAAGTTGCAGGTGTAAACCTCCCTAACACATTAGAAGTTGGAGAAACTCAATTAACTTTAAACGGAGCAGGAGTAAGAGAAAAATTCTGGATGGATATGTACGCTGGAGGTCTGTATACCAATGTAAAAATGACAGAAGCTTCAAAAGTAATGAATGAGGATGCCCTCATGGCTATTGAACTTCATATTGTTTCTGGTCTAATTTCTAGTAAGAAAATGAGTTCTGCAGTGGAGGAAGGTTTCCAAAATTCTACCAAAGGTAATACAAAACCTTTTCGTCCAAAAATAGATAAATTTATTTCGTTTTTTTCTGATGAAATTTCAGTTGGGGATGTTTTTGATATTACCTATTTACCTTCTAAAGGAGTTGTGGTATTTAAAAATAATAAGGAGTTGGGAACCATAGAAGGTTTAGATTATAAAAAAGCACTCTTTGGAATCTGGTTTTGCGACAAACCAGCAGACGAAGACCTGATGAATGGAATGCTAAGTTTATAATAGATGAAGATTTTAATATATGCTATAGGTTTTCTTTTTGGGAACCTTGTATCCTCTCAAGAGGTTTTTGGTGAGTGGAAAACTATTGATGATAATACTGGGTTAGCAAAATCTATAGTAGAGGTTTATGAGCAAAACGGTAAAGTCTTTGGTCGGATCAAAAAAATACTAAAAGAAGACAAGCGAGATGTGCGCTGTGTACATTGTAAAGGTGACCAAAAAAATCAAAAAGTAGAAGGGATGTTGATCTTAAAGGATTTGTCTAAAGATAAAGACAAGTACGAAGATGGAACTGTAACCGATCCTGAAAATGGAAAAACTTACGATGCCAAAATGTGGCTTAATGAGGATGATCCAAACGTTTTGATGGTAAGAGGATATTTATCTTTTCTGTACAGAACACAAGAATGGAAAAGGATTGATGACTAATTCTTAAAAGTGGAGAGATGCCTTTCTATATTGATGTAATTGTTCCTATTGCTTTAGAACAAAGATTTACATATTCTATAACACAGCAAGAAAGTGAGCACCTTAAAATAGGCATGCGTGTTGCTGTCCCATTTGGAAAGCGCAAAGTTTACACTGCCATAGTCGCCAAAATACATGAAAACCCACCTGTGCGTTATGAGGCCAAACCGATTGAAGAAATCTTGGAAAACACTCCCACGGTTACTCCTGAACAATTAAAACTTTGGAAATGGATAGCGAATTATTACTTGTGTACAGAAGGTGAAATTTTAAAATCGGCCTTACCTAGTTCTTTATTAATTGAAAGTGAAACTGCTATTGAACCGCATCCCGATTTTGATATTCAAACTATAGATGAAAACGATACACTTACAGATGAAGAGTATTTAATCTTACAAGCACTTCAAAAACAGTCTTTACTCAAAATTAGTGAGATTGTCCTTATACTAAACAAGAAGACTATTTTTCCTGTTATAAATGCAATGGCAGAAAAAAGTTTAATCCTTGTCAATCAAGAATTTAATAGGCAATACAAGCCGAAATTAAAGAAATATTTAAAAGTAAAGGAAAGTTTAGGTTCCGAAGAGCATTTGCCTAAACTCATAGAAGAACTGAGTGGAGCTCCAAAGCAAAAGGAAGCCTTACTGAAATTTTTCAGCTTAAGCGCTCAAAGCCAAAAACAGATTTCTCTTAAAGACTTAAAAGAAAAAGCAGAGGTGTCTGATTCTGTGATAAAAGCCTTAGTCAGTAAATCTATTTTAGAAGAATATCTAGTCCAAACAGATAGGGTAAAGTTTGAAGGCCATCAAGATAAGCCTAGCATTCAATTTAATCAGTTTCAACAGAAAGCTTACGACGATATCGAAAGCGGGTTTAAAACACATCCTGTTTGTTTATTGCAAGGTGTCACATCTTCAGGGAAAACTGAAGTGTACATTAAGTTAATCGATAAAGCCGTTCAAGAAGGTAAACAAGTCCTTTATTTGCTTCCTGAGATTGCACTTACAGCGCAACTTATCCAGCGTTTACAAGCTTATTTTGGGGATCAAGTTCTTATTTATCACAGTAAATACTCGGTCAATGAAAGAGTAGAAGTTTATAGACATGTTTTGAATGAAACCAAAGGAAAAATTGTCATTGGTGTTCGTTCTTCTATCTTTCTTCCTTTTAGAAACCTCGGACTCATCGTTGTAGATGAAGCTCATGAAAGTAGTTTCAAACAATTTGATCCAGCACCTAGATACCATGCTAGAGATACAGCGATTGTTTTAGCCTCTGTATTTCAAGCTCAAACACTCTTGGGAACAGCCACTCCTAGCTTAGAAAGTTTCAATAATGTAAGGGAGGGGAAGTATGCTTTTGTTCAACTCAACAGACGGTTTGGGAATGTGAAACCCCCAGCTGTTGAGCTTGTAGATTTAAAAGATCAGCAACGTAAAAAAAAGATGACAGGTCACTTTTCTGAAACCCTACTTAAGGCTATTAGGGAAACTTTAGACCAAGATCAGCAAGTGATTATATTTCAGAATCGAAGAGGGTATTCTCCGATTTTGGAGTGTAATACCTGCGGGGATGCTCCACAATGTCTTAATTGTGATGTAAGCCTAACTTACCATAAGCATAATAACACTCTAAGATGTCATTATTGTGGTTATCATACTGCAATGAAAACCAAGTGTATGGCTTGTGGTTCTGTAGATGTGAGTACTAAAGGATTCGGTACAGAGCAGATAGAGACGGAGTTAAATTCTCTATTTGAGGATAAAGTGATTAAGCGGATGGATTTGGATACTACTCGAGGAAAGTACGCTTATGAACATATTATCTCCGCTTTTCAAAACCGAGAGATCGATATTTTGGTGGGGACTCAGATGCTTACAAAAGGATTGGATTTTAGGCATGTAAAACTCGTTGGAGTTATGAATGCAGATAGCCTACTGAATTTCCCAGATTTCAGAGCACACGAACGAAGTTTCCAGTTACTGGTTCAAGTTGCTGGCAGAGCTGGAAGAACGCAAGAACAAGGCTTAGTTTTAATTCAAACGTACAATCCTTATCATAAAATATTACAACAAGTCACCACCAACAATTTTGAAGAAATGTTCAAAGAACAGCTAGATGAGCGGAGGCATTTTAAGTATCCACCACTTTTTAGGATGATTAAAATCACATTTAAGTCTAGGGACTTCAACAAACTCAATGAAGCCTCAGATTGGCTAGCTTTGTATTATAGGCAAATTTTTAAAACCAATATTTTAGGTCCAGAATTTCCAGCTATAGCAAGAATAAGAAATGAGTATCATAAAAACCTTATTATAAAAATCCCAGAAAACCAATCCTTGAAAAACTCTAAAAAATACATTGAAGCGGGTGTAGATAAGTTTAAGGTGATTGCTCAATTTCGATCAGTTAAGGTGGTTATTAACGTAGACCCTTATTAGAAATTTTCACATTTATTTATTAACAAATCCTATACATGTATTAGATTTTCTAGTAGAATTGTATTTTTACATAAAACAACTTACTAATGACAATTACACAACTGAAGTATGTTCTCGCTGTAGCGGAATATAAAAATTTCACCAAAGCTTCAGAAAAGGTTTTTGTAACTCAGCCTACCTTAAGTATGCAAGTTCAAAAGCTAGAAGAAGAATTGAATGTAAAAATTTTTGATAGAACCAAAAAGCCCATAAAGCTAACTCCTGTTGGGGAGAAAATTATTGAGCAGGCCAAAAATATCGTCAATGAAAGTGTAAGGATACAAGATATAGTAGATCAACAAAAGGGCTTTGTGGGTGGAGAATTTAAGCTAGGAATTATCCCTACAGTTATGCCGACGTTGTTACCCATGTTTCTCAATAATTTTGTAAAAAAGTATCCTAAAATCAATTTGAAAATTGAAGAACTTCATACGGATGTGATCGTGGACAAACTCATTGATGGTCATCTAGATGCAGGGATTGCTGCAACTCCACTTGGCAATGAAAAAATTATCGAAAAACCCATATATTACGAGCCGTTCATGGCTTATATACCAGAGTCGCATAGGTTATTTAATCAAAAAGAAATAGTTGTAGATGACTTAGATGTAGATGAAGTTTTGCTCCTAGAAGATGGACATTGTTTTAAAGATAATATTCTTAACCTTTGTAAGAGCGTCCAAAACCATCCGGATCAAAAACGATTCTATCTTGAAAGTGGTAGTTTTGAAACCTTGATAAAACTATCAGACGAAGGACTTGGCATGACATTGCTTCCTTATTTACATACCCTAGATTTGAAAGATGAAAAACAAAAATATGTGAAGTTTTTTAAAAAACCATATCCCTCTAGAGAGATAAGTTTGGTTCATCATAAAAATGAATTGAAATCACATATTATAAAAGCTTTACAAGAATCGATCAACTCAATCGTTAGAGCTGCTATTCAATTTCAGGATATCGAAATTATAAGTCCCTTGAATCAATTTAAACAAAAATAAATTACTGTAATTCAGCGTGTTAAATCCTTTTTTTCTAGAATGTGAATTAAAGCTGATCCTTTCCATCAGTCGGAATTTTAATTCTACATTTGCAAACTTTTTACGACTGTAAATACCGTTAGCTCCAATGGAAGATTTTGTCTTTTATCTAACTTTATTTCGTAATCAATTAGGAGTATTTTAATTCAAGCACGCAACACTGATGAAAAAGTTATTAAATTTATTTGATTTTAGGCAAAAAGTAGATTACAAAATTGAAATTATGTCTGGTTTAACGGTTGCTTTGGCTCTTATTCCGGAGTCTGTTGCCTTTTCCTTAATCGCAGGTTTATCTCCACTTACAGGTTTGTATGCCTCATTTGTAATGGCACTGGTTACTTCCATATTTGGAGGTAGACCAGGGATGATTTCTGGTGCTACTGGTGCAATTGCCGTTGTTCTAGTAACACTATCTATGGACTACGGAGTTGAATATATTTTTGCTGCTGTTATTTTTGCAGGAATAATTCAAGCGCTTGCAGGATTATTAAAACTAGGTAAGTTGATGCGTTTAGTGCCTCATCCAGTAATTTTTGGTTTTGTGAATGGCCTTGCAATTATAATATTTATGTCACAGTTAGACCAGTTCAAGGATGCTTCTGGAGCCTGGTTAACCGGAAGTAACTTGTTTATTCTTTTAGGTCTTGTTGTATTAACGATGCTTATTATTTGGCTATTACCTAAGCTCACTAGAGCCGTGCCTGCCTCTTTAGTCGCCATACTTGTTGTTTTTGGAATAGTGTATTTTGGAGAAATTTCGACCAATACCGTTGGAGATTTAGCTTCTATTGGCGGTGGTTTTCCTCCGTTTCATATCCCACAAGTTCCTCTTTCTTTCGAGACTTTATTAATAATTTTACCTTATTCTGCTATCATTGCAGGTGTGGGTCTTATTGAAAGCTTATTAACGCTAAATATTGTCGACGAAATCACACAAACCCGTGGTAATGGGAATCGCGAAGCTATTGCTCAAGGTAGTGCCAACATTATATCTGGTTTTTTCTCTGGAATGGGGGGGTGCGCAATGCTTGGTCAAAGTTTAATCAATATTTCCAACGGTGCAAGAGCAAGGTTATCTGGAATTATTGCGGCAGTCGCTTTACTTGCCTTTATAATGTTTGGAGCTAGTATAATAGAGCAACTTCCTATGGCAGCCCTAACCGGACTTATGATCATGGTGGCCATAGGTACTTTTGAATGGGCAAGCTTAAGAACACTGAAACGCATGCCAAAGTCCGATATTTTGGTCATGGTTCTTGTTACTTTAGTCACAGTTATACTTCATAATTTAGCTCTAGCAGTTCTTGTAGGAGTCATTATTGCAGCATTGGTATTCGCTTGGGATAATGCGATTAGAATACGAGCTAGAAAAAGTATTGATAAAGACGGCGTAAAACATTACGAGATTTATGGACCGTTATTTTTTGGGTCTACAACTATTTTTTCTGATAAGTTTGATGTTGCTAATGATCCAGATGAGGTGGTCATTGATTTTAAAGAAAGCAGAGTTGTAGATATGTCTGCTATAGAAGCCTTAAATAAGATAACTGAGCGTTACCAAAAAAATGGTAAAGTAATCCATTTAAAGCATCTCTCTCCAGATTCAAGGCGCCTATTGAAAAATGCTGAAGAAATTATAGAAGTAAATATTATTGAAGATCCTAACTATAAAGTAGTTTCAGACTAAGTTTATACTATTTATACTCACCTATAATGTCGAAATAAATCGTTTTCTTTTGCTTGCTTTTTATCAAGAATAATCACTGTAACTAAGGCTATGCTAATTATTTTTTAATCTCAATCAAAAAACCTGTGCTGAGCTACGTCTTAGTATAATTCAATTTATTTATGCGACATTATTAATTTAATTTGGTATCACTTTTCAATCAAAGTTAAATCATAGGCGGCATTAGGTAATATATTTAAATAGAAACCCCCCGTAAAATTTAATTTTACGGGGAGTTTTTATTATCAATAAATTTAGGGACTTTAGCCGTTCATCGACATTAAAAATTCCTCATTTGATTTGGTGTCTTTAATTCTTGCATTTAAGAATTCAATAGCTTCAATAGGATTCATGTCCGCTAGATATTTTCTCATGATCCACATCTTTTGAATTTGATGATTACCAAGTAAAAGATCATCTCTTCTTGTGCTTGAAGAAGTTAGGTCTATAGCAGGGAAGATTCTACGGTTAGCAATTTTTCTATCCAACTGTAGTTCCATATTACCAGTCCCTTTAAATTCTTCAAAAATGACCTCATCCATTTTAGAACCAGTGTCGGTTAAGGCTGTAGCTATGATAGAAAGCGAACCTCCATTTTCGATATTTCTTGCTGCTCCAAAGAAACGTTTTGGTTTGTGAAGGGCATTTGCATCTACACCACCACTCAAGACTTTACCACTAGAAGGTTGTACTGTGTTGTAAGCTCTAGCTAAACGTGTAATAGAGTCTAGGAGTATCACTACATCATGACCACATTCAACCAAACGTTTAGCCTTTTCAATTACTAAATTCGCGACACGAACGTGTTCGTGAGCTTCTTTATCAAAAGTGGATGCCACAACTTCACCCCTAACATTACGCTGCATGTCTGTTACTTCCTCTGGACGTTCGTCGATGAGAAGAACAATTTGGTAGACCTCTGGATGATTTGCTGCAATGGCGTTTGCAATATCCTTTAGCAACATCGTTTTACCCGTTTTAGGTTGAGAAACAATCATGCCTCTTTGCCCTTTACCAATCGGTGAAAACAAATCAATGATTCGTGTAGAAAGCGTACTTTGTTTTTCAGCTAATCTAAATTTCTCCTGTGGAAAAAGGGGAGTTAAATGTTCAAAAGAAACTCTATCTCTTACAATTTTTGGATCAAGGCCATTAATTTTTTTAATCTTAATCAAGGGGAAGTACTTCTCGCCTTCTTTTGGAGGTCTTACTTCTCCTAATACTGTATCTCCAGTCTTTAATCCAAAGAGTCTAATTTGAGACTGGGATAGATAAATATCATCGGGAGAAGACAAGTAATTGTAATCTGAAGATCTTAAAAATCCATATCCATCCTGCATAAGGTCTAGGACGCCTTCACTCTCTATGATGGAATCAAATTCAAAATCTGGATCTTTGTATTTATTTCGGTTATCTCTATTTCCGTTTTTGTCATTAGACCTATTATCATTCCTAGATTTAGGATTTTGATTTTTTTGATTCTGAGGCTTTTGAGATGGAGATTTTTTTTGTGAATCCTCCTTGTTGGTTGGCTTAGAAACAGGCTGTTTAACCTCCTTTATTTGAGGAGTGGGTTTCGTCTGTTCTTTTTTCTCTTGTTGAGGTTTCGGAGTTTCTGGAGTGTTTTGTTTCTCTAGTGGAGGGGATGGATTTTCATCTGTTACCTCTTCTACCTCTTTTTTCTCTGGAGGATTTTTTTGTGGTTCCCGTTTAGACCTGTCATCATCTTTGAAAGGATTTTTAGGTGCTTTTTTAGGCTCACCTTTGTTAACTCGCTTTCTTGGCTTTTTTGAAGTATCCGAAGAATCAGATTTTTCTGGTTGCTTTGACTTACTATCTTGTTGAGGGGCTTCCTTAGACGGTGATGGAGTTGAAGTCTTAGTGTTATTTTCCTTACTAAGAATCTCTTTCATTTTGTCGGGATTAGCTGCTTGATAGTCCAAAACCTGATAGATAAGATCTAACTTTTTAAGGCTTCTAAATTTTGGAACTTTTAATTCTTTAGCAATTTCTTGTAAATCTGAAAGTTTTCTAGACTTTAGTTCAATAATTTCTAACATTGATATTTTTTGAAATTAAAATGGTTTCGAAGGAGAATCGAATTTAAATTGATGATTTGTAACTACTTAAGCAAGTAGTCGATCGTAAACATTGCAATTATACAACTTTATTTTATTTATAAATATCAATTCCCAAATATTCTATTATTTTTGTCTCTCAATAATCAACAAATGATACAAAGAGTACAAAGTTTATTTTTGCTTATGGTTATTATCCTTAATGGTGTGTTGAGTTTTTACTTGCCATTGTGGATAAATTCAAAAAATCAAGAAATATATGCTCTATCTCAACCCATAGCTATATCTTTGTTTTTTTTATCAGTTATTATTACGTTCATCACAATTTTTTTATTCAAAAAAAGAAAACTTCAATTTGTCATAGGACGAATTAATATCATATTGAACTTTGTTTTAGTAGGTGTTTTTGCATATTGGACGCTAAGTTTACCTGGAGAAATGGAAATTTCTGAGAAGGGTATTGGGATGCTTCTTCCAATAATTTCTATCGTTTTTATTGCTCTAGCCAATAAGGCTATCAAAAAGGACGAAGATCTTGTAAAATCTGTGGATCGATTGCGATAATCCTGAAATCTTAGTAATGTTAGTGCATTGAGACCCCGAAGCCATTCGGGGTTTTTTGTTTTTATGAGGAGGTCTTTTCACCCCGCTTACCAAAATCGATAACTTCTAAATCTTTAATGGTTCCTTGGTCTAAATTAAATTTAAGCATTGTTCTCTTTTGGTGAAACCCTTGTACACCAACAGCTCCAGGATTCATGTGTAGCAATTTTAGTTGTTTGTCATTCATTACCTTCAAAATATGAGAGTGACCACTAATGAATAATTTCGGGGGATTTTTTTTGATCTCTTCTTTTATATCTTTACTATATCTGTGAGGGTAACCTCCAATATGAGTTATCCAAACGTCCACACCTTCAAGAGTAAATCGGTTATGAAGCGGAAACTCACTTCTTAATAAATGCCCATCAATATTACCATATACTGCTCGCAAAGGCTTTACGGCTAGAAGAGCATCTGTAACTTTTTGATCTCCAATGTCTCCAGCATGCCACACTTCATCAGCTTTGGAGGCCCATTCTAAAATTCTATCGTCTATATATCCATGAGTATCACTCAGTAATAAGATAGCTTTTGACATATTTTTTTTGGTACAATATAAGTAAAGCTTAAGGTTTAAGTCGTAGCTGTATTCTTATATTTGCACGCTATAAAATTAGAGATTTGCGATATCTTATAAGACTATCTTATTTAGGGACTAGTTATCACGGCTGGCAGAAACAAGTGCATGAAATTAGTGTTCAGTCTCAAGTGAATCTCGCCTTGAAAACAGCCCTTCAAGAGACTGTTGACGTTGTAGGGGCAGGGAGGACAGATACAGGAGTACATGCTTCGGGATACGTGGCCCATTTTGATAGTAGCCAGAAAATCTTTGATTTTAAAATGTTAGCCTTTAAGTTGAATAGTATATTACCTCCAGATATAGCAGTGCAAAGTGTGGTTGGCGTAAAAGACGATTTTCATGCCCGTTTCGATGCAATCTCTAGGACTTATAGGTATTCGATAATCCAAACGAAAGACCCGTTTTCTGTAGGAAGGAGTTATTTAGTAAAAAACGAACTTAACTTGCAAGTCATGCAAAACGCTTCAAATCTCTTATTTAATCATAAAAATTTCAAATCTTTTTCAAAAGTTAAAACTGATGTTTATACATTTGATTGTCATATAGAAAAGGTAGAGTGGCAAAAAGAGGGTCATCATCTTTTTTTTGAAATTACTGCCAATCGCTTTTTAAGAAATATGGTAAGAGCAATAGTAGGAACCCTTATTGAGGTTGGGTTGGAAAAAATATCAGTTGAAGAATTTAACGACATTATCCTTGCTAAGGATAGAAGTAAAGCTGGTAAGTCGGTTCCAGCACATGCTTTGGTCTTAACAAACATAAAATATCCAGTATAGGATAAAGATATAGTGATACAAATGAAAAATAACAGCGGTAACGCCTTCGATACAAAACTTTTTAAGCGTCTTTTAAAGTACACAACACCTTACCAGAAAACGTTTTATTTTGTGGTTTTTGCGGCCATAATGCTCTCTGTTCTAGCAGTTTTAAGACCGTATTTACTCAGGCTAACTATTGATAAGGGAATTATCGAAAGCGATTCTGAAAGCCTAATCTTCTACGTAAGTTCAATGCTAGTTGTCCTCATCTTTGAAGTGCTTTTTCAATTCAGCTTTATTTTTTATGCCAACTGGCTCGGACAGGAAGTGATTAGGGATATTCGTGTGAAGCTTTTTAAACACATGATGAATTTCAAAAAGCAATACTTCGATAATTCATCTGTAGGTAGGTTGGTGACTCGAGCTGTAAGTGATATTGAAACCATCGCTAGTATTTTTAGCCAAGGTTTATTCATGATTATTAGCGATTTATTGAAGATGATTGTCGTTTTGGGTTTCATGTTTTGGCAAAGCTGGCAGCTAACTCTTCTAGTGGTTACTGTTTTACCTTTTATTCTTTATGCCACGCGTGTCTTTCAAAAGAAAATGAAGATTGCTTTTGAAGAAGTGAGAACTCAGGTGTCTAATCTTAATTCATTTGTGCAGGAACATCTCACGGGTATGAAAATTGTTCAAATTTTTAATAGAGAACAGGAAGAATACAGACGTTTTAAAGATATCAACAGAAAACATAGACAGGGCTGGATTAAAACTGTTTGGTACAATGCCATATTCTTCCCTATTGCAGAAATGTCCACTTCTATTACTATTGGATTAATCGTTTGGTTTGGAGGTCTACGAGTCGTGGAATCAGATGCTCTATCTCTTGGAATTATCGTGATGTTTATAGAGTTATCACAAATGCTGTTTAGACCTTTAAGGCAAATTGCAGATAAATTCAATTCCCTACAAATGGGAATGGTTGCAGCCAATCGCGTATTCAATATTCTAGATACGGATTCTAAAATAGAGAATAATGGAACTTTAGTTTCCAAAAAGTTAAGTGGCCATATTTCTTTTAAAGACGTTAGATTTAGCTATATCCCCGAAGAAGAGATCATAAAAGGAATTTCTTTTGATGTAAAGCCAGGAGAAACTATCGCAATTGTAGGAGCTACTGGGGCGGGTAAAAGTACAATAATCAATTTACTAAGTCGATTCTATGAAATAGACAGCGGTCAAATAGAAGTGGACGGCAAAGATCTTAAAACTTACGAGCTTGCGACCTTAAGAACACATATTGCAGTGGTTCTTCAAGATGTTTTCTTATTCGCAGATACCATCCTCAATAACATTACGCTCAATAAAGAAGATGTGACTGAAAAACAAGTTATTGATGCTGCAAAGGAAATTGGGGTTCATGACTTCATCTCTTCACTTCCCAACACTTACCATTATAATGTCAAAGAAAGAGGAGTCATGTTGTCTTCTGGCCAACGCCAACTCATTGCATTTTTAAGAGCTTATGTCACTAAGCCTAGTATCTTAGTCCTAGATGAAGCTACATCTTCAGTCGATAGCTATAGCGAGCAGCTTATTCAAGACGCCACAGAGAAGTTGACCAAGGGGCGAACTTCAATTGTGATTGCACACCGTCTGGCAACCGTTAAGAATGCAGATAAAATCATCGTGATGGATTTAGGCAAAATTGTAGAAACAGGAACCCATTCAGAGTTACTTCAACGAGAAGAAGGGTATTATAGAAATTTGTATGAAGCACAATTTAAACACGAAGAAGAGTTGAATTAACTCAAGTCCATTTTAATTTGTTCTGCCAGATTTTCAAAATCATCGAAAATATTGAATTCTCCGTTTTTTAAATAAGAAATCTGTCCAGTTTCTTCGCTTACGACCAAGGCAACAGCATCAGTTTTTTCACTTATGCCTACAGCGGCTCTGTGACGCAATCCAAACCTTAGAGGTATATCTCTGTCGTTGGAGACTGGTAAGATCACACGTGTTGCCGTGATTCTTCCATCTTCGATTATAATAGCTCCATCATGCAATGTGCTGTTTTTATAAAAAATGGATTCGATAATAGGACGGTTTACTTTGATGTCCATAGTATCTCCAGTATTTTTTACAAAATCTAGTTTTGTATTCCTTTTAATGACGATTAAGGCACCAGTTTGGGTACTTCCTAATTTTTTACAAGTTTCGACAATAATGTCTACATAATTGAGCGTTTTGTTTTCTCGATTGGAGAATTTAAGTTGAAACCAGTTGTTTTTACTGCTAAAGTTGGTTGAGCCAATCATCAATAAAAATTTTCTTATTTCCTGCTGAAAGACCACTATTAAGGCAAACATCCCAACCCCTATAAATTCTCCTAAAACACTACTTAGCATCTCCATTTGTAGGAGCTGAGTTAGTTTCCAGATCAAGTAAATGATAACAATTCCTATAAAGATATTAATCGCTGCAGAGCCTTTTACAAGCTTATAGATATAATATAGCAAAACGGCTACCAGTAGAATATCTAGGATGTCTAAAACTCTAAAGTCTAAAAAATCTAAGGCCATAAAAATTTAATTCTCGATTAATTTTTGGTACAAGGTAATGCATTGCTTAGCTTCCAACACATCATGAACCCTTAAGATAGAACTTCCATTCATAAGAGCGACCATGTTGAGGGCAGTTGTTCCGTTTAAGGCTTCTTTAGCATCGATATTCAATGTTTTGTAGATTGTAGATTTTCTAGAAATTCCAGAAAGTATAGGTAGGTTCAAGCTCTTTAAGGCTTTAAGGTGATTTAATAGCTCAAAGTTTTGATCTATGGTTTTTGCGAAACCAAATCCTGGATCTATAAGAAGATCATTAATTCCTTTAGCTCTTGCTTCTAAAACTTTTTTCGAAAAATAAGAAATTATGTCGGTGACCAGATGTTTATAAGAGGTCATGCTTTTCATGGTTTGCGGCGTACCTCTCATATGCATCATAATATAAGGAACTTGAGAATCTGCTATGAAATCCATCATGTTAGCATCTAGATTTCCAGCAGAAATATCGTTAATGATATGAGCACCTTGGTCTATACTTGCTTTAGCAACTTCGCTTCTGAAAGTGTCTATGGAAATAATAAGGTCTGGAAATTCTTTGGTAATTTGTTGTAAAACTGAACTCTGCCTCTTTAATTCTTCTTCTTCACTGATGTGGTCTGCTCCAGGTCTTGAGCTATAAGCTCCAATGTCTAAAATATCCATCCCGTCTTGAATATTTTTTTCTACTTGCTCTAAAGCTTCTTTGTCATTTTTGAATTTGCCTCCGTCATAAAAAGAATCGGGAGTTAAATTGAGTACACCCATAACTTTAGGGGTAGATAAATCGAGTAAACGTCCTTTGCAATTGATGGTCATATCGACAAATTTAAATATTTTATTCTCATCCTAGTTTTACTTTTTTAATATAAATGCAGATTATTTTTTGTTTTATATAAAATTAGATCCTTAAAATCTATTAACATGAACACAACTTCCTTCGACGATTATGTATTCTTTTTAGGACTAGTTCTTTTTTTCGCAGTTGGTGATGCCATATTAAAACTCATTGCTTTATGACAGCCTTTAAGAATAAAACAAATCGGTTGGTTTATTGTCTTAGCCCTAGTCAATTCTTTGAGAACTCTATTAGTAATTTATTTAAGGCTTAACAGAAGCAAATATAAATTCAAACATTAATAGCTTTTATATTTCTTTTTTCTCCAATACACTACAACCAGTCCAAAAGCAATAATGCTTAACATAGGGACTATCACATTAAAAAGTTGCCATTTCAATTTAGTAGACTCTATTTCTTCGTGATTCATTTCATCTAGGCGTATAGACTTACTTCGTGTTTTTACTAAACTTTCATCTCCTAATAGATAATTAACCACATTCAGTAGAAAGGTTTTGTTTCCGTAAGTAAGTCCAGTGTATCTGTCGAAGCCCAATTCTAAAGGTTTTCCAGATTCCAACTGATTTTTAATAAGGTCACCATCAGAAATAAATACTTGCTGAGTCTGTGGGCTTTTGTCTTTAGGAGATTGAAGAGTGAAAGGCTTTAGTTTAGATTTAAAAGCAGAGTTGAATTCACCCTCTACGAGTACTGCTAGTGGAAAATGACCTGTGGTGTATAATCTTGGGTCAGGTTCTTTTGTAATCTCATCCAAAGTAACTTCAAAGGGAGTTCCAATCACTCGTGATAGATTTGAACTTTCCAGTAAGATTGTTTTATTGAGATTTGACTCTAAAGTGTCTATTGGGTTTGCAAATTCAAATTTTACAGGACTTAAATTCTCTGTAATAGGATGGTTGTCAGCAGGATTGCCTAAAGGGTCATAAAACCATGGAAACCTTGTCAGTTGGGTAGAGTTACCACTGCCAGAGGCTAAAACAATAGGAGCAGAGTAAAGGTCGTTGACCAATTGCGGATTGATGCGTACTCCATATCTAAAAAATAGGCTGTACAAGTTTAAGTTTCTAGGAAAAGCCACTGTTTTTTTGGAAGCTCTGTAGAGACTATCTTTTTCTGCAATGACCTGTTCCGTAAGCCATATAGCTTTCCCTCCATTCATGAGGTATTGATCTAAGAGGTAATTCTTCTCGTCTGTAAATGCTCTGGTAGGCTTAGCATCAATAATTAAATCGTACGTATTTAGAACGTCCAATGTTTTTTGCGGGGAGGTGTTTACAGAATCTAAAGTGAATGGTGCTATAAGATAATAGTCTTTAAGTGTAGATAGAAAATCTGCTAGATATCTATCTGCAAGCTCACCCTGACCTTTAATGATCGCTATTTTTTTGGTTCGCTCTCTACTCAACTTCGTCATTCCATCGATAAAGGCGTATTCTAAATTCTGAACTGACCTTTGGATCATTTCAGAATTGCTTTGCGTGAGTGTTTTTTGTAAGAGTTGTATGGGAATTTGCATACCTCCATACTCTGCCATTGCCCATGGAAAGATAAGGCGTTCAGTCAATGTTCCATTTTCACGAATATTGAGAGACTCCGGCGACATGCCATTCTCATAAAATTGATTAGCCACCTCCATAGCATCTAGGTCGCCTTCAAGCGGATCGACAAATTCAAATTTTATATTGCTATTATAGGCTTTAAATTCCTCCAGAATATAGCGGGCTTCAGTTTGGAGTCTTTTAAATTCTGAAGGGAGATCACCCGTTAGAAAAACTTTGATAAGTACAGGCTTATCTATGGTTTTAACCAAATCAAGAGAAGATTCCGTTAAGGTATAGCGACCATCTGAAGTGAAATCTACGCGCTTAAAAAATTGAGTGGCTACTAGATTGATAAACACAAGCAGAACAATAATTCCTAAGGCTTTTTTGTGGCTAGCGTTTAACTTCATTTCAAATTAGATTTTAGTTGTAAGTGGGTAAGCACTAAGAAGAAAAGGCTAATACTTATAAAATAAATAAGATTTCTACTGTCCAAAATGCCTCTTGAGATACTTTGGAAATGATGGCTTAGACTAAAATATTCCAATGTATATAATTGAGAGTCCCAAAGTGGAATTGAGCTAACACCCACTGATCCGAAATACAACAACACGCTTAAAAATGTACCGATAACAAAAGCAATCAACGAGTTATCGGTGAGGCAAGACGCAAAAGTCCCTATGGACGTAAAACAAGACATGAGGAGAAAAACTCCAACATAAGAACTAAAAATAACTCCATAATCAACCTGTACTCCCTCAGCTGATAATGCTGAAATGCTGATGATGTAGAATAAAGTAGGAAGTAAAGCTATGACACTCAATGAAAAGCTACCCAAAAATTTACCAGCAATAAGTTGATTTATAGAAATAGGTTTGGTCAACAAAAGCTCTAAAGTGCCTTGTTTTTTTTCTTCAGAAAAACTCCGCATACAAATCGCAGGAATCAATACACAGAAAATCCAAGGTAAAACTTCAAAAAAAGGTGTAAGATTAGCATACCCTTGGTCAAAAATATTAAAACTTCCAGGCAAGACCCATACCAAAACTCCTGTCGCTAGCAGAAATAGCCCAGCGACAACAAAGCCTATAGCTGAGGAAAAAAAACTATTGAATTCTTTAAGAAAAATGGCTAGCATATTAGTCTAATTCTACGAGTTTATCCAAGCTCCAAGCTTGTGCTTTTTCAGAAAACCCTGCTTTGGTCGCTTTCCATACTTCAGCAAACAAAGGGGAGTTGCGGTAGTTATTTAGATGCTCTTCGGAAAGCCAATAACTATAGGTAAAAAATTGAGAACTGTCTTTTTGATCTTGGTAAAGCTCTAACCGTTGACAACCTTCAAAATGGCGGATTTTTTCTTTGCTATTTTGAAATAACTCCTGAAATTTTTCAACAGCTTCTTCCTTAAATTTCATCTTCACAATTCTTACGAGCATGTTATAAAAATTTAACGGTGAGGGTATCCAAATATTTCAAACCAAATAAACTTGCAGCAGAACCCACACTTAACGGGTTACTCTTATAAATCGCTAATTCTAGAAAGGCTGATGAATTGAACAAGGCTAGTTTTTTTCCTTCCATTTCTCTTTTTTCTTTAGGGATATCATAATTAATTGCCTTTGAGTAATTCTTATATACCTTATGAAATTTCGTAGACCTAGCAGAAATAATAAACTCTCTTCCTTTGCCAACGGTATTGAACAATTTTTGACTTATGTTAGAAACTACATTTCCGAAATTATCAATATAAATTACATGACCTATGATTTGGTTTTCTTGTTGATTAACAGAGGGCTTTACATAAATGAGTTCTTGCATACTAAGGATAGGTTTGCCAATCACATCCAAATCTCCGCCTCTACAAATATGAGCTGCAACACTTACAAAAACATCTAAAACACTAAATTTCTTTTCTAGGGTATCATGAATATTAATCTCTACAATCTTGTCAGGTTTAATTTCTGAAGAAATCAAGGATAGAATTCCGTTATTAGCACAAATAAAATAATGGCCATCTAAATAAATAGCGAGATGCTTATTCTCAGGAGTTAATTCTGAATCTACCCCGATGATATGGATGGTGTTTTCTGGAAAATTATGATAAGCATTTTTGATGATGTAAGCTGCTTCGGTATAATTAAAAGGAGAAATATCGTGAGAGATATCTACGATTTGAGGTTGTTTCAATTTGCATAGCAAGGCACCCTTTACAGCAGCCACTGAATGATCTTTTAAGCCAAAATCGGTAGTTAAAGTTATAATGGGCATTTAATACACAGTTAATATTTTGAAGCTAAATTTCGCCAAAAAAATGCGTAAATTTGCTATGCGAATCTATTATTTTTAACCAAAAATTACCGCTTTTGAATGAACTAATTTTAGAACTCTCAGAAATTAATCCAAGAGAATTTTTTGGACACCACAATTCGAATATTGAACTGATTAAAAAATATTATCCTCAGCTTAAATTTGTAGCGCGAGGTAATAAAATAAAAGTCTTTGGTGAAGACGAGCGTTTAGAAGAATTCGAACAGCGTTTTGAAATGTTGATCGATCACTTTTCAAAATTTAATTCCTTAGATGAAAATGCTATCGAAAGTATTTTGACAAGTCAGTCTAAAGCAGATTATGATGCTCCTATAACTTCTGGAGCTGTTCTTGTCCATGGTATTGGTGGTCGTCTTATAAAAGCTCAAACTGCCAATCAAAGAAAACTGGTAGAGTTGATGAATACCAACGATATGGTGTTTGCCGTTGGTCCAGCGGGTACTGGCAAAACTTATACGGGAGTTGCTTTAGCGGTTCAAGCACTGAAGAATAAACAAGTTCGAAGAATTATTTTAACTCGCCCAGCAGTTGAAGCTGGTGAAAAGTTAGGGTTTTTACCCGGGGATTTAAGGGAGAAACTAGATCCATATATGCAACCACTTTACGATGCATTAAGGGACATGATTGCTCCAGAAAAGTTGGAAAGCTATATTGAAAAGGGAACTATTCAAATTGCACCTTTGGCATTTATGAGAGGGCGAACCTTAGATAATGCATTTGTAATATTGGACGAAGCTCAAAACACCACCCATCCACAGATGAAGATGTTTCTGACACGAATGGGTAAGAATGCTAAATTTATGATTACAGGTGATCCAGGGCAAGTGGATCTCCCCAAACGATCTATTTCTGGGCTTAAAGAGGCTCTTTTGGTCTTAAAAGATGTCAAAGGGGTAGGAATGATTTATCTCGATGATAAAGATGTTCTTCGCCACCGACTTGTTAAAAAAGTAATTTCCGCTTACAAAGCTATTGAAAATCAAGACTAAAATATGAGCTCAACTCTTCTATCAACCCAATTCAATTTACCAGGACAAGTCGATTACTATAAGGGAAAAGTGAGAGAAGTCTATACGCTTGCCGATCATAATATAGTGATTGTAGCTACAGATCGTCTTAGCGCCTTTGATGTAGTTTTACCTCAAGGAATTCCTTATAAAGGTCAGATTTTGAATGAAATAGCTTCAGAGATGTTGAAGGCTACGGAAGATATCGTTCCCAATTGGCTAGAGGCTGTTCCCGATCCTAACGTGAGTATAGGAGTGAAATGTGACACTTTTAAAGTAGAAATGGTTGTGAGAAACTATCTTGTAGGTCATGCCGCTAGAGAATATACTGCTGGCAATAGAAAGCTTTGTGGAGTAAATTTGAAAGAAGGTTTGAAAGTCAATGACAAGTTTGATTCTCCAATACTTACACCTACCACCAAAGCAGAGCAAGGTGATCACGATCAAGACATTTCAAAAGAAGAAATTTTAGCCCAAGGCATCGTCAGCCATTCAGACTATAAAGTCTTGGAGGATTACGCTTTAAAACTTTTTGAACGTGGATCCCAACTTGCTGATCAACGAGGTTTACTTCTAGTGGATACCAAATATGAGTTTGGTAAAACCCCTGATGGTAAAATTGTAGTGATAGACGAAATTCACACTCCAGATTCCTCCAGATATTTCTATAAAGAAGGCTATAATGAAAGACAAACTAAAGGCGAAAAGCAAAAACAACTGTCTAAGGAATTCGTGAGAGAATGGTTGATGGAAAATGGATTTCAGGGAAAAGAAGGTCAGAAGATACCAGAACTTACACCACAAATTGTTAACTCTATTAGCGAGAGGTATATTGAGCTGTATGAGAAAATTACAGGAAAAGCTTTTCGCAAAGCCAAAGTTGAAGATATTGAAGCTAGAATATTAGCCAATATAAAAACTCACCTAAGTAAGTAATTACTCTCTGTTTATTCTAATTTCGGCTTGTCGCATCGGCATGTTATCGATGTGTCTAAAAATCTGTTGAGGATTTTCTAATCCTTTAAAGGTGTTTTTTAAACCTTGATCTAACCCTATCAAATACAGGGTTAGAGTTGAGGTTTCTGTAAAGTCATCTTTATTTTTAGTAACAAACTCAAGGCTTCTATCGCTAGAATTGATAATAGCTTTTACCTTTCCGTTTATAAGTGTGAAAATTGCAAGCCTACGTTTTTCGACTTCCAGAGAATTCTTTTGTAATCTATCTAGTTGTTCTGTCACTTCAGAAGTCATTTCTTTAGCGGTTAAAACTAGAATGCGTTTGTCGTTAAATCCTTGCGATGACATCATAAAATTAAAGAGTATAAAACCTATTAAAAATTTCATCTATGGTCTGACTTTTGGTTAATAATTTCAGCTAATAATTTTTTGGCTCTCAACAATTTCACTTTCACGTTTGTGATGGGTTGATCTATTTTCTCCGCTATTTCTTTATAGCTCATTTCTTTAAAAAACCTTAATTCAATAACCTCTTGATAATGAGGTTGAAGTTCTTTTATTTGCCTTAGCAAATTGCTTAAATTTTGTTCTTTTATAATTTTATCTTCAACAGTAGGTTCAAGATCAGCGATTTGCGAAACTCTTTTAGTGTCGATCTCAGAGGTTTTTAGTTTTTGCTTTCTAGTGAGGTCAATATGTATATTCTTAGAGATGGTGATGAGCCAAGTCTTAAATTTGAAAGCATTTTCATAAGTTTCAATTCTGTCGAAAGCCCTAGCAAAAGTCTGTACTGTAATTTCTTCGGCTTCATAAGCATTTTTAGTTCTTTTGAGTTGAAATCTATAGACATCCTCCCAATAGTGATTCAATAAAGATCTAAAGGCATTTTGATTTCCATACCTTGCTTTTTCGATAAGGTTTGAAATATTTAGTTTTACTGCCAAGTTTTTTGTTTTTGAAAAATTCTGCTTATTCCTATTCTCATTTTTAAAATGAGTCAACTCGCCCCAAAGTTAGGCCATATCCATAAAACAGACTTTGGAACTTTAAAAACCTTTTGAAATTGAACTGCTATTAAGGATTTAGTACCAATTGCTATTCCAAATATAAGGAAGACTGGGATCCACTCTTTGCTCAAACAAAGTATAAAAAATATCGACCAAAATAAAAATTGAGAAAAATAGTGTTCACCAAGAAATAGCCGACTTGATTTATTGTAAAACGTTGAGGTAGAGTAGTATATTTGTTTACAACATAATTTACAGGTCGTTTTTGGTTGGCTTAAAACAAAGCTTTCTGGATTTAGGGACAAGTTGAATTTAGACTTGTTTTTGATATTCTGAGTTAGTAAATTATCGTCATCTGAAGTAAGGTTTATTTTATTTTTAAAATTTTCACTTTCTAAAAAAGTTGATTTCTGATACATCACAGTTCTACCAATCGAATTATAAGCCTTATGAGACAAATCTGGATACATGAAAAAATTACTGTTTGAAGAGTTTTACGTTTTCAGCACAAACAGTTACTCTAACAGGAAGTGTATCTTGATAGTGTTTAAAGGGAGTTTTATTCCAATTTAAAATTCGTTTAGAATAGTTGAACTGTAAGACTATAGAAATCGGAGCTGATATTATAAATTGGAATCGTATAAATTTCAACCTTAAGTACCAAGACGGTTACTTGCTTTTCTCTGAACCGTTACAATCGGTTTGTTCATCTGGCATTTTACCACAGAAATTACAAGCATCCCCACTTTTGTTTAAAAAAGGACTTTGGCTTGCACAGGTGCCAGCGAATTTACCTTCTTTCTTTCCCCAAATTTTTATAGCAATTCCTGCAACTGCTAATCCTAAAAGTATAATTGTAATCAATAATAATTTCATAAATCAAATTTAATGAAAGTTGAGATCATCTTTAAGGAAATAGAAATTTATCTCTAATTTTTAACAAACCCTTTATTTCCTACTTGTAAATATTGACTTCACTCTCAAGATGGATATTAAATTTGTTTTCTACTTCTTTTTGAACCAGTTTAGAAACTGCATGAATATCTTTTCCACTTGCTTCCCCGTAATTTACTAAGACTAAGGCTTGTTTTTTATGAACTCCAGCATCTCCTTTTCGGTAACCTTTAAGGCCAACATTTTCTATAAGCCAACCTGCAGGGATTTTAATAGATTTAGCATCTATTTTATAATGAGGTAAATTTGGAAATTCACTCTGAATTTTATTGAAAGCTTTTTCGTTTACAATGGGGTTTTTAAAGAAACTCCCGCTATTTCCTATCTCTTTTGGATCTGGTAACTTCGATTGGCGAATGGAGACAACAGCTTTAGAAACATCTTTTATGCTTGGCTGAGTAATATTTTGAGACTCAAGCTCGGTTTTTAATGAACTATAATCTAATTTAAGATGATGGTTGTTTTTGGTTAATTTAAAAATTACACTCGTGATGATAAACTGATTTTTAAGCTTTGTTTTGAATATGGAATTCCTATAGTCAAACTTACAGTCTTCTGTGTTGAATCTTTTTTTAGCTAAAGTCTGTCTGTTTACAGCTTCACAATAAGACATTACATCTTTTAGTTCGACTCCATAAGCTCCGATGTTTTGAACAGGAGAAGTCCCAACATTTCCAGGGATAAGCGATAGGTTTTCAAGACCACCATAGTCTTTTTCAAGACAATAGGTGACAAAGTCATGCCAGTCTTCACCTGCTGCCGCTTTTACTAAAACATGAGAGTCTGTTTCCTCAATAACTTCAATACCTTTTAAATTAATATGGAGAACAGTATCTTTAATATCTTTGGTTAGTAGCATGTTACTTCCGCCGCCTAAGACAAACAATTCTGAAGCATAAAATCGTTTCAATATTCCAATCAATTCATCCTCGCGTTTTACGGAGATGAATTGATGAGCCTTTACATCTATTCCGAAGGAATTATAAGACTTTAAAGAAATATTTTTTTTCAATTTCATTTATCTTTTTGTGTAGGCTTGTAAGGCCATTTTCAAAATGGCTACTGCTTTAAGTAAGTTTTGTTTTTCAATAACATAAGCAATTCTAATTTGATTCATTCCCGTGTGGGGAGTAGAGTAGAAGCCAGCTGCTGGAGCTACCATAACGGTTTCACCATTTAAATCAAACTCAGACAACATCCACTTAGCAAAATCTTCGCTATCTTCTACGGGTAATTCTGCAACACAGTAAAAGGCCCCTTTAGGTTTAGCGACTTTTACACCTTTAATATCCTCAAGAGCTTCGATAAGGGTATCTCTTCTGCTCTTATATTCTTCATTGACTTCAATGAAGTAATCTTTCTTGGTATCCAGGGCGGCTTCACTGGCAATTTGAGCAAAGGTAGGAGGACTTAGTCTGGCCTGAGCAAACTTTAGAGCTGTAGCTATTAACTCTTTATTTTTAGAAACCATACATCCTATTCTAGCTCCACACATACTATAACGCTTAGAGACAGAATCCACCATAATTGCATGATTCTTTAACTCTGGCAAACTCATAATAGAATGGTGTTCTTCACCATCGTAGACAAACTCTCTGTAAACTTCGTCGGCTACAATAAAAAGATCATGTTTTATAGCAAGATCTGCAAGCTTTTGAATCTCATCTTTTGTATATAAATATCCTGTAGGATTTCCTGGATTACAAATAATTATAGCTTTTGTTTTTTCTGTAATCTGCTTTTCAAATTCGCTTATTGAAGGTAAGGCAAAATTATCTTCAAATTTGGACTCTACTGGTTTTACAACAACACCAGAGGCTACTGCAAAGCCATTATAATTTGCATAAAAAGGCTCAGGTATTATAACTTCATCTCCGGGGTCTGTGATGCTTCCCATAGTAAAAAGAAGTGCTTCAGATCCTCCTGTAGTGACGATAAGGTCATCGGCTTCAATATCAATACCATTTTCTACATAATACTTGGCCAACTTCTTTTTGTAAGAATCAAATCCCGATGAGGGGCTGTAAGATAAAATATCAAGATTATTATTCTTGACAGCATCCAAGGCTGCTTTTGGAGTTGAAATGTCTGGTTGTCCAATATTTAGGAAAAATATTTTTTTTCCTTCCTCTATTGCTCTATCTGCAAAAGGAGCTAACTTACGTATTGGAGATTGAGGCATGTTAAGCCCCTTAGAAGATATTTTAGGCATAGTGTAATTTTTGTGTAAATGTCGTAATTTTAATTAGTAATTGCAAGATTCACAATCTTCAAATCCATGTGAAAAGTCTTAAATACTAATTAAAATTAAAGTTTATATTTTACTGAATTTTAAATGTTTTGTATTTTAAATTTATGAAGAAAAATACTTGGTTTTGGAGTCTTGTTTTCTGTAGTTTATTTTATCATCACTATTGCTTTACTCAAAATCAATTCAAATTTAAAGATGAAGGCGATAGAGCTGTGAATTTAAAGTTCAGATCAGTTAACAATCTTATCATTTTATCAGCCTTGCTTAATGGAGAATTAGTTAATTTTTTACTCGATACGGGTGTCAATAAGACCAAGGTATTTGGTCAAGTCAAGGATTCTTTATCTTTAGTAGAGGCAGAATATATTTCGTTAAGGAGCTTAGGAAGTTCAGAGCCAGTAAAAGCTTTTAGAACGACAAATAATATCATAGATTTTGGACCCATACGCGGAGAAAAACAGGAAGTTTACTTTATTACTGACCCTAGATTTGATCTTTCTAGTAAACTGGGTATAAATGTTCAAGGTATCATAGGGTATGAATTTCTAAAAGATTTTATTCTAAGGTTAAATTATAACCGAAATAAACTTCGTCTGTATCAACACGATAAATTCAATAGAAAACTTAATGATTTTGATAAAATTGATTTTCGGTTTATAAGAAAAAAGCCTCACATTAAAATTCCAATAGAATTTAAAGATGGTACAGTAAAAGAATTAGTTTTCTTAATTGATGCTGGTTCTAGTGATGCTTTTTGGATTTTTGAAAATAAAGACGTGGTTGCTCCTAAGAATTCATTTTTTGATTACATAGGCTATGGTTTAGAAAGTGTGATTGAAGGGATGAGGTCTAAAGCTAAGTCAGTTCAATTAGGAGACTACAAATTAAAAGAACCTAGGACAGCCTATGTAGACTCTGTCTCAGCTGAATTGTTTACCGCAGATCGGTATAAAGATGGTATTTTGGGTGCTGAAGTTTTAAGACGATTTGTAATTTTTTTTGACTATAAAAATCAAAATTTATATTTAAAGTCCAATAGGAGTTTCAACGATAATTTTAATTATGATAGGAGTGGATTATTCCTACAATATATAGGAGAAGAAATTAATACCATCAAAACGCCTATTCGAGTTAAGATATATGATAAAGAAAAGTCAGTTTATGCCAAAACAACTTCACCAGAACAATTTAGTATTAGATTACAAATTTCTAAAATTCTAAACGTAGCTAATATAAGACCCAACTCTTCATCTTCAGAAATTGATATTCAAATAGGGGATAGGATTTTGAAGATGAACGGCAGATCAATCACTTCTTTAGGTCTTGATAAAATTAATCAGTTACTTAGTGGTGACGAGGGAGACCGAGTTAAGTTAATCTTGAAAAGGGGAGATGTGACGTTAAAAAGAACTATCATTTTGAGATCCCAGCTCAATTGAATAGATTTTACTCAGAGACTTTTCCAATAAGTTTTAAAGTAATCGTATGTTCTTTTTGAGATGTAAATACACTTACCGTTCTTCGGATAGGACCCTTGCAACTAGTATTGTAAGAAATTAAAATTTCACCTCCCTCTTTTGGGGCATAAGTTCTTAAACTAGAAGAGTCGATTTTTATACAATGGCTTTTGCCGTGTATTTTTAAAATTTCAATAGTAGAATTTGAGCTATTCTTAAACTTAAATACTGCTTTTGCCTTGGTTTGTGAATCTATAATTCCAAAATCATAAGTTGATGTTTCGAAGCTCAAACCTTCAGGGTTTTGTCCAAACGTTATAAAATGAAACCATAGAAAACAGAGGAATGTAAAGTTTTTCATAAAGTAAATATAGTCAAGAATTTTAAAACTTAAAATTCTTCGGATAATTTAAATCTTAATTCTTTTAGTTTGTGGACTTATCAGTAATTTTACGATTTCAAATATTCAGTCAACATGTCAAGTACACTTAAGTATAATTCTAAAGAAGCAGAGCAAAAATGGTATTCCTATTGGGAAAAGCATAATTTTTTTCACTCTGAGGTGGATGAGAGAGAACCTTATTCCATAGTTATTCCTCCACCAAATGTGACAGGAGTTTTACACATGGGCCACATGCTTAATATTACTATCCAAGATGTTCTGGTAAGAAGAGCTAGATTATTGGGTAAAAATGCCTGTTGGGTGCCAGGAACGGATCATGCTTCTATTGCTACTGAAGCTAAAGTGGTTGCTAAGCTTAAAGCAGACGGAATTTCTAAAGCGGACCTGAGTCGAGAGGATTTTTTAAAACACGCTTGGGAATGGACCGATGACTACGGCGGTAGAATTTTGAATCAACTAAAAAAGCTAGGAGCCTCTTGTGATTGGGAACGTACTAAATTTACATTGGACGATAACATGTACGAGTCGGTTGTGCAGTCCTTTATAGACCTTCATAATAAAGGCTTGGTCTATCGGGGCTACCGCATGGTAAATTGGGATCCAGAAGCTAAGACCACCTTGTCTGATGAAGAAGTGATTTATGAAGAAAAACAAGGTAAACTCTACTTCGTGTCTTATCAACTAGTAGATTCTGAAGAAAAATTGACCATAGCAACCACAAGGCCAGAAACTATTTTCGGAGATTCTGCTATTTGTGTTAATCCCAATGATACTAGATTTTCTCATCTTAAAGGTAAAAAGGCCATTGTTCCAATCGTGGGAAGACATATTCCAATTATTGAGGACGACTACGTGGATATCGAGTTTGGAACGGGTTGTCTTAAAGTGACTCCGGCACATGACGAAAATGACAAAGTATTAGGGGAAAAACACAACCTAGAGGTCTACGATATTTTCAATGAGGATGCTACCTTAAATAGTTTCGGACTAGATTATGAAGGTCAAGATCGCTTTGTAGCAAGGACAAACTTTGTTAAAGCACTAGAAAAACAGGGATCTTTGCTTAAAACCGAAAATTATACCAACAAAGTGGGGACCTCGGAAAGAACAAAAGCAGTGATAGAGCCAAGGTTATCAGATCAGTGGTTTTTGAAGATGAAAGATCTTGCAAAACCTGCGATTACTGCTGTATTGGAGTCAGATGAAATTCATCTTCACCCCAAGAAGTTTGAAAACACATACCGACACTGGATGGAAAATATCCGTGATTGGAATATTTCGAGACAGCTTTGGTGGGGACATCAAATTCCAGCTTATTATTTTGGGGATGGTGAAAATGACTACGTAGTTGCAAAGACAAAAGAAGACGCTTTACACTTAGCAAAAGAAAAGTCAGGAAAATCATTATCACTATCAGATTTAACTCAAGATAGTGATGTTCTGGATACTTGGTTTTCTTCTTGGTTATGGCCTATAAGCGTATTCGATGGGATAAGAAATCCAGAAAATAAAGAATTCCAATACTATTATCCAACCAACGATTTGGTGACTGGTCCAGATATTTTATTTTTCTGGGTAGCCCGTATGATTATGGCAGGATATGAGTATACAGGTCAGAAGCCTTTTGAAAATGTCTATCTCACAGGCTTAGTAAGAGATAAGCAAAGGAAAAAAATGTCTAAATCTTTAGGGAATTCTCCAGATGCTTTAAAACTGATTGAGAATTATAGCGCAGATGGCGTAAGAGTAGGCCTGCTATTGAGTAATGCTGCTGGGAATGATCTTTTGTTTGATGAAGCCTTATGCCAACAGGGTAAAGGCTTTAGCAATAAAATTTGGAATGCTTTTAAATTGATTACTTCTTGGGAAGTAAGTGAAACTATAGAGCAGCCAGAATCTTCTAAAATTGCAATACAATGGTATGAAGCTGTATTTCAAGATAAATTACGTGAGCTAGAAGATCATTATTCAAAATATAGAATTTCTAATGCCTTAATGACTAGTTATAAACTGGTTTGGGATGATTTCTGTTCTTGGTTTTTAGAAATCATAAAGCCAGGTTACGAACAGCCTGTTGATCAAAAAACACTAGAATCTGCTATTGCCTTATTTGAAGATAATCTCAAAATATTACATCCCTTTATGCCATTTATAACAGAAGAAATATGGCATCAAATTACTAAAAGAGAACCCTCAGAGGCCTTGACTGTATCTTTATGGCCAGAGCAAAGGAAATATAATTCGTCTATTATTTCTGAATTTGCTTTTACTGCTGAAGTGATTTCAGGGATAAGAACTATACGTAAAGAAAAAAATATAGCTTTCAAAAATGAAATTGACTTTTTGATTATCAATAACGAGTCAGCATCAAAGGCCTTCGATTCTGTTATTACAAAAAT
Source organism: Psychroflexus torquis ATCC 700755 (assembly GCF_000153485.2). NCBI lineage: Bacteria > Pseudomonadati > Bacteroidota > Flavobacteriia > Flavobacteriales > Flavobacteriaceae > Psychroflexus > Psychroflexus torquis. The sequence goes on along the minus strand of NC_018721.1, from coordinate 409,892 downwards.
GGGTAATCTCCAAAACCTTACTTACGTAGATTCAGCAATTGAAGGGAGTCTAACCTTTAGAGTCAAATCTAACGAGTACTTTATTCCTGTAGAAGGGGCTATTGATATAGAAGCAGAGATAGCAAAGTTAAAAGAGGAACTTCTGTATTACAAAGGTTTCTTGATATCTGTGGATAAAAAGTTAGCCAACGAGAGGTTTGTTAACAATGCTCCGGAACAAGTGGTTAATCTCGAGAAGCAAAAGAAAGCGGATGCTCTAGCTCAAATTCAAACGATTACAGCGAGCTTAGAAAGTTTATAATTTTTAAGTAGAATGATATACTAAAAAAGGTCAATTTTAATGAAAAATTGACCTTTTTTATTCAGGATCAAATTCGTCTCCGAGCTGAAGTTGAGCAAGTCGGATATACTTTAATTTGGATTCTTGTTGAGAAAATGTTTTCACTTGAAACATAGCATTCGCTTTAAAAGCATTGACTAGTTCTTCCCCATTAATTGGGCTTTGAGTGACTTTTAAATCGGATTCGTTTTTAGCATGTTTATAATAGGCATAAAAGTACAAAAGAACATCTTGAGGGAATTTTTTATCAGTTTCACTTACCCTTTGATAAGCATGTTCAAAAAGCTTTTCAACCTCCTGTTCCGTAAGCTTTTCTAGATCCATTTTACTTGGCTTTTAAAATGATAGATTCCCCACCTTTCACATTATCGTTGATAGATACAGAAATTTCTGAATCCACAGGTAGAAATAAATCAACTCTTGATCCAAATTTTATAAATCCAGAATCCTCTCCCTGAACTGCTATTTTGTCTTCCTTAGCATAGTTTACAATTCGTCTTGCTACAGCACCTGCTATTTGTCTAAATAAAATATTTCCAAAATTTTGTGTCTCAACAACAACCGTGGTCCTCTCGTTTTCTTCACTAGACTTTGGATGCCAAGCGACAAAAAATTTACCAGGGTGATATTTTGTATATAAAATTTTACCACCAATGGGATATCTGGTTACGTGGACATTTAATGGAGACATAAATATAGATACCTGTAAGCGCTCTTCGTTTACAAATTCTGGCTCAAATACTTTTTCTATAGCGACAACTTTGCCATCGACTGGCGATAAGATATTTTTTTTATTCTTTTTCACATGCCGCTTTGGGTTTCTGAAAAACTGTGCAACAAGAATAAACATGACAAGTGTGGCCAAGAAAATTGTGGTCACAATCCACTGTTTATTTATAAGCAGGTTTGACAGAAGATTAATAACAATTAATCCAATCAAACTCGAAACTAAAATTTTATAACCTTCTCTATGAAACATAATCAACGAATAAAATAAAAATAAAAACAAAAGTACTCGAAAAAAGCATGCTATCCATCCTATCAAATATACCACCGTGACCCGGCATTATTTTTCCACTATCCTTAACATCAGCTTTTCTTTTAAATTTGGATTGAACCAAATCTCCAAGTGTTCCAAAAACACTTACAATTAGCGCTAAAATAATCCAAGCCCACCAAGGCAACATGTCTATATAAGTAAATATTAAGTAGCTCATAGCGACTGTGAAAACTGCTCCTCCAATAAAACCTTCAATTGTTTTCTTTGGTGAAATTCTTTCGAATAACTTATGTTTTCCAAAGTTCTTACCCACAAGATAGGCGAAAGAATCGTTCGTCCATATCAGTACAAAAGTTCCTATAAGGACATATTCATAATTTTCCTTATAAACGGGAATCATTGTTAAAAAAATAATGGAGGGGACGATATAAAATAAAGTAAGCAAATGCTTTTTCCCATCAAAAATAGGAATGTCGTTTAAGGTATACAAATCTTTTAAAAGGAATAGTTTTACAACCAAGGTCATGGCCAAATAGGCAATTAGAACCGGTAAGTAGGTTTCTGTAAAATTGAAGTAATACAAAAGAACTACTAGAGAAAAGTACGACATTATATTTTTAAATTGCAAGAGGGTTTGAAATTCTCTTAAACAAATAAGACCCACTACTGTAAAAAATACAAGAAGTAGATAGTGACTTAAAAAGGCAGTAGATACAATTATGATAATATACAAAGCACCAGTGATGCTTCTTTTGAGAATTTCAGACATTTGCTATAGATCTTCTAAAAGGAGCAAATATAAATTTTTTGGAGTACTTCCATAGGTCATAAAATCAGAATCTTTCTTTTCTTCAAAAGTTTTAATAGTTGTGATGTTAGTAGGTAGTATTCTATTGTGTTTTTTATTAATTTTTTGGAGTCCTTCGCCTATGGTTTTAATCATCTGACTAGTTTTAGCAATTATGATAAAATTAAGAGGAAGATCTGCTAATCTTTTATCTCCCATTTGGCAAGAACTAACTAGAATTGCTCCTGTATTTGAAATTAAAAATTCACAATCAGACAAGAATACACAAGCACTTAAGTTTTTGTTGAATTTTAATTTTGTGTGTTTAAAAATTTTCGGAATTTCTAAATTGCTACAATAAGCTTCACATTTTTCCCACTGATTTTCTTTTAAGATTTCAAAAAAATTGAGTCTCAATTCATTTTCGTCTTCACAGTACAAAAACTTACCACCATTTTTTTTAAAATTTATCATAAACTCCTCATCAACGGGTATTTCAGGTTTAGGCATAAATTTACCTATCTCATTTCCATACTCGTCGGTATCTTTTTTTGTCTCGAGGCCTAAAAGGCGTTTTATGAAGTGTTTAAAAATTGCGCAAATTTTATTTAAATGTACATTTTAATTAATGTAAAAAAAGCCTGATTTTGACAAAGTCCAAATCAGGCTTTTTTTATAAGTTTATAAAGGGTCTTAAGTGTCTATTTAATTGCTTTCCACTTTGTCATCCTTTTTAGAATCATCGTTATTGTCTTCGTCTGTTTTATCTTCTGATTCTTTTTCTTGCTTAGCTTTTTCTTCTGAAGCCTTTTGATCTGCTTCTCTATCGTCCGATTTCTTTTTTTGTCTTTCGGTATTATCAATCATTTCTGGCTTGACAAAAGGTCTTTCCCCAAAGATTTTTACTAAATCGTCTTTAAATATAACCTCTTTTTCTAATAATAAATCTGCAAGTTGGGTCAATTGATCTTTGTGTTTCTCTAAAATACCAATTGCTCTTAGATATTGTTCTTCAATAATTCTAGAAATTTCTTCATCAATTAATTCTGAAGTTTTATCACTATAAGGCTTTGTGAAATTGTAATCCGATTGTTCTGAAGAATCGTAATAGGTTAAATTTCCTATCTTTTCACTCAGACCATAAACAGTTACCATCGCTTTAGCCTGCTTCGTCACTTTTTCTAAATCACTTAAAGCTCCAGTCGATATTTTATTAAAAATCACTTTTTCAGCGGCACGACCACCCATTGTAGCACACATTTCATCCAATATTTGCTCTGTACGTACAATTTGTCTTTCTTCTGGAAGATACCAAGCTGCACCAAGAGATCGACCACGTGGTACAATAGTAACTTTCACCAAAGGGGACGCGTATTCCAACATCCAACTTACCGTGGCATGTCCAGCTTCATGAAAAGCAATGGCTTTCTTTTCATCTTTGGACATAATTTTATTTTTCTTTTCCAGTCCGCCCACAATTCTATCTACAGCATCAAGGAAATCTTGTTTTCCAACAGCTTTACTGTTATTTCTTGCGGCAATTAATGCGGCTTCATTACATAAGTTAGCTATATCGGCTCCAGAAAATCCAGGAGTTTGCTTTGCTAAAAACATAGTGTCAAGCTCATTTTCTGCCTTTTTGAGTGGTTTTAAATGCACTTCAAATATTTCTTCTCTCTCTTTAACATCTGGAAGGTCTACATAAATCTGTCTATCAAAACGACCTGCTCTCATTAATGCTTTATCTAAAACATCTGCACGGTTTGTGGCTGCAATGACAATAACATTTGTATTGGTACCAAACCCATCCATTTCAGTTAAGAGTTGATTCAAGGTGTTTTCACGTTCATCATTTGAACCTGACATACCTCCTTTACCTCTAGAGCGACCAATGGCATCGATTTCGTCTATAAAAATAATAGAAGGCGATTTTTCTTTAGCTTGTTTGAAAAGATCTCTTACTCTTGAGGCTCCAACACCAACGAACATTTCGACAAAATCTGATCCTGATAAAGAGAAAAATGGAACACCTGCTTCACCTGCAACAGCTTTAGCAAGAAGTGTTTTACCAGTTCCAGGAGGACCTACCAATAAGGCTCCTTTAGGTATTTTACCACCAAGATTAGTGTATTTATCAGGGTGTTTTAGAAAATCTACAATTTCTTGTACTTCATCTTTAGCACCTTCTAGTCCAGCGACGTCCTTAAAAGATGTTTTTACATCTTTCTTTTCATCGAAAAGTTTCGCCTTGGATTTACCAATATTAAATATTTGACCACCAGGGCCACCTCCGCCACCTTTGCTCATGCGTTTCATGATAAAAATCCAAATACCGACTATTAAAATAATAGGAAGTAAACCTATAAGGATTTCACTGAAATAGTTAGAACGTGTTTCATAATAAACACTGGTGTTTATATTTTCATCCTTTTTAATTTTTTCAATGGAATTTTCAAAGTTTTGTAAATCACCAAATTCAAAATTATAATCAGGATTGCCAGAAGAGGCGAAAACTGGGTCTTCACCAGTTCCTTTATGTTTGGGTTTAGCTTTTGCTTCTGTGGTTAAAAAGACTTCTGCAATTCTAGAATTTTTGACAATATTTACTTTTTCAACATCGCCATCTCTAAGAAAACTCTCGAATTGAGCTAAACTAGTTTTATCGGGTTCACTAAAACCGCTTCCTCCAAAAAATTGAACTCCCAAGAAAATGACTATAATGCCGATATAAATCCAATATGAATTGAATTTTGGTTTCTTCGATTCTTTATTTGTTGATTTCTTTTGTGTTGCTTTTTTAGCCATTTTCTCGCTCTCTTATTTAGTAATTAGATTGTACAGATGTTATTTTCGCATCTCCCCATAAGCTTTCTATGTCGTAATATTCTCTAATTTGCTTCTGGAAAACATGAACAACGACATTCACATAATCCATCAATACCCACTGGGAATTTTCGAGTCCTTCAACGTGCCATGGCTTGTCGTGTAGTGCTTTGCTCACCGCTTTTCTTACAGAACTTTCAATAGCATTCACTTGTGTGTTGGAGTTACCAGAGCAAACTATGAAATAATCACAAACCGTATTTTCAAGTTCTCTCAAATCTATAATTTGTATATCATCTCCTTTAACTTCTTCTATACCTTGTATAATATGTGTAATAAGTTGGTCTAAGTTTTCTTTTTTCGTACCCATTAAAATTCCTTGATTTTTAACGCAAAAATAGGTTTTTAATCCCTTTTTTTGCCACAGTTAACAAAAGATTATTCGATATATAAGCTCTCTATGAAACTAGTCAAAGTTGATGCCACAAGTTCAACAAATAGTTATTTAAAGGACTATGTAAAATTGAATTCTATAAAAGTACCATGTTGTTTGGTGGCAGACAACCAAATTTCTGGTAGAGGACAACGTGGAACAGCTTGGCAAAGTCAGGCGGGGAAGAACTTAACTTTCAGTGTCTATCTTCCTGGTTTAGAGGATATACACAAACAAACTTTTAAGCTCAGTGCATTGGTTGCTTTAGCGCTTATAAAGACTCTAGAAAAGTATTTTACTCCTAAGTTATCAATAAAATGGCCTAACGACATACTGTCACGTCAGTTTAAAATAGGAGGGATATTGATAGAAAATATGTTTAACCAAAACCGAGCTGGAGCTAGCATAATTGGTATCGGTCTCAATGTTAATCAAGATGAGTTCCCAGGACTGCCTAAAGCGTCTTCTTTGAAATCTATAACCCGAAGCACTTTCGATTTGGAGATCCTCCTGAAAGATTTGCTCTTTGAAATTGAAAACATCCCTTTAAAGTTCAATACTTTTAGTTATCATGATGTATTGGAGTTGTATTATTCTCATCTTTTCAAATATAATAAAGTTGGTATGTATCAATATCCAGACGGGAGTCTTATACAAGGATTACTTAGGGGTGTAGATAATTACGGTCGGTTGATTGTTGAATTTGAGGAGGATAGAATAGATTCTTTTGATATAAAAGAAATTCAAATTAAATATTAAAAATTATTAATTTATAGAAGGTTGGAAAGTTTGAATTATATATATTTGCAATTCGAAAATTTATGTCAACCGTAAATAATTAATCATTATATGTTAGTAGTAAAAGTAAAAGATGGTGAGAAAATTGAAAGAGCATTAAAGCGTCTTAAGCGAAAGTTTAGAGATACTAAAGTTCTTCAAACTCTACGTGATAAGAAACAATTCACGAAAAAATCTGTTGAAAAAAGACAAAATATGAAAAAAGCTCAATATATCCAAACTCTGAGAGAGAAGGATAATATGTAGTATTTTTTACATGGATATATAAACCCTGTGATTTATAATCACAGGGTATTCTTGTTTAGGATACTATTTCAAAATCCACAACATAACCTTCACTATTCCGAACATTGAAGACTACATCGTTTTCAAAAATCAAATACTGGCCTTTTATTCCTTTCAGTTTTCCTTTAAAGGAGTTATCCTTTTCTAAGTTTAAGCTTTTTAGTTTTTTTGGATATTCAATGACGGGGAAATTCATAGAAAATTCTTGTGCGTCTTTAAGATAAAACTCTTTGGTTTCATCGGGTATAAATTCTTTGAGCTTATCGCGTTCTTCTGCTAAATTTTTGTCCTCGATTTCATTTTTTAACATGGTTCGCCAATTGGTTTTATCGGCGACATGTTTTTTTAGGGCTACCTCAGTTATGCCGGCTAGATATCGATTTGGAGTTTCAAGGATAACAATCGCTTTATGAGCGCCTTGATCTATCCAACGCGTCGGAATTTGACTTTTTCGAGTTACTCCTACCTTTACGTTACTGGAATTAGCTAGATAAACAATATGAGGTTTCAATTGTACTTTTTTCTCGTAGTCCAAATCTCTATCCTCTTCCCCTAGATGAGCTTTGCTTAATTCTGGACGCATAATCCAATCTCCTGCACTAGGAATTTCTTGAAAACAGTCGTAACAAAACCCTTGTCTGAATATTTTTTTATTTTTTCCGCAGTTTAAACACTGATATTCTACAAAATAAATCGCTAATTCTCTATCTAGTAATTGATTGATGTGAACAATATCATTTTCAAATTCTAGAAAATAATCGACTTCTTCATTATTCTCAGTTTTCATTTTTCTTAAGACTCCTCTATATTGCATTTTTTATTAAGTTTGATGAATTGTTAACAGTAAACTAAGTTAAGAATTCAGAATTTAAATATATTGATTGTATGGCCATACCGATTGTAAATTCTATAGCTTCTTGGATTTTGAAGAAGCGCATTCATCATATGGAATTGTTTAAAAAACATCCTAATGAAGTCCAAAACGAATTACTTATGGATTTGGTTTATAAAGCCCAAAATACGGAATTTGGAAAAAAATATAGGTTTCATGGCATAAAAAATTATGATACTTTTAAAGAGAGGCTTCCTATTCAAGTTTATGAAGACTTAGAGCCTACTTTTGAGCGTAGCAGACGTGGTGAAAGTAATCTTATTTGGCCTACACCTATTACAATGTTTGCCAAATCTAGTGGGACCACTAGTGCCAAAAGCAAATTTATACCTGTGAGCCAAGAGTCTCTCGAAGACTGCCATTATGCCGCAAGCAAAGACCTGCTTTGTATTTATCTCAATAATAATCCCGATTCCAAACTATTTACAGGTAAAAGCCTTAGGCTTGGTGGAAGTAAAGAAATTTACCAAAGCAATGGAACCTCCTATGGAGATCTTTCTGCTTTGCTTATTTATAATATGCCTTTTTGGGCAAGTTTCAGCAGTACTCCAGGTAGTGGCGTTTCTTTGATGAGCGATTGGGAAACAAAAATGCAAGCTATAGTGGACGAAACTATAAAAGAGCGAGTGACAAGTCTTGCTGGTGTACCCTCTTGGATGTTAGTGCTAATGAACGATGTGCTCAAAACAACTGGGAAATCATCTATTGATGAAGTGTGGCCAGATCTAGAAGTTTATTTTCATGGAGGTGTAAGTTTTGAACCCTATAGAAATCAATATGACAAACTTATTAAAAGCTCTAAAATGAAGTATTATGAAATCTACAATGCTTCGGAAGGTTTTTTTGCCGCTCAAGACTTAAATGATTCCAATGACTTGCTTTTGATGTTGGATTATGGGATTTTCTTTGAATTCATCCCCATGTCTACTCACGGCACTCCTTATGAAAAAGTAATTCCCTTGAGTGAAGTGGAAGTGAATGAAAATTATGCATTGGTGATTACAACCAATGCGGGATTATGGCGTTATAAAATTGGAGATACAATCCGGTTTACGTGTTTGGATCCATTTAGAATAAGAGTCACAGGGAGGACTAAACACCACATTAATGTCTTTGGTGAAGAGCTAATTATTGAAAATGCAGAAGCTGCCATTAAGAAAACCTCTTGCGAATTTGATTGCGAGGTTATTGAATATACAGCGGCTCCTATATTTATGGAAGGTAAAAAGAAAGGCGCGCATGAATGGATTATTGAATTTAGGACGCCCCCTTGCTGCTTAAACGATTTCAGAAGATGTTTAGATCAAAATTTACAAGACATCAACAGTGACTATGAAGCTAAGCGTTATAATAATATGACTCTAGATCTATTGACGCTTCATGAAGCTAGACCTAAGTTATTTCAGCATTGGTTAAAGCAAAATAATAAATTGGGAGGCCAGCATAAAATTCCGAGATTATCCAACGATCGGCAATACCTAGAGGAATTGTTGTCTCTAAACAGAAATTGAACTTATCTTTGATTTTTAAAAACCTTTAAATATGATTAATACTAAAAGGCAGGCTATTTACACAGCTTTTATTATTATTGGAGCTGGTCTTCTTATTTTCGATCTTATCGATACGGATGATAATGTATTTATAAAAATAGGAGGCTTGGTTATTCTCATGGTGGGTTTATATAATTCGACCAAGCAGTGGGCAAGAGACAACCCTAAAGATAACGAAGAATCTTCTGAAGATGAGCAATAGAAATTTTAGGATAGGAGATAGTGTAGAACTTCTCGACGATAACGTGTCTGGTATTGTTATAAAAGTAGAGGATCATGAAGTTACTTTTGAAACCTCTGATGGCTTCGAAATGAAAGTTCCATTTTCGTTAGTTATAAAGATTGAAGGTGACTTGGATATTGATATGGGAGACGATAGTTTAATTCAAAAACTGAATGCTGATCTCAACCGAAAACCCAAACAACCCTCTCAAAAGCCTAAAAGACAACAGCCAGCGATGGAAGTAGATCTTCATATTCATAACTTGGTCGACAAATCTGGACACCTTTCTAATTTTGAAATGCTAAATATTCAACTAGAACACACTCGAAAGAAAATCGAATTTGCTATTGAAAAGAGAATTAAACGCATTGTTTTTATTCATGGCGTTGGGCAAGGTGTTCTAAAAGCAGAATTACACACTCTTTTTAGACGGTATGACCAGGTTGAATTTTACGATGCAGATTACCAAAAATACGGTTTAGGAGCTACTGAGATCTATATTTACGATAATTGAGAAGAGTTCAAAACACATTCAATAAATAAAAGGATATTACTGAATAAAAACATGCTATTTAACCTGAATTAAAGATTTTTATTGTTTCAAAATTTTAAACGTTTCTGTTGTTTTTTGATTTTTCACTTTTACAAAATAAACACCTCGACCTAAGTTTACTAAGTTGATTCCATTTTTAATTTCAGAAAATGTTTTTACTAATTTACCTTCCATATTAAAGATTTCGACTTCGTTTATTGTAATCTGCTTCGGATTTTCAAAATACAAACGTTCCTGTACTGGGTTTGGAAACAGTGAAATTGAATAGAAGCTCTCAAAATCATCCGTACTTAACGTGCAATTTGAAGTGAAACTGTATGAAGTATAGAAATCATTAAAATTTATTGTCCAAGTATCGTAAGGAGGATTATTATTATTTGCTGCAACTGGATCATTAACTTGAATGCAAAAATTATGGGTCAAATCATAGTCTGTAAATAAATTCAATGTCAAATTTTCATAATCAAAATTGGGATTATCTAGAATTATGGAATTGATATAAACATTTCCTAAGTCAACATATTCTAAATCTTGGAGATTACCCAGATTTAAATGTAGACGCATCGAGTGGTTTCAATGCTTTTACATCTGGAATAGATGGACTGTCATTTGATGATCTTATGGGACATGGATCTCACGTAGCGGGAACTATTGGAGCCTTAGATAATGGATTTTGAGTCATAGGAGTGGCAGCAGGAGTAAGTGTTATACCTGTAAAGGTTTTAAATTCTGAAGGTGATGGAACTTGGTTTGGTGTTATTGCCGGTGTAGATTACGTGGCAGCAAACGGAAATGACGGAGATGTCGCAAATATGAGTTTGGGAGCAGTTTCTAACTATACGTTACTAGATGCGGCTGTCGCTGCAGCAGCTCAAACCGGAGTTCGTTTTATATTAGCTGCTGGTAATGATTCTGGAGATGCAAACAATAATTCACCAGCAAGAGCTAATGGAGATAATATTTACACAATCTCTTCCATGTCTGAGGGTGATAACTGGTCAAGCTTTTCAAACTTTGGAAATCCTCCAGTAGATTATTGTGATCCAGTGTCTTCTGTTTTATCTACTTATAAAAACGGGGGGTATGTTATACAAAACCGTACTTCAATGGCTGCGCCTCACGCAGCAGGAGTTTTACTATTGGGTAATGCGAGTTCTGATGGAACTGTAAATAATGATCCAGATAATAATTCTGATACAATTATTGTTCATTAATATTTCTTCAATCATAAAAAAGGTATAAACCGTTCTACAAAAAGGGAGGTTTTTTCATGTCTTTATGCAAACTAAAGGTATGGGTAAAAAAACCTTCGAGTAACATATAATTTAAATTATTAAGCAGTTACGGTCTGTGCACACATAAAAGCTATAGCAACAAGTAGTAAGCATTGGAATACTAGGATACCATAAAAATGTAGTACAAAAGGACTTGTGTGTTAACTTTGCAAATAGGAGAGAAAATTAGTATGGCAGTAAAATTCAATATAAAAGACACGTTCAATAAAAAGCTGCCAGCAGATTCAATTTTAGAAAATTCTAGAAGACAGGTTGAAGAAGCTCGCTTTTCTTATGTAAGAGCTAAAACCCCTAACAATCTGTCTTTACTGCGTACATTGCCAAAGATGTTAGCGCATGTTGGACTTTTAGAAGAAGATGGTAAAACAAAAAATTTCTTACACGTTTTATCAGGAGCAGTAGTTCTACCAAATCCATATGCTATGTGCTATGCAGGTCATCAATTTGGAAATTGGGTAGGACAATTAGGCTAATTTTGAAAATACAAAATTAGGCAATGAAGGTCATTATTTGAGACCCTTCAAATAAAGATACTAATCGTGTGAAACTCATTTTATGAATGTTTTAATTTTAGTGATGCAATTAGTGTCTGGTCGCAACTACAGCAAAATTAAAAATGTTTCTTTTTTCGATTTTCGAACCTTGTCTAGAAAACAATAGTTCCGGTTGAAGTGATTTTTTTTCATTTATCTTACATTCGGCATGTTCACCAAAGTAAAAAACAACCTAAGATACTTGTACCTGTTGCACCTCCTGATAAATTTGATATGTTAATATCTGTTTTAAATCTAAAATCAATATTTAGAGTATTGATTACATTTGATATTCCGAAAATAACAATAGTTGATACTATACCTAATTTTATCATAATTGATATATTTTAAATTAAGATGCAAATATATTTTAGAAGAATCACAATAGTGTTTCTCCTTATAATACCAAACAAAAAAAGTGTCTTCGTTTATCGTTAAGATGCTCTTTATGTATTTAAAAATAATACAATCAACACCTTATATCAATCTGTAGATTTGTAAAGTTTTTTAAATTCGGTAGGAGTCAGTTGTGTATGTTTTTTGAAAGCAGTGTAAAAAGCAGCTTTGCTATTAAAGCTTACATCTAAAGAAATAGTAAATATGGTATCTGGTTTAGGCTCCATAAGTTTCTTTTTAGCCTCTTCAATTCTGAAGCTGCTAATAAAATCGGGGAAACTCTTTTTTGCATTTTGGTTGATAGCCTGTGATATATGATGAATGGAGTGATTTAATTTTTCAGCGACGGTATTCAATTTTAAATCGAAGTCCAAGTACATCTTTTCCTCATTTACGATAGCTTTTATTTTCTTAAAAAGAGCTGAAGAATCAGATAAGGATGACTTTGCATATTTCTCGATAGTAGCCGTGGGTAAATCTTCGAAATTTCCAGAATACGCAAATACATGAAAATGCAGTATAGAAAACGCGAATATGAAGAAGAATATCGAATAGATAAAAGTTTCAAATTTTAGATAGAGGTTAAAATGACCAATATCTAAGCTACCTAGAATTGTGGTCACAAAAACTAGAATTTGAAGGAGTACAATTGCGATTATGATAATCTTAATCCACTTGTAAAGGTTTTTTTGACTTTCATTTAGTTCAATTTGTAGTGGAGCATTTTTCAATTTCTTATAGGCAAGAAACATAAGCGCAATATTGATAGAACTCACCAAGATATATTCCACTAAGACGAATATTCCGTAGTTTGAAGTCTCTAATGCTGCTACAAAATCTTGTAGATTTTGATTGTGATCAAAAGGAAAAAATACTATAATACGGAGTAATACCAATTTAGCATTCAAATGTCGTATAAAATCAGTTTCTTTTTCACTTACTAATCGTCATAAAATAGAACCGTAACTATTGCTATGCTTATATTTTTTCCTCAATTAAGTAAAAAATAATTCAAATTTTTAATGCCACATTTAAAAACTAAATTGGTATAAGGTATACCCAATAACTACTGGCCCCCATTTTTTAATATTTATTTCAGATTTGGTATAAAGTGCGATGAAATAGTAAAATAATAATCCTGTAAAATGATAGAAAAAGTAGGTAACTCCCGAATAGGTAGCAGTTACTTGGTTAGTAATCGAAAGATGATAGTCTAATGCCTTAACTACATAAATAAATAGTAAGGAAGGTGAAACATAACGTATCTTTTTGTTCTTTCCAAGTCCAAATTTATTAAAAAGAATAAAAACCATTAAGACCAGTCCAAAAATCACACTTAATACTGGAAAAACACTTAAACATTCGTAGTGTAAAAGTAAAATTTGATGCAGAAAATTAGGATAAAATCACTAATTTTTTAAGCGATTATTTCTAGGACAATAGGAGGGAAGGAGTTGATTTTTTAATCAGTACTAACGAAAGGCATTTAGAGACCATTTATAGTTTACTCGGTTTTAGCATCAGAATGATAAATATGATTTTATAATTTATACAGCACATCATTTGTTTATAAATAGCTCCACCCTCATAATCATCCATAATTAAAAATGTACTATTAAATTATTGTCTTATGTAACTTGAGCCTTGCTCACAAGATTTATATTTTATAGCATGGAGTTCATGAATCTTCTTTTCTCGATTTGGAAAAAAGCGAAAGTTATTCTACAGTTTATTAAAAAAATTTATCCTACAGTTTCTTCACGATATTAATGAAACCGAAGAAAGAGATTATACGCTAGCCAAACTTATTCTGGGTTCACAAGCACCTATTTATAAAATAAAAAAGGTTCAGGGTAAACACTCTTTTTATGAAGCTAAAATAGGAGAGCAATGGAAATCGAAGAATAAGATGCACGACTTTATTATTAAATAAAACAGGCAGAAGTGCTGTGCTTTGGATGGCTAATCAAATAAAAGTTTAGTGGAATATTTATCGTTTACTTGATTAAATCAGTCCTTTCACTTCAAGCGACTTTCTCAAGTTCAACTGATTTTCCCAAAAGCGGTCTTTGATCTTTTGCATGACTTGCTCAAACTCTGGATGGTTTTTCAAAGGTTTAATTAACGGGTCAATTTCCATGAAGACCAAAAACCAGTACTTGTAATTATCTTGTGTTGCGAATACCTTGAGCTGATCTATTGCTTGGTCATTTTCACCCTCTTGGACGTACTTTGTAACCAGACTAGCACTCTTGTAGATGGATTGATCTGTTTCGCAAAATTCAGCGTATGCACTAAAAAATTTGGCAGCTTGTGTGTCCAAGCCCATCTTTTTATAAACCATACCGATTTTTATGTCTTCGTGGGGATAAATATCTAATCCGTAGGTTTCTTTTGCTTTAATAAATTTCTCAAAGTAAAAAAAGGCCCTGTTATAATTCTCTTGGTAATAATGAAAATTAGCGACGTCCTGTAAGATATCCAAGCGGGTAGTATCATTTTGCCACTCTCGCTCTAATAACTTTGTAGCGGTTTCGATATTACTGTCCTTAGCAAATAAGATCAGCGTTTTTAAATACGGAGCATAGTAATTCTTAGGATCGTAGGTTAGAGATTTATTGATGTATGTCATCGCCTCATTTACAAAACCGTTTTCGATGAGTGCATTACCAAGACCCAAATAAATATAGCTCTGTGTGACAGAATCATTAGCAACATTAAGCTGCACTCCTTTTAGGGCATACTCTAGGTACTTGTTCGTATTGGGAATCAAACGAAAATAGAAATCCGCAAGCATTTGCACTGCTAGAGATGAATTTGGATTATAGTTCAAGGCCTTCTCAAGATGTGGCAAGGCTAATTGGTACTCTTTTATTTGTATGTAATAAAAAGCCTTGGCGATCAGACTTGCGTCGGATTTTGAATCATAAAGTAAGGCCTTATCGGCATAACTATTAATCTTATCGGTATACTGTTTTTCGATATGGTCCATTTCAAGAAGATAGTATGAGATAGCGATATTGGCAAAAGCCAGTGCGAACTCAGGGTCTTGTTCAATCGCTTTTTCAAATAATCCAATGGCCTTTTCAAGGCCTTTATCTGTTCGCATTAGAAATGGGTCAAGTGCCTGTAAATAGTAGTCATAAGCGATCAGGTTTTCGGTTGGTTTTTTCTCGATTTGTTCCAATTCAGCTGGCGTCACAGTGGCCTCAATAGCAGATGCTATTTTCTTAGCCACTTCATTCTGAAGCGCAAATACATCTCTCACTTCACGACTATATTGTTCCACCCAAATCGGTCGATCATTTGACGCGTCAATTAATTGGATATTGAGCAACACTTGATCTCCGACGCGCTGGCCACTGCCTTCTACCAAGTAATTTACATTGAGCTCCTTAGCTATTTCTTGAATATCCTTATTCGAATGTCTATATTTCTCTACCGAGGTTCTACTAATAACGCGTAAGTCACCAATTTTCTGTAACTTGTTCAAAGCAGACTCCATGAGCCCATTAACGAAATATAGGTTCAAAGAATCGCTGCTTTCATTTTTAAAAGGCAACACCGCAATAGATTTTTCAATTTCATTAGTAACTGTACTTTCCTTATGAAGTAGCAAAACGGATATAAGAATTACGATTAAAGACAACGCTGTAAGCATCTGCCACTTGTATCTGCTCAAAACATTGACCTCAATAGCGCTATTTTCATCAACCAAGATTCCTTTTCCTACCTCTCCTGGCGGATGTCCATAATACTCTCGAAAGCATTTAATAAAATAGGATGTACTTCCAAAACCTACTTGGTATGAAATCTCAGAAATAGTCCATTTGTGCTGCTCCAACATTTCCATACTTTTTATAAGGCGCACTTTATTAATAAATTGACTCGGAGAAAGTTGTGTTTCCTTTTTAATTTTTCTGAGCAGATTAGAACGACTCATATTCATCATTTCTGCCAATCCAGAAACTCCGAATTGCTCATTGGAGATATTCTCCAGAACAATGGTATTTGCCTGATTAATAAAGTCTGATTCAGTGATTGATGTGCTTGACATGCAGTTTTTGATTAGTCTAAATTAGACAAAATTATTCAGATACGGGTTATAAGATTACAGGCATAATTATTTAAAAAGACAATTTTTGCATCATAATTTATATCCTTGCGCCATAGTTTTTATCTCGACCTCAAACTTGATACCTGTTGCTACATAGCTCATAGGTAAGGTCTCCACACTTCCCCCATCTTTGCACAACAAAAAAAAATAATATTAAATATTAAAAACAAAAATCATGAAAACACACAAAATTAATTCCTTTAAAACAGGATTAACTCTCTCTTTAGGTATCTTTTTATTATTGAGTTCTTGCGCTGAATCAGGCAAGAATGATAAGACTCCCACGGAAAATAATGCTAAAGCCAAAACAATAGTAGCTGTACCAAAAATTGACCTCCAAACAGCAATTATGTCCAACAACCTCAAAATGGTTAAACAACATATAAAAGCGGGAACTGATATTAATAAGAAAGATCAAATGAGTGGGGCGACACCTCTGATCTCGGCTGTGACCTTTGGCAAAACTAGTATTGTTAAAGTATTAATTGCTGCTAAAACAGATTTGTCCTTTAAAAATAACGATGGCGCAACAGCCTTGCACGTTGCTGCATTCTTTTGTCACGTCGAAATCGTACAACTGCTTATTGCTGCCAAAGCAGATAAGACCCTAAAAAACAATTTTGGTATGACACCAAGGGAAAGTGTGATGGGTCCATTCGCAGAGATAAAACCTTTCTATGAAATGCTTCAACAACAATTGGGACCATTTGGTTTGGAATTTGATTTAAACGAGATAGAAAAAACGCGTCCTGTGATAGCTATGATGCTACAATAGTTAAAAATTGATTTTATATACAGACTTTAATTATTTTAAAAAACAGTACTAAAATGACATCAGAAAGAAGACACGATATCGATTGGTTGCGAGTGATTGCCATTGGTTTATTATTAATCTACCACATCGCCATCATTTTTCAACCTTGGGCCATGTTTATTGGCTTTATAAAGAGTGACGAACCAGTAGTCGCTTTATGGACACCCATGACCATGTTAAACGTTTGGCGAATTCCACTTTTATTCTTCGTATCAGGAATGGGGCTTTATTTCGCCATGCGAAAACGAAACTGGAAACAATTGCTTTTGGAACGGACAAAACGAATCTTATTGCCCTTTACTTTTGGTATAATAGCCATTACCCCATTGCATCTATTTATTTTTCAGAAATACTATCATATGCCCTTGGGATATTATCCACATCAAGGTCATTTATGGTTCTTAGGAAACATCTTTGTGTATGTACTCTTACTTTTACCACTCTATTATTATCTGAAAAAGCATGAGAACGGTAAAATCAAAAGAGTACTATCGGTTGTAATGAGCCATCCTAGCGGACCTATGTTGATATCCTTATTTTTTGTCCTTGAAGTTTTGCTGGTAAAGCCGCAGCTGTTTGCATTGTATGCCCAGACTTGGCATGGCTTTTTTAATGGGTTTTTGGCTTTCTTTTTCGGTTTTCTTGTAGTGTATAGTGGTAAACCGTTTTGGCAAACCGTTTTAAAATGGAGATGGTTGAATACTAGCTTAGCGATTATTATGTATGGGATTAGATTAGGATTATTTGAATTTGAAGCGCCTGGGTACCTCATGGCTATTGAGTCTAATTGTTGGATATTTGGAGTTTTCGGTTTTGGTTATAAGTACTTAAACAAACCCAGTAAAACTTTAAGCTACTTAAGCCAAGCAGCCTATCCGGTGTACATTATTCACATGTTTGTACTCTATACCGTTGCCCTGTTTATATTACCGTTGGATCTGCCTATTATGCTAAAATTTATAGCTATCGTAACTTTTACTGGTTTAGCCTGCTACCTCATTTACGAATTCATCATTAGAAGGATTGGTTTCTTAAGACCTTTATTTGGTCTGAAATGGGAATTCAACAAATTAGAATATAATAGCACCTCTAAAAAAGAGGTGTTGAACATAAAAAAGCCATTGGATTATGAAAAAAATTTTTAGAACTATAAGAAAAGACCTCATAGTGGAGAACAAGTTTGGAAAGTATCTAGCCTATGCCATTGGAGAAATAATTCTTGTAATTATTGGAATCCTTATTGCGTTAGCAATTAATGAGCAATCGAAAAATAAAAACAATTTAGCGTTACGAGATGTATATATTATTCAGTTAAATGATGAAGCAGATCGCAACATTAAACAATTAACCGAGTATGAAAATGAAGCAATTAAAATGCTTAAAGAGCTAGACACGTTGTTTCAATTATTAGAAAACAAAGAATACGATAATCCTAAATTATCATTAAAATCATTCGTACTCCTTGCCTCTAATAAATTTTACCCAATAATGATCACCTATGAAAATTTAAAGTTTTCTGGCGACCTAAAATTGTTTGACGATTTAAACTTACGTAATTCTATATCTGAAACATACGAAACATTCCACCCTATAGAAAGGTTTGAATCTTTGGATCATCAAGGAATCGCAGCATTTTATGAAAATTTTTTGATGCCAAATGTAAGATTTAGGTTTATGGGCATGTCTTCAGAAAATTATGGGAAGGAGGTATATTTTGAAAACATGGTTTTATCGAGATTGGTTACAATAAAACAAAATCAAGATGCTTATGCCAATTCAATTAAATCCTTAAAGAAATTTAAAAACACATTAACCATAATAGGTAACAATAATTAGAAACAACTGCCAGAAAAATTATAAGATTATGAAGAAACAAACACAGCAAATACTCAGAATAGTATTTATTATGGCAAGCCTAGCCTCATTATATTTCGTACCCTGGATTTTAGTAAAAGCATGGATATTACCTTTACCAGATACGGTTCAAGAGCAAGTGGATAAGTCATTAAGTTATGGTTTTGATGGTGTCATTGTTTATGTTGACGAAGCAGGCAAGCCACCAGCATTTTATACAGCGGGTTGGCATAACCGAGAACATAAAATCCCTGCCAATCCTAATGCTTTATTCAAAATTTACAAGACATCAACAGTGACTATGAAGCTAAGCGTTATAATAATATGACTCTAGATCTATTGACGCTTCATGAAGCTAGACCTAAGCTATTTCAGCATTGGTTAAAGCAAAATAATAAATTGGGAGGCCAGCATAAAATTCCGAGATTATCCAATGATCGGCAATACCTAGAGGAATTGTTGTCTCTAAACAGAAATTGAACTTATCTTTGATTTTTAAAAATCTTTAAACATGATCAATACTAAAAGACAAGCTATTTATACAGCTTTTATTATTATTGGAGCAGGTCTTCTTATCTTCGATCTTATCGATACGGATGATAATGTATTTATAAAAATTGGAGGCTTGGTTATTCTCATGGTGGGTTTATATAATTCGACCAAGCAGTGGACAAGAGACAACCCTAAAGATAACGAAGAATCTTCTGAAGATGAGCAATAGAAATTTTAGGATAGGAGATAGTGTAGAACTTCTCGACGATAACGTGTCTGGTATTGTTATAAAAGTAGAAGGCCATGAAGTTACTTTTGAAACCTCTGATGGCTTCGAAATGAAAGTTCCATTTTCGTTAGTGATAAAGATTGAAGGTGACTTGGATATTGATATGGGAGACGATAGTTTAATTCAAAAACTGAATGCTGATCTCAACCGAAAACCAAAGAAACCCTCTCAAAAACCTAAAAGACAACAGCCAGCGATGGAAGTAGATCTTCATATTCATAACTTGGTCGATAGATCTGGACACCTTTCTAATTTTGAAATGCTAAATATTCAACTAGAACACACTCGAAAGAAAATCGAATTTGCTCTCGAAAAGAGAATAAAACGCATTGTTTTTATTCATGGCGTTGGGCAAGGTGTTCTAAAAGCAGAATTACACACTCTTTTTAGACGGTATGACCAGGTTGAATTTTACGATGCAGATTACCAAAAATACGGTTTAGGAGCTACTGAGATCTATATTTACGATAATCGAGAAGAGTTCAAAACACATTCAATAAATAAAAGGATATTACTGAATAAAAACATGCTATTTAACCTGAATTAAAGATTTTTATTGTTTCAAAATTTTAAATGTTTCTGTTGTTTTTTGATTTTTCACTTTTACAAAATAAACACCTCGACCTAAGTTTACTAAGTTGATTCCATTTTTAATTTCAGAAAATGTTTTTACTAACTTACCTTCCATATTAAAGATTTCGACTTCGTTTATTGTAATCTGCTTCGGATTTTCAAAATACAAACGTTCCTGTACTGGGTTTGGAAACAGTGAAATTGAATAGAAGCTCTCAAAATCATCCGTACTTAACGTGCAATTTGAAGTGAAACTGTATGAAGTATAGAAATCATTAAAATTTATTGTCCAAGTATCGTAAGGAGGATTATTATTATTATTTGCTGCAACTGGATCATTAACTTGAATGCAAAAATTATGGGTCAAATCATAGTCTGTAAATAAATTCAATGTCAAATTTTCATAATCAAAATTGGGATTATCTAGAATTATGGAATTGATATAAACATTTCCCAAGTCAACATATTCTAAATCTTGGAGATTACCCAGATTTAAACTTTCAATAGCTATAGTGTAGCCGACATCTATAGATTCCTTGTTAATATAGATTTCCCTCAAGTTAAGATTTGAATTTAGTATATTTTCATCGTCTATATTCCAATTAATTGGTTGTTCTCCTAAATTTAGAATTTCTAATGCTGTAAAATCTGAAATTCCAGTAATATCTAAATCAGAATAATCAGGGTCATTAAATGAATCAACGGATAGATCTAATTCTGTTACATTCACAATATCAGCGGTCAAAACTTGACCATTGACTATGCCGTCGCTATCAATACCGAGATCAATAAGTGCTTGTTCAAAATTTTCATCAGGAATTTTTGTTGTTTGTGAATATCCAAAATGTATACAAATAAAGATAATTCCGAACATAATAATTAATTTACTGTAATACATATTTTTTATTTTTTAATAAGTTGTTTAGAATCTATAATTTTACCTCCATGTATATTAAAGAAATGATATAAACTCCATTTACCATACCCTTTGTGCTAATTTTGATATTATACCAAATTAGACCTATAATGACGCAATAAATCTTTTCTTTTTCGCCTGCTTTTCATCTAAAATAATTACCGTAGCTAAGGCTATGCTAGTTATTTTTGATTTCAATCAATCAAAAAATAATTCAATTTATTCATACGGCATTATAAATATAATTTGGTATTAGAGCTATTTTCAGTTAATAAATGAGTATTGACGTTAAAACCTAAATAATTTGAAAGATTATGAATACTACAGGAATTATTATTGTCATTTAAGTTCAATGCAGGATTATCATCTGTACCACAATAATCAACTTGAGCATAAATTATGTTTATTCAAAATAAAAATAAAGTAAATTTTATTCACAATCAATACATTAAGAATAATTCTTAGATATAAAATTAAAACAATATTCACTTTTAATTAATTTTTTTTTAAAAATTTAAATTTTATCTGAAATGTTTATTACATATTTTGTACATACCTCATAAAAATTCACATTTTAAAAATAAAATAGATACCAAATTCTACATTTATTTAACCAGTATTCTAAATTATATTTTATCTGAAGCTATTTATTTCTAATACTGAATTACTACTTAATTTGACAATAGCCACATCTAAATAAGATTTAATCTTAAATTTGCAAAAAAAGTAAGTTATGGAAAATGGAATATATGCTCATTTTAATACGAGCAAAGGTAAAATTATAGTTCAGTTGACCTTTGAAAAAACTCCCGGCACCGTCGGGAATTTTATAGGATTAGCAGAAGGAAAGATAAAAAATACAGCAAAAGACTTAGGAACCCCTTATTATAATGATTTGAAGTTTCATAGAGTCATAGAGAACTTTATGGTACAAGGTGGAGATCCTAGGGGCAACGGTACTGGAGGTCCAGGTTATCAATTTGATGATGAAATTCATCCCGAATTAAAACACGACCGAGCTGGAGTTTTGTCCATGGCAAACGCAGGTCCTGGAACCAATGGGAGTCAGTTTTTTATCACTCATGGTCCTACGGGTTGGTTAGATGGTAAGCATACAGTTTTTGGCTATGTGTTAGAGGGGCAAGATGTCGTGGATAGCATAGAGATGAAGGATGCTTTAAACTCTGTAGAGATAGAACGCGTTGGTGATGAAGCCAAAGCTTTTGACGCTTTGGAAAGTTTTGAAGATTTTAAGGATTCAAAAAATGTAAAAGAAGCTAAGCAAAACGCTGAGCATGAAGAACAATTAGAAACTATTTCAAAGGGATTTCAAAAGACTAAAAGCGGTTTGCGTTACCAAATTATTAATGAAGGAAGTGGCCCACACCCTAAAAAAGGTCAAAACATAAGTGTTCATTATAAAGGAAGCTTGGTCAATGGTAATGTGTTTGATTCTTCTTATAAGAGAAAAGAGCCAATTGAGTTTCCAGTAGGAGCGGGGCATGTTATTGAAGGATGGGATGAAGGTTTATTGTTGCTGAAAGAAGGGACGAAAGCTCAATTCGTAATCCCACCAAACCTAGCCTACGGTGACCAGGAAGTAGGGGGAGTTATTCCGGCTAATTCTATCTTGATTTTTGACTTGGAATTGATGAAGGTTAAATCTTAATAAGAGATACTTATAAACTAAAAACCCCTTTTGAATTGAGATTCAAAAGGGGTTTTTAATTAGCAGTCACTCATATTTACTTGTATAGCCAATCCACCTTCGGAGGTTTCTTTGTATTTGGAGGTCATATCTTGAGCCGTCTCCCACATGGTTGCAATGACTTTGTCCATAGGAACTTTAGCCTTTGAAGCGTCAGATTCCATTGCGATTTCTGCAGCGTTGATCGCTTTTATAGCTCCCATTGCGTTGCGCTCAATACATGGGATTTGAACAAGTCCAGCAATAGGATCGCAGGTAAGACCCAAGTGGTGCTCCATAGCTATTTCACTGGCCATTAGAACTTGTTCTGGAGATCCGCCCATCAATTCTGTAAGGGCTCCAGCTGCCATAGAGGAAGACACACCAATTTCTGCTTGACAACCACCCATAGCCGCAGAAATAGTGGCTCCTTTTTTAAATAAACTTCCTATTTCGCCTGCAACAAGCATAAAGCGTTTAAGGTCTTCAAAAGTAGCATCGTGGTTTTCGATAACCATATAATACATCATAACGGCAGGCATAGTTCCAGAACTGCCGTTGGTTGGTGCTGTCACAACTCTTCCCAAAGAAGCATTAACTTCGTTTACAGAAATGGCGAAGCAACTTACCCACTGCAGGATTTGCCTAAATTTGACTTCTTTAGTTCGAATAGTCTCTAACCATTCTTGTGGTGTGCTGTAAGTTTCAAACTTATCTGCTAGTAAATTCTTGTTCATCTTAGCAGCTCTTCTATTTACATTTAGTCCTCCAGGCAAAGTGCCTTCTGTATGACAACCTATGTACATCGATTCCAACATGGTTTCCCATATCTTCTGAAGACCAGAGTCTATTTCGAGTTCACTTCTCAAAGACTTTTCATTTTCTAGAACAATTTCAGAAATGATTTTTTTCTCAGCCTTGCAGTGTTCCATCAGCTTTAAAGCGGAGTCTATTTGGAAGGGGAAATTTTTAAGTTCTTCGTTC
Source organism: Psychroflexus torquis ATCC 700755 (assembly GCF_000153485.2). Lineage (NCBI taxonomy): Bacteria > Pseudomonadati > Bacteroidota > Flavobacteriia > Flavobacteriales > Flavobacteriaceae > Psychroflexus > Psychroflexus torquis. The sequence goes on along the minus strand of NC_018721.1, from coordinate 386,258 downwards.
TTTTGCTTTGCATTTTCTCTATCTTCCTTTACAACAAAGCCTCCACCAATAGAATAAAACGTGGATTCAACAGTTTTACCATTTTTTAAAGTTCCTAGGTATGTAATTCCATTAGGATGAAATTCTTTAAATGATTTTAAGAACACTATATCGTTATTGAAATCGAAGTTGATAAAGCGTGTTTTGTTAAAATTTAAATTTCCATCCTTCTTTATCCTGTCAATTTCAACGTCTATCAGGTTGATATCCATAGTTACAGGATCATGACCACAAAGGCCAAGTGTGGCAGCAATATCTGTAGCATGGCCCTTGCCAGTTAAGGACAGAGAACCATATAAGTGAATTTCTATTTTCTCAATTTCATCTATAAGTCCATCCTTTTTCAATTCATCTATCCATCGTTGAGAGGCACGCCACGGTCCAAGTGTATGAGAACTCGAGGGCCCAATGCCTATTTTCAACATATCAAAAACGCTAATACATTCAATTTTCTTCATTTCTTTTAAGCTTTGTTTATCGATCTACAAATATTCAAGTTTTTTTCGAGATTAAATTCATAATTCTTCAAAATGTGTAGAAAGAAAAGCCATTATTGAATATGACAGTATGTCATAGGTGTTTTGATGGCATAATGATTGACTTTTTGTAAATGAAATCAATTTTTAAGAATATTAAAATATTTAATTATGAGTAAGATTATAGGAATAGATTTAGGAACAACCAATTCATGTGTTTCCGTAATGGAAGGTAATGAGCCAACTGTTATTCCTAATGCTGAAGGTAAAAGAACAACTCCATCTGTAATTGCTTTCGTAGAAGATGGTGAAATTAAAGTTGGTGATCCTGCAAAACGACAGGCAGTCACTAACCCAGAAAAAACGATAGCTTCTATCAAAAGATTTATGGGAAACAAATTCTCAGAATCTACAAAAGAAATAAAAAGAGTCCCTTACAAAGTGGTGAAGGGTGAAAATGATACTGCTCGTGTAGATATCGACGGTAGAATGTATACACCTCAGGAGCTTTCGGCAATGATACTTCAAAAAATGAAGAAAACTGCTGAAGACTATTTAGGTCATGAGGTTACCGAAGCTGTCATTACAGTGCCTGCTTATTTCAACGATTCTCAAAGACAAGCGACTAAAGAAGCTGGAGAGATTGCTGGGTTAAAAGTAAGCAGAATTATAAACGAGCCTACAGCTGCAGCTTTGGCTTACGGTTTGGATAAAAAGGATAAAGATCAAAAAATTGCAGTATTTGACTTTGGTGGAGGTACACATGATGTTTCTGTCCTTGAATTAGGTGATGGCGTATTTGAAGTATTAGCAACAGATGGTGACACGCATTTAGGTGGTGATGATGTAGATGAAGTGATTATTGATTGGTTAGCTGAAGAATTTATCAAAGATGAAAACATAGATCTTAGAAATGATGCTATGGCTTTACAGAGATTGAAAGAAGCTGCTGAGAAAGCTAAAATTGAATTATCTTCTTCTAGTTCAACTGAAATTAATCTTCCTTATGTCACTGCTACTCAAAGCGGACCAAAACACTTGGTAAGAACTTTTTCTAGATCAAAATTTGAGCAATTGATTTCTGGTTTGGTTAAAAGAACCATTACTCCATGTGAAAAAGCGCTTAAAGCTGCAGGTTTAAACAAAAGCGATATTGACGAAATCATCTTAGTTGGTGGTTCTACTCGTATTCCTGCTGTTCAAAAAGCTGTTGAAGACTTTTTTGGTAAGAAACCAAGTAAAGGTGTAAATCCAGATGAGGTTGTTGCTATAGGTGCAGGTATCCAAGGTGGTGTGTTAACAGGAGATGTAAAAGATGTATTGCTATTGGATGTGACTCCATTATCTTTAGGTATTGAAACTATGGGTGGTGTGATGACCAAGTTAATTGAATCTAATACAACGATTCCTTCTAAAAAATCTCAGGTTTTTTCTACCGCTCAAGACAATCAACCAAGTGTAGAAATACATGCTCTACAGGGTGAGCGTCCAATGGCACAAGACAATAATACTATTGGTAGATTTCACTTAGACGGTATACCACCAGCAAAACGTGGAACTCCTCAAATTGAAGTTACTTTTGACATTGATGCCAATGGTATTATTAAAGTAAGCGCTACAGATAAAGCAACTGGTAAGTCTCAAGACATCAGAATTGAAGCGTCTTCTGGATTGACTGAAGAGGAAATCAAAAAGATGAAGCAAGAAGCAGAAGTTAATGCTGAAGCAGATAAGAAGACTAAAGAAAAAGTAGATAAGCTCAATGAAGCTGATGCTATGATTTTCCAAACTGAAAGCCAAATGAGTGAATTTGGAGATAAAATTTCAGCCGATAATAAAAAGCCTGTTGAAGATGCTTTAGAAGAGCTAAAAGCAGCATACGAAACTAAAGAACTAGAGACAATTACTCCAGCTTTAGATAAATTAAATGAAGCTTGGAAAACAGCTTCCGAAGAAATGTATAAAGCACAAGCTGATTCTCAAAAAGGTGGAGGAGCTCAACAACCAGATAAAGATGCTGGTGATGACAAAAAAGCCGAAGACAGCGATGTTGAAGATGTAGATTTCGAAGAAGTGAAATAAAATAGATTCACATTAATGGTACTAAAACCGCTCAATTTTGAGCGGTTTTTTTATGATAAAAATTTAAAAACTAGATATCCTAAGCCAAAACAAACTAAAAAGAACAAACAAATTCTAGAAAACAGTATATAGTTAGGGCTAATTTTAATAAGATTTTTGTTTTTATTCTGAATAATCAATTTCAAATTAAACCAAGCTAAAACTGGAGATGCTAAAAATGATAATCCGGCCGCAAAATCTACCAAAACTGTAAAAGTGCTATTCAAAAAATAAAGAATTATAAGCGCTATCATCGGTATGATGAATATAAAGACATGGTAAGCATTGAATTTTTTCTGAGTTTGTTTTTCGCTTTGTACCAATTTTGACATCACTCTTGGAAAGGCATCGGTTACCGTTAAGGTGGTACTGAACATCGTGATAAAAGCAATAAATGCAATTAAAATTCTACTCCATTCTCCTAGAGTTTGAGTGTACATTTCTATTAATTGTGCAGAAAAAGTCACACTAGCAGATGCAAATTTTATGTCGCTGCTATTCATTAACAAAAGTCCCATCAGAAAGAATAAGACACCTAGAAAAGTTGCTGACATATAACCAATATTAAAATCTAAACTTGCTTCTCTAGAATTTGGCTGGTATTTGGTTTGAAGGGTTTTTTCTCTTGCCCATAAGGAATGCCACACCGCTGCATCTATAGGAATTGGCATCCATCCCATCAATGCAATGATGAAACCAATACCACTAAGGGTCCATAATTCGGAAGATTTATTGAAACTGATGGTTGAAAAATCAACTTGAAAGCCAGCAATGATAACAGAAAAAAGCGTTGAAATGGTTAAAAGACTTATGACAATTTTCATCAATAAATCCAATCTTTTATACTTTCCTATAAGTAGAATCAGAATGCAGAATATCAACAATACTAGACACCAAGTAAAATTTGACCAACCAAAACCAAACAAATATTCAGCTAAACCAGCAGAAACAATTGTTACAGCGGCTTGGATAATAAACATAGTGAAAATGGTGATTAACGCAAAAACAACGACGTAAGATCGCCCAAGAGTTCTGTAGCCCTCTATTAAATTTTTTCCAGTGGAGGAGACATATCTTGATCCAAATTCCAAAAAAGGATATTTGGTAAGACAAGCAATCAAAATTGCAAAAATTAAAACTACGCCATAATCAGCACCTGCTCTTGTAGCTTGAACCAAATGTGAAACCCCGATAGCTGCGCCTGCCAATAAAAAACCTGGTCCGATGTATTTAAGTAGAGCTTTCAAATGGAGTTCTAAATTTTGACAATCTTATTACTATTTTTTCAAAATGTCACAATTTCATTAGTTAAATCATAAAGTGAAATTACTTTTTATCATTACAGCTTATTTTAATTACTTTTGCGTCACTAAACAAAATCGGGATGAGTCAAAAATTGCTTCTTAGCGGAAAAGAAATCAACATTATTCTTCAACGCTTAGCTTGTCAGTTAGTCGAAAACCACAAAGATTTTCAAAATTCAGCCCTCATAGGCATTCAGCCTAGAGGAAGTTTCTTAGCACAGAGATTATATCATATCCTAGACAAAGATTATGGATTGAATGCCTTAAAATTCGGTAAACTCGATATTACCTTTTATAGAGACGATTTTAGAAGAGGCGATAAGATGCTAAAAGCTAATGAAACTGAAATTGATTTTATTGTCGAAAATAAAAATGTCGTCTTGATAGATGATGTTCTTTTTACAGGACGAAGTATTCGCTCCGCTTTAACTGCACTACAATCTTTTGGTAGACCTTCAAAAATTGAATTGCTTACTCTTATCGATAGACGATTTAGCCGGCACCTTCCCATTCAGCCAGATTATAATGGCAGAAAGGTAGACGCCATTAATGATGAACATGTGAAAGTGTGTTGGAAAGAAAATGACGGAGAAGATGCCATTTATCTTATGAATAACTAAAGCCAATTATGAAAGAACTTAGTGTTTCAAATTTACTAGGAATAAAATATCTTACCACTGAAGATCTTCACCTTATTTTTGAAACTGCGGATCAGTTTAAAGAAATCATCAATAGACCGATTAAAAAAGTTCCGAGTTTAAGAGATATCACAATTGCTAATCTATTTTTTGAAAATAGTACCCGTACGCGTTTGTCTTTTGAATTGGCAGAAAAGCGATTGAGTGCAGACATTATTAACTTTTCTGCCTCCTCTTCCTCAGTAACAAAAGGGGAAACCTTGGTGGATACAGTCAATAATATTTTGGCTATGAAGGTAGATATGGTCGTCATGCGTCATCCTAACCCTGGAGCTGGAGTTTTCCTTTCAAAGCATATTGGGGCGAGTATTATCAATGCAGGTGATGGAGCTCATGAGCATCCTACACAAGCTCTTTTAGATGTCTATTCAATTCGAGAAAAATACGGTGATGTAAAAGGAAAGAAAATCGTGATTATTGGAGATATCATGCATTCTCGAGTCGCCTTGAGCAATATATTTGCTTTAAAAAAATTGGGGGCTAAAGTAAAAGTTTGCGGTCCTAATTCGCTTATTCCAAAGCATATTGAAAGCTTAGGGGTTGAGGTTGAATACAACCTTGCAGCTGCTCTAGAGTGGTGTGAAATTGCTAATATGCTTAGAGTACAGCATGAACGAATGGAACATTCTTATTTTCCTAGTACCAGAGAATATGTTCAGCAATATGGAGTTAACAAAGCTCTTCTCGATACTCTTAGCAAACCTATCACGATTATGCATCCTGGCCCTATTAATAGAGGCGTTGAGATTACTAGTGATGTAGCCGATTCTGAACATTCCATAATCCTTAATCAAGTAGAAAACGGTGTCGCTATTCGGATGGCAGTCATGTATCTATTAGCTTCAAAAATTAAGCAATATGAAAACTGAAGAAAAAGATAATTATACCATACTTAGAGATGAAAAAGAGGATGTCAATGACTTTGCTGAGTTCTTAACTGAAATACAAGATCGGTTCAAAGATAAAAACATCGTTACGGACATCACCAAGTATGGAGAGCTCACTTTAGAAGAGCTTCTTATGTTTTTAAAATTATCGATTACTCATCGAAAAGGAAAAAAATCCTTTGTGATTGTTAATGATACTATCAACATAGATTTAGTTCCAGAGGAGATACATGTCGTTCCAACTCTGCAAGAAGCCGAGGACCTCATTGGTTTAGAAGAGCTCGAAAGAGATTTAGGCTTTTAAGATGATGCAACTCACCATTTTAGGTTGCCATTCTGCTACCCCTAGAGCAAATGCTCATCCCACAGCTCAAATTCTTGATATAAATGGGGAGCTTATGCTCATTGATTGTGGGGAAGGAACACAAGTTCAACTCCGTAAGCAAAAAGTAAAATTTTCTCGCTTGAGCCATATTTTTATCTCTCATTTACATGGAGATCATTATTTCGGTCTCATAGGACTTCTATCTACCTTCAGTTTATTAAGTAGAACTGCAGAACTTCATATTCATGCTCCCAAAGGTTTGGAGGAGATTCTAAAGTTACAGTTTAAAGCCAGTCATTCTTATATGTCTTACCCCTTAATTTTCCATACTCTATCGTCTTCAAAGTCTGAAATGATTTTGGATAATGAGAAATTGACAGTAGAAACCATTCCATTAGACCATAGAATTTATACCAATGGATTTCTATTTAAGGCTAAAGTTGGCGACCGTAAACTTCTCATCGACAAAGTTCTTGATCTAAATATCGATAAGGCTTATTATAAAAGTATCGTCAAGGGTAAAGATGTCGAAACCAAAGATGGAGAGTTGATAAACAATAAAGATATAACTGAAGATCCCAAACCTGTGCTTAGCTATGCCTTTTGCAGCGATACGGCTTTTAAACCAAATATAGTTCCTCAAATTACAGGTGTGAGCTTGCTATATCATGAATCTACTTTTCTTGAGGAGCAGGAACACTTGTGCAACAAGACCAAACACTCCACTGCAAAACAGGCGGGGATTATTGCACAAAAAGCACAAGTTCACAAATTAATTTTAGGTCATTTTTCGGCGCGTTATAAAGATTTATCTCTCTTTGAAAAAGAGGCTAAAGTGGTTTTTGATAATGCTGAAAACGCGGAAACCGGAAAAATATTCAGGTACGATTAGCAGGAATCTTTTATGAATTACATTGTTTCTCATCCATTAATTTTTTAATTTGCTAGCATGGACAACAATTTACACGATTACAGAAAATCTTACGAAAAATCGAGTTTGGATAGAGGAAATTTAAATCAAAATCCACTACAGCAGTTTAGATCATGGTTCAACGATGTTGAAAAATCAGGCGGTTCAGATGAGACAAATGCTATGACTGTTTCTACAATTGGAGCAGACGATTTTCCGAAAAGCCGAATCGTACTTTTAAAGTATTACGATGAAAATGGCTTTGTATTCTATACCAATTACGAGAGTGAAAAGGGCAAAGCCTTGATTGATAATCCTAAGACTTGCTTATCTTTTTTTTGGCCAAATATGGAACGACAAGTCATTATAAAAGGTTTGGCGGAAAAGCTTCCAGACATTGTTTCAGACAATTACTTTGCATCAAGACCTAAAGGGAGTCAACTTGGTGCTCTGGTATCCAATCAAAGTGAGATAATCGAAAATAGAGAAGTTTTGGAAAATGAACTAAAATCCCTTGAAGACAAATACCAAAATAAAGAAGTCCCAAGACCAAAAAGTTGGGGAGGCTTTTTAGTGAGACCACAGAGTATGGAATTTTGGCAAGGTCGACCTAATCGACTTCACGACAGATTCAGGTTTACTCTAATTGATGATTTAGATTGGAAGATTGAACGTTTAGCTCCGTAATATGAAAAGAATAATTTTTGTAAGGCACGGAAAATCATCTTGGGATTCTCCTGTAGAAGATAGGCAAAGGCCTTTATCAAGCCGTGCATTTAAAGATGCAGAACATGTTATTTCTGCTTTTAAAAGTTATAAAGATTTTCCTGTCGAGGTCTTTACGAGTGATGCTAAAAGAGCATTAACTACTGCGGAACTCTTCAAAAAAGAGTTACACATAACAGAGAATCACTTTCATATCAAACCCGAGCTCTATACTTTCAATGCAAACGATGTTTTAAAGTTTATAAGTAAGAGAAGTGATGAAGTTGAAACTATAATGCTCTTCGGCCATAATCCAGCCTATACTGAGCTTGTTAATACTTTGGGAAGTTTACCTATACAAAACTTGCCTACAACGGGTCTTGTAAGTATCCTTTTTGAAATTGATTCATGGAAGAAAGTCCAGTCAGGGCAAACCAATTTATACTTATTTCCAAAACATTTGAGATAATGCATCACAATAGATACGATAATAGAGAATTAAGTTGGTTGAAATTCAATCAGCGAGTGTTACAAGAAGCAGCAGACCCATCCGTTCCCTTAATTGAACGACTCCGATTTCTTGGGATTTTCTCTAATAATCTAGATGAATTTTTTAAAGTACGCTATGCCACTGTAAAGCGAATAGATCTAGCTGGTAAATCAGGTAAGAAAGTTTTGGGCGGCTTTAATGCTGGTAGACTGCTAAAAGAAATCACACAAATTGTGATCAAAAATCAAGCAGAAAGCTTAGATATTTTGGCCTCTATCCAGCATCAACTTAAGGACCATGATATCTTTATCATCGACGAAACAGAAGTCACACTGGATCAAGCTGAATTTTTAAAAGAATTTTTCTTAGAAAAAGTGAGTCCAGCCCTAGTCACAATAATGTTGAATGATATTGACAAAGTTCCAAATTTGACAGATTTAAAAGCTTATTTAGCTGTGAAAATGGTTCAGTTTCAAAAAGACAGGTTGTCAAATAGATATATTTTAATAGAGATTCCGTCGAGTGTAGAACGCTTTGTTGTAATTCCTTCTGACGACGGAAAGAAGTATGTTATTCTTTTGGATGATTTAATTCGATTTAACCTCAATGTCATTTTCAATATTTTCGATTATACCAGTATCTCTGCGCATATGATTAAAATTACAAGGGATGCTGAGTTGGATCTTGAAGGGGATTTGAGCAAAAGCTATATAGAAAAGCTTATGGATAGTGTAAAGGATAGGCTAGAGGGCGACCCAGTTCGATTTTTGTATGATAAAGAAATTGAACAAGATACTTTGGACTTTTTATTGAATAAAATGGAAATTGAGACTACCGATAGTCTAATTCCTGGAGGAAAGTACCATAATCGAAGAGATTACATGAATTTTCCAGACCTTGGTGCTACCCATTTATTGTACGATAGAATAGTACCTCTTCCAATTCCTGGACTTGAAATCCAGGGGAGTTTATTGGAAAAAATTTCTAAAAAGGATTTCTTGCAATACACTCCTTATCAAACTTTTTCTTATACCGTCAAATTTTTAAGAGAGGCCGCACTAGATCCTAAAGTAAAGTCAATAAAGATTACAATTTATCGATTGGCATCTGTTTCTCATATAGCGAGTTCCTTGATAAATGCGGTTAAAAATGGAAAACGAGTTACCGTTTCTATCGAGCTTCAAGCCCGTTTTGATGAAGCCAATAACATAAAGTATGCAGAGAAAATGGAAAGAGAAGGCGTTAAGCTCATTTTTGGGGTAACGGGTCTTAAAGTACATTGCAAAACCTGTATTATTGAACGCTTAGAAAATCGGAAAATAAAATATTATGGTTTTATAAGTACGGGGAATTTTAATGAGAAAACAGCAAAGGTTTATACAGATTATACTTTGTTTACTGCACACCAAGGGATTCTAAAAGATATCATCAAGGTTTTCGATTTCTTTGAAGTGAATTATAAAATTAAAAAATACAAGCACCTTATTGTTTCGCCTCACTACACGAGGACAGAATTTTCAATTTTGATTGATCAAGAAATTCAAAATCAACAAGAAGGAAAAAAATCTGGGATTTCTATTAAAATGAATAGTTTATCAGATTACGGAATGATCGATAAACTTTATGAGGCTAGTAGAGCTGGTGTAAAAATCAAATTGATTATAAGAGGAATAAACTGCCTTATCCCTCAAGTGTCAGGTATGAGCGATAACATTGAATCTATAAGTATCGTTGATAAATTTTTGGAGCATCCTAGACTTTATATTTTTGAGAATGATAATAACCCAGTGGTATTCATCTCTTCTGCAGACTGGATGACTAGAAACATAGACCATAGAGTCGAGGTGACTTGCCCTATTTACGATAATGACATTAAACAAGAACTGATAGAGACCTTTAATATTTCTTGGAAGGATAATGTAAAAGCAAGGGATTTCTCTTCTAATAGAGAAAACGCTTATAGGCCAAAGTCTGGACCAGATTTTAGAAGTCAATTTGAAACTTACTCGTATTATAAAAATAAACTGCAAGCCGCAGAAACTAAATAGTAATCGTATATGCTTTCGATAAAAAAATTTGCAGCCATCGACATTGGATCTAATGCCGTTAGGCTTTTAATTTCTACCATCACTGAACCAGATAATAAACCAGTAACTTTCAAAAAAACATCATTAGTCAGAGTGCCTATAAGGCTTGGTCAAGATGTGTTTACAAAAGCCTATATCTCAGATGAAAACAGCCAACGGGTAGTAGATACCATGAAAGCTTTTGGTTTATTGATGAAATCTCATAAAATTGAAGACTATAGGGCTTGCGCAACTTCTGCAATGAGAGATGCGAAAAATGGTGAAGCTATGGTAAACTTAATCTCTAAAGAGGCCAACATCGATATTGAAATAATTGATGGAAGTGATGAAGCCTTTATTATTGCGGCCTCAGACTTGCATACTTTAGTCGGTAACAATAAAACTTATCTGTATGTTGATGTGGGTGGAGGAAGTACAGAATTTACTTTGTTTTCTCACGGGAAAATCATCGATTCTAGGTCATTTAAACTAGGGACAGTTCGTATTCTAAACAATACTATAAATGATGATGTCTGGGAGGAAGCGGAGGCTTGGGTAAGGTTTATTACCAAACCGTATTCTAGAATTGAAATGGTGGGATCTGGTGGAAATATCAATAACATTTTTAAATCCAGCAATAAAAAGCTAGGAAACCCCTTGTCCTATCTCTACTTAAGTTCTTACTACCAACTTTTAAACTCTTTGACCTATGAAGAGCGAATTTCGGAGTTGAGCTTAAACGAAGATCGAGCAGATGTGATCATACCTGCGACAAAGATTTATTTATCAGCAATGAAATGGAGTAGATCGAAATCTGTACATGTGCCTAAGATTGGTCTTGTCGATGGAATTATAAAATCTCTGTATAACAACTCAAAGTCTTAAGCCTATTGTTTTGAAAAATGAGTTCTTAGGCTTTTGAAGAAAAAGCAAAAGATAAAATGCAACATTTGAAGGATAGGTTGGTATAAGGCTGATTTAAAAAACCAGCGGGGTCCTTATAGGGTTTACTTAAATCTCTATAAGTTGATAAATTATTTTTCTGATTCTGGTGGATACTTTTGAAGTATTTCGCTAACAAGGCTTTGAATAAATTTCTCCCTAGCTTTACCTTTTAAATTTTCCTTAAAGCGTGCTTCTACGACTCCTTGCCAAAATAAACTATTGGTTAATCCATCTGCAAATTCTACAGTCAGAGCAATGGTTCGTTTAGAGTTTTGTGGAGAGACCGTAGTTCCTATTCCACCAGCATAACCTCCAATGCCTATTCCAAAATTGCTATTTGAAGTTTGATTAAATACCTCAGCGAAGAAATTGATTTTGAAGTCTGGAATAAGCTTTTCTTCAAAACCTTTACCAACTAGACTATCTACTAGAGTGACGTAAACCCGGTCTTCATCTAAAGGCGATAGGCCAGAATTTTCTATAGCATAAAAATTAAAATTTTTGTATTCTTCAAAATTGGTTTCTGCGGCATAGTCGGTAAATACCTTTGGTGCGTTACATGAAATCATTAAAAGGATAATTAATAATAGGCTAAAGCTGACTCTCATGTTTTTAAATATTTAGTTTTTTGTTTGTTAACCGACTTCTTTTTTACCTTAATACTAAAGATCATCTCTCATTTCCTGAACCTTTACTGTGAGTTGATTCATATAATTTAATATTTTTTCTTGGATACTTTGATCCTTCACTCCTAGGATTTGAGCGGCTAATATACCTGCATTTTTTGCCCCATTAAGTGCGACTGTAGCCACTGGAACGCCATTAGGCATTTGCAGAATGGAAAGAATAGAGTCCCACCCATCTATGGAGTTGCTCGATTTTACAGGCACACCTATTACGGGAAGCGGCGTTAAAGAAGCTACCATGCCTGGTAAATGAGCAGCGCCACCGGCCCCGGCAATAATAACATCTATTCCTCTATGGTGAGCTTGTTTTCCAAATTCCATCATAAGTTCAGGTGTTCGGTGAGCGGATATGATATCGACTTCTATTTCAATCTTAAAGTCTTTTAAAATATCAATAGCCCCCTGCATAACAGGAAGATCACTTTTACTTCCCATGATAATAGCAACTTTACCCATAGCTTTAGTGTTTAGAAATAACTTTAATTGTGGATTTGACGTGTTCGGCAATTTTTCGAGCTTCTTTTATATCGCTATGGATAATGTTGACATGTCCCATTTTTCGGAAAGGGCGTGTCTGTTTTTTACCATAAATATGAGGAATTACCCCTGGCATATCCATAATGGTTTGGATGCCTTGGTAAACCACATCTCCAGTGTGGTTTTCTTCACCAACTAAATTGACCATAACCGAGTTGGTTTTACTGGAAGTCTCTCCTAAAGGTAAATCGAGGATTGCTCTTAAGTGTTGTTCAAATTGATTTGTATAACTGCCTTCAATGCTAAAATGACCACTATTGTGTGGTCTTGGAGCAACTTCGTTAACAATGATATCATCGTCTTGAGTTAGAAACATTTCTATGGCCAACAAGCCTACATGTTCAAATCTATTGGATACTAATTGTGCTAAATTTCTTGCTTTCTCAGCAATAGAAGGCTCTATTCTTGCTGGGCAAAGCACATATTCCACTTGGTTGGTATCGGGGTTAAACTCCATCTCCACCACCGGATAAGTTTTGATATTTCCAGAGACATTTCTTGCTACTATAATAGCGATTTCAGTTTTGAAATCTACCAACTCTTCAGTAAGACATTCACCATTGGGCAAAGCCTCTAGATTTTTTTCAGATTTAATAACACTTACTCCTTTTCCATCATAACCTCCTGTACTGCTTTTCCAAACAAAGGGGAATTTGACTTTTCCCTCAGAAACATCTTTTTTCAAAGCCTCTAGAGATGGATAAGTCGTAAAATCTGCTGTAGGTATTTGGTTGGCTTTATAAAATTCCTTTTGTACAGATTTGTTTTGAATTTTATTTAGAGTAGCAGCAGAGGGGTATACTTTTACCCCGGAAGCCTCTAGGTCTTCTAAGGCTTTGACATTTACAAATTCAATTTCAAAAGTCAGTACGTCAACTTGTTTTCCAAATTCCATGACACGGTCGTAATCCATAAGATCACCAGTCTCAAAATGGTTACAAGCAATTTTTGAGGGTGCCTCTGGGTTTGGATCCATAACATAGGTTTGGATATCAAGTTTTCTAGTGTCGTACAGCATCATTTTACCTAGCTGTCCTCCACCTAAAATACCAAGTTTAAAGTCGGATGAGAAGTAATGTGTCATGACACAAAAATAAGAGAATTACTTACTGTGGTGAGTGCTTTTCCAAAAAATTTCATTTTTAAAAGAAGTATACTACATCATATCGCTTTTCGTTATTATTGTGTAAATAATAAATCCATGAAATTTTTTGAAAACACCGTCTACGCTAGACTTTTTATTCTAATTACTTCTTTTGTTGTTATTGGGGTTGTTGTCTGGAATATTTCTGTGTTTTATGAGGGTGTGAAACAGGAAGAGCGAGAAAAAATGAGGATATGGTCTTACGCCCAAGAATCGATAAATAAAGCAGGAGAAGAGCAAGATTTGAATCTCGAACTGGAGATATTGAATGCCAATAATGATATTCCTATGTTTATTGTTGATGAGTCCAATCAATTTAAGGAAGTTAATAATATTCCAGAAAGCATTTCAAAAGACTCTACAAAACTCAGGCGATATTTTGAATCTGTTAAAGCCCAAAATCAACCTATAGTCATTGACTTAGATAAGGTTGGTAAGCAATATTTATATTATAGTGATTCTGCTGTGCTCACTAAAATTAAATATTATCCCTTCATCCTTTTGCTTATTATTTTTCTTTTGCTAGGGTTAATTTACCTGTATTATATCACTGCAAAAAATAGTGAGAAGAATAAACTTTGGGCAGGGATGGCTAAAGAAACTGCACACCAAATAGGCACACCACTATCTTCACTTGTGGGTTGGATGGAAATTTTAAGATCAGAAAATGTCAATCCAGACTATATTAAGGAAATTGAAAAAGATATAGATCGCCTAAGAACAATTACGGAGCGTTTTTCTAAAGTAGGCTCAAAGCTCACCTTAGAAAAGGCTAGCCTTAATACAGTGGTGGAACATTCTTTTAATTACCTAAGAGATAGAAGTTCTAAATTGATTGAATTTTCAGTTGAGCTACCAGATAAGGAACTCACTTGTAAACTGAATCCAGTCCTTTTAAGTTGGACGATAGAAAATCTCACCAAAAATGCTATCGATGCTATGAAGGGTAGGGGGGAACTAAGTCTTCTGTTATTTGAAGAAAAGAATGGATTTAAAATCCATATCAAGGATACTGGAAAAGGAATTCCAGCTTCAAAATTTAAAACTATTTTTCAGCCTGGCTATTCCACAAAAAAGAGAGGGTGGGGTCTTGGACTCTCACTTTCTAAACGAATTGTAGAAGATTATCATTATGGTAAAATTCGGGTTTTAACCAGTTCTGCAGAGAAGGGGACTACCTTTGAAATAAGACTACCTAAGCTTTCTTAATCTTATCTTCGTTCAATGTTTTCCATAACAAATCTTTCAGAGGTTGTAATCCTTGCTGTGCGATAGATGAGATAAAGACGTGTGGAATAGTATCAAACGCATGTTCAATTTCTTCAGCCAATTCAGTTTTTAGCTCATCATCCAAAAGATCAGACTTGGTAATCGCAATAACTCTAGACTTGTCCAAGAGTTCAGGGTTATAACGCCTAAGTTCATCTAATAAGATTTCATATTGTTTTTTAACGCTTCCAGCATCCGCAGGAATAAGAAATAATAAGGTTGAATTTCTTTCAATATGTCTTAAAAACCTATATCCTAATCCTTTTCCTTCTGCAGCTCCTTCAATTATTCCAGGAATGTCTGCAACTACAAAAGTTTTGTAATCTCTGTATTGTACAATACCCAAATTGGGCTTTAGTGTGGTGAATTCGTAATTTGCAATTTTTGGTTTTGCAGCGGTTATAACTGAAAGTAAAGTGGACTTGCCTGCATTTGGAAATCCAACCAATCCAACATCTGCAAGAAGTTTGAGCTCTAAAGTAATATCTAGTTCTTGACCAAGAATACCGGGTTGAACATAGCGTGGAGTTTGGTTGGTCGAACTTTTAAAATAAGAATTACCTTTACCACCCATTCCACCTTGTGCAACGATATATTCCTCTTCATGCTCCGTCATTTCCTTAATAACTTCATTAGTTACTGTATCACGGATAACTGTTCCTAGTGGGATTTCTATGTACTGATCCTCACCTCCTGCACCCGTACTGGTTTCCTTACCACCGTGTCCTCCATGTGTAGCTCTAATGTGTCTTTTAAACTTAAGATGAAACAAGGTCCAGAGATCTTTATTCGTTTTAAAAATGATATGACCACCACGACCACCATCACCACCGTCTGGACCACCTTTCGGGATATATTTTTCCCGTCTCATATGCGCGGAGCCTTTTCCTCCATTTCCAGATTTTAAGTGTATTTTGATATAGTCTACAAAGTTACCTTCTGTCATAATAGTAAGCTAAATGCTCGATTTATATAAAGAGTCAATGACTTTACTGATGCGTTGAGTAATCTCAGAAATTGAGCCCACACCATTCACACCAAAGTATTTATCCTCTTTTTTGTAAAATTCCTTAAGAATTTCCGTTTCATTATAATATACTTTTATTCTGTTGCGAATCACTTCTTCGCTGGCATCGTCTTTACGCCCCGAGGTTTTGCCTCGTTCCAATAACCGCTCAACAATAACACCATCTGCAACTTCTAAAGCGACCATTGAGTTAATTTGAGAGTTTTTTGAAATCATTAATTTGTTTAAAGACTTAGCTTGTGATTGAGTTCTTGGAAACCCATCAAAAATAAACCCTTTGCTATCGAGATGGTCTTCAACTTTGGCATTGAGCATTTTAATGGTGACTTCATCGGGAACTAAAGCACCTTTATCCATATAAGATTTGGCTAGTTTTCCAAGTTCAGTTTCATTTTTGATATTGTACCTAAACAAATCTCCTGTTGAAATATGTACAAGTCCATATTTCTCCTTAAGGTGTTCTGCTTGTGTTCCTTTTCCAGCGCCTGGAGGGCCAAATAACACGATGTTAATCATCTATACTTGATTTAAGTTGATATATTTCTGGCAAATTTCTTCCTAATCCATTATAATCCAATCCATAACCTACGATAAACTTATTTGGAATTTCCAGCCCAACATAATCTATAGGAAGGGATTTCTTATAAGCTTCTGGCTTAAAAAATAGGCTTGCTATTTTGAAGGAAGCTACCCCTTCTTTTTTTAATTGACTAACAATATGTTCTAGCGTAAGTCCTGTATCTACGATATCTTCAATTACAATAACGTCTCTGTCTTTCAAGTTTCCCGCTCCAAGCAATGTGCTCACTTCACCCGAAGAAGAAGTTCCTTTGTAGGAAGCTAATTTAGTAAAACTGACTTCACAATCTCCTTTGTAATATTTCAATAAGTCAGATAAAAACATAAAGGCACCATTTAAAATTCCTAAGAAAATAGGAGTTTTTGAAGAGTAGTCTTTGGAAAGTTCTTCAGCGAGTTGCTTTACAGTATCTTGAATCTTTTCAGGACCTAGATAGGGTTCGAATTCTAAATCGTGAAGTTTGATCATTCTGTTGAATTTAATAAAAGCGCAAATATAGGAATTCATAACCTATTAATGGGTACAACTCAGTGAATAGGAAAGTAAAATTAAAAAACTCCCAATCTATGAGATTGAGAGTTTTATTTTGAATTGAAAAAGCTAATTCCATTTACCTAAATACATACGTTTTTTCTTGTCCTTTTGGGGTTAGAAAGGTCACTAGCATAGGTTCTTCAGGATTTTTATTTTTTATGATAGACTTTACATCTTCAATTGTGTAAACCTCCTTGTCATTAATTTTAGTAATCAATACACCCGTGATATCGTTTTTAGTAAAACTATTTGGTAAAACCTTACTGATGACAACGCCCGAAGACGCACCATATTTTTGAAGTTGATCTTCTGAAATCTCTGATACTTCTAAACCGATATCTTCAATCTGGTAGACTTTAAAGATATCCAAGGTTACTTTAGACTCACGTTCGTTATTATTTCTCAAGTAAGTAATAGTCACAGTTTCTCCTGGATTTTTCGAACTTAAGTAACCTGTCATATCTGCAAACTTTCTGATTTTAATATCATCGATAGATTTAATAATATCACCTTTTTTAAGACCTGCTTTATAGGCACCACCTTTAGGGTCTACTCCATCGATATAAAAGCCTTGTGATATTTCGATTTCCAGTTGTTTTGCTGTCTCGCTACTCAAGTCGGTTCCTCTAATCCCTAGTACTGCTTTTCTTACATTACCAAATTCGATTAAATCTTCAACTATTTTTTTGGCATTGTTACTTGGAATAGCAAAAGAATAGCCTACGAAGGAGCCGGTTTGAGAAGTGATGGCGGTGTTAATACCTATGAGTTCTCCTCGTGTGTTAACCAAAGCACCACCGCTATTTCCAGGATTCACTGCGGCGTCTGTTTGTATAAAAGACTGAAATTGATCATCACTTCCACTCAAATCTCTAGCCTTTGCACTTACAATACCTGCAGTTACTGTAGAGGTGAGGTTAAATGGATTACCAACGGCTAGGACCCACTCGCCAACCTTAATTTGATCGGAATCTCCAAAAGGGAGATAATCCAAATTTGTCGCGTCTATTTTTAATAAAGCAATGTCGTTTTGAGATGAAGTGCCGATGACTTCTGCCACATAGGTTTTGTTATTATTTAAGGTGACTTGAAGTTCAGAGGCTCCTTTAATCACATGATTATTGGTGACTATTAATCCATCGGGACTCAAGATTACTCCGGATCCGGCACCTCTTATTGCTTTTTGAGTTTCTCCGCTTCCGTAGTAGTAGTCAAATAAACTTCTAGGTTGCCTTGTAGTGGCTACATTTTTTACGTGAACAACGGCGTTTACGGTTCTTTCTGCAGCCTCAGTGAAATTTAATTCAGACTTTTCTTCTAGAGCTGAAGTAAGCTGCGCTGTTGGATTCATACTATCTTGTTGCCAGGGTACTTGGTAAGATTCGGAAATTAAGGGCGGTGCCTCAAAAAAGATTTTATATACACCAATGCTAAGAAAGCTGACCATTAGAGCTAGAACAAAAAATTTAATGTTTTTTTTCATGACTAGTATTATTTTAGTGAATTTAAAATTACTTTATGTCTTTATATTAAGAATGAATTTAACCCATTTTTAACCCAAGCGTTTCCCTTATTATTATCCTATATTTGCAGATTACAATTACTATTAATGGACTTACATTTCTTTAAATATCAGGGAACGGGAAACGATTTTGTACTTATTGATAACAGGATCCCAATTTTCAAAAACGATGCCAAATTCATCCAAGGCTTATGTGATAGACGATTTGGTGTAGGAGCGGACGGTCTTATTTTACTGGAAAATCCATCCGATTCTATTTCAGATTTCAAAATGATTTATTTTAACGCAGATGGCAAAGAAAGCAGCATGTGTGGGAATGGTGGGAGATGTATAGTTGCTTTTGCAAAACAACTTGGCATTATCGATTCTGAAACAACTTTTGAAGCTGTAGATGGCTTACATTCTGCTATAATTAAAGGGGAAACAGTCAGTTTAAAAATGATAGACGTTCCCACTGTAAATTTAAGTAGAGAAGCTTCTTTTATGAATACAGGTTCTCCACACCACGTAGCTTTTGTGGATGATGTGAAAGATTTTGATGTTTTTGCACAGGGTCGCAGAATAAGAAATCTTCCCAACTATGAGGCTATAGGAGGAACCAATGTTAACTTTATTCAAGTTATTGACGGAGATGTCCATGTAAGAACCTATGAAAGGGGAGTGGAAGATGAAACCTATTCTTGTGGCACCGGAGTTACTGCTGCAGCTATAACATCAAAAATGGCCAATAAAGTTGAAGATTTGCCGGTGAAGGTTCTTACTAAAGGCGGATCTTTGGAAGTTGATTTTGAAATTGAAGGTTTAAATGCAGCTAAAAATATTTGGTTAAAGGGACCTGCTACATTCGTATTTGAAGGAAATTATAATGATAAAACTTAAAAGTTCACACATTTTACTTAGAGCCTTGATCTTAGAAGATTTGGATTTTCTTGAGCTGGTGGAAAATGATGAACACTTTTGGTATTTAAGTGATACGGTTCAGCCCTTCTCTAGATCGGTCTTAAAAGAGTACTTACAAAATGCTTACAAAGATATTTATGAAGTTAAGCAAATGCGACTGGTTATTGCCTTGCATAATAAGCAACCTATTGGATTTATAGATCTTTATGATTTTGATCCTAAGAATAAGCGAGCCGGTCTTGGTATTCTAATTCTTAAGGATTACCAGGCTAAAGGTTATGGTACAGAAGCTTTGGAATTGATGTTAGATTATACTTTTGATGTCTTGGATTTGCATCAAATATTCGCTTCAATTATAGAAAATAACAAAAATAGTTTAAGGCTTTTTAAAAGCTTTGGATTTGAAGAAATTGGTCTTAAGAAAGATTGGAGATTTAATGCTGGTAAATTTCAAAGTGAATATTTACTTCAAAAAATAATGCATGTACATTAAAAAAATATTAATCGCAGCTTCTGCGGTAGGTCTAGTTATTCTAGGTGTTATAAGTTACGCTATTTACACAACTATTTTCTCTCCAAATACCACTTTCGAAACTGAAAAGCAATCGGTTTATATTTTAACAGGGAGTAGTCTTCAGCAGGTTGTTGATCAGATTCATCCTTTACTTAGAAACACAGAGGATTTTATTACTGTGGCAGAAAAGAAAGGCTATCAAAATTCAATAAGAGCCGGTCATTTTGTGTTGGAAAAAGGAATGAATAATAACAAAATTGTCAACACTTTACGATCTAGGAATGTTCCCATACAAGTTAGCTTTAACAACCAACATAGGCTAGAAGAACTTTCTGGAAGAATTGCAGAACAAATTGAAGCCGACAGCATATCTCTATTATCTGCAATGGTGGATAGTACTTTTTTGGATTCTCTACAAATAACAGCTCTAGAAAGCCTAAAATTTTATATTCCAAATACCTACGAATTTTACTGGAATACCTCTGGAGAAGAATTTCGGGATAGAATGGTCAATTATTATACTGAATTTTGGAATACAAGCCGAACTAAAAAGGCTAACGCTCTCAATTTGACACCTACAGAAGTCATGTCTTTAGCGGCTATAGTTCAAAAAGAAACCGCTAAAGTAGAGGAGCGACCTAAGGTTGCTGGAGTTTATTTAAATAGACTTCGCATTGGAATGAAGTTACAAGCAGACCCTACGGTAATTTTTGCCATCCAAAACCAAAATCAAGATTTTGAAACTCCAATTAAACGTGTTTTGTATAAGGATTTAGATTTGGACTCTCCTTATAACACTTACAAGAACAAAGGATTACCTCCAGGGCTTATCGCTATGCCGGATGTGTCTTCTATAGACGCTGTGCTGAATGCAGAATCTCATGACTATTTGTATTTCGTTGCTGATACAGAAAATATGGGGTATCATAAATTTGCTAAAACTTATGCACAGCATAACCGCAATGCTCGGATCTATCAAAACTGGGTGAATGAGCAAAAGATTTATAGATAAAATTTAATCTCCTTTATCAACTAAAAAAGACCTCGAATCTCGAAGTCTTTTTTAGTTGATGATGTATTGGCTTTTAGGCTTCTACGGCATACATCTTTTCACGTTGTTCTTTGATTTTGGGATCCGACATGTATTCATCGAATGTTGAAAATTTGTCAATGATGCCATTAGGTGTGAGTTCAATCACTCTATTACCTACTGTTTGTGCAAATTGATGATCATGAGTAGTAAGTAAAATATTTCCTTTGAAATTCTTTAAAGAATTATTGAAAGCGGTTATGGTTTCAAGATCTAAGTGATTGGTAGGTTCATCTAAAATCAAAACATTGGCTCTAGTCATCATCATTCTACTAACCATACACCTTACTTTTTCACCTCCAGAAAGTACATTACAAGTCTTTAGTGCTTCATCGCCACTAAAAAGCATTTTGCCTAAAAACCCACGGATGTGAACTTCCTCTCTCTCTTCTTCAGTTTTAGCCCATTGTCTTAGCCAATCTACAAGAGAAAATTTACTTTCGAAATAGTCACTATTGTCGTTAGGTAAGTAGGATTGATTGGTCGTGACTCCCCATTTATAAGAGCCTGTATCTGGTTCTGCATTGCCATTGATGATTTCATATAAAGCACTGGTAGCACGAGAATCTTTTGAATAAAAGACCACTTTATCACTTTTGTTTAAATTGATGTGAACATTTTTAAAAATGACTTCACCGTCTATGCTAGCCGATAGGTTTTCAGCATGTAAAATTTGATCTCCAGCTTCTCTTTCTTTTTCAAAAATAATAGCAGGATATCTTCTATTCGAAGGTTTGATATTCTGGAAGTCCAATTTGTCCAACATTTTCTTTCTCGACGTCGCTTGCTTCGACTTAGACACGTTAGCACTAAAACGCTCAATAAATTGTTGAAGTTCTTTTTTCTTTTCTTCAGACTTTTTGTTTTGCTGTGCACGTTGCTTGGCAGCGAGTTGAGACGACTCATACCAAAAGGTATAGTTACCGCTATAATGGTTGATTTTTCCAAAATCTATATCAGAGATATGAGTACAAACCGCATCTAAGAAGTGACGGTCGTGAGAAACCACAATAACGGTGTTATTGAAGTTTGCTAAGAAATTCTCCAACCAAGATATAGTTTCATAATCTAAATCGTTGGTAGGCTCATCCATAATTAATACATCAGGATTTCCAAAAATAGCTTTAGCTAAGAGTACTCTCACTTTTTGTGGTCCATCTAAGTCCTTAATCAATGTATAGTGAGAACTTGACTCTATACCTAAATTAGAAAGTAGGGCAGCGGCATTACTCTCGGCATTCCAACCGTCCATTTCTTCAAATTCAACTTGAAGGACTCCAACGCGTTCACCATCAGCATCATTAAAATCTTCTTTGGCATAGATCTCATCCATTTCCTTTTTGATCTTGTAAAGCGGCTCATTCCCGATTACGACCGTCTCTAGGACATTATAATTATCAAACATGGAGTGATCTTGTTCCAAGACAGACATCCGTTTACCAGACTCTAAGGTGACATTGCCAGAAGTGGGATCCATTTTGTTAGAAATGATATTTAGGAACGTTGATTTTCCAGCACCATTGGCACCAATAATACCATAGCAATTCCCAGTGGTAAAGGTCGTATTGACTTCATCAAAAAGAATACGTTTACCAAATTGCACAGAAAGATTTGAAACTGAAAGCATAATAAATCTAATTTTTTGCAAAAGTAATCAATTTATGACAATTCATGAAGGATTAACAAAACTGCTTTTTTAACTGTGAGTTAACATATTCAACGATTTGGTAAAGTTAGATTTGTGTGGATTGTTCAGTTTTTATGAGATATACCTACCTATTACTAATATTAAGTTTTTTGTCATGTACAAATCACACTGAAGATAAGGAAACTTATGTCGGTGGTAGAATTGTTAACCCAAATACTAATTACGTCACTCTTAAACATAATGATGACATTATTGACACCATTGCTTTAGATTCTAACAATAACTTCGGTTTCAGATTTTCTATAGATAAAGAATCTGTTTATACTTTTAAGCACCATCCAGAAAGTCAATCGATGTATTTGAAGCCCGGAGATAGTTCAGTATTAAGGGTGAATACTATGGCCTTTGACGAATCCTTAAGTTTTGATGGAGACTCTTCAGAAGAAAATAATTTTTTGATCAACATGTTTCTTCTTAATGAAGAGGATAACGATCTAATTCTTTCCTACTATAGAATATCTCCAGACGCTTTTACCAAAAAAACTGACTCTTTGAGGGCATTAAGACTGGCAAAATTCAACACTCTAGAGAGTAAATCGAATTTTAGTCCTTACTTTAAGAATATCGCCTTAAGTACTATTAATTATGAACATTATGATATGCGAGAACGCTACGCATTTCTCATAAGGAAATACATCCCAGTAAAATTTAAAGAATTTCCAAAAGATTATTTTAGCTATCGAGAAGATGTGAATTTTAATGATTCCGATTTAGTTTCCAACTTTAGTTATATGCGATTTTTGGATAACTATCTTAAAAATTATTCTATTGAAGTTTGTGAACCTTCCAACAGAGAGTGCTTCGATTTGAATGACCATAAAAACCTAAAGCGACGGTTGAATTTAGTTCACGAGTTATTTGAAAATGACTATTTGAAAACCAACTTTTTTAATCGACTAATTCGGCGCGAAATTGTTTTTTCTCAAACTAAAGCTCAGCTAGAAGAAACCTTATCCATCATTCAGAAATTTGATCGCCCTACATTAGATGAAGAAGAATTACATCAATTAACAGCTATTCAAAGTCAATATCTAATAGGGAGTAGCTTGAAAGAGGCAAGATTTAAATCCACCAGTTCAGACACTCTAAGTTTTAAATCTCTTGCTCAAGGACAGCCTGTGGTTTTGTATACGTGGTCCGCTTTATCCTTGGAGGCCAAAAAAAGCAATTTGAAAAAAATCGATGAGTTGAGAGATAAATATCCTAAAGTTAAGTTTTTAAGTATAAACTTAGATTTTCAAAACGGAGCTCTTTGGCAAAATGCGTTAAAACAACTCGACTTTAAATATAGCACCGAATTTCAAATTATCTCTGATGCCCCCTTTAGTAAGTATTCTTTTTTTAGAAATTATCTCAATAAAGTATATGTTGTTGATCAATCTTTTACAATTACAGATAATTCTTTGAACCTAAATGATCCTAAGTTAGAGAATCATATCCTGAGTTTATTAAATCGTTAAAATCTTGTAAGGTGTTGGTGTCTAGTTATTTTCACATCATAAAACAGGACAATATCATAAAAAGGCATAATTTAAAGCATTTAAATTATGCCTTTTTATGAACATCAAGAATATTGCTATTATTGCTCACGTCTACTACGGTATAACAACCTTGGGAGATAAAATTATGCATTACTGTAAATTGTTTCGCGACAACGAATCAACAGGAGATCTTATCTTATACCAAATTAGACCAATAATGTCGCAATAAATCGTTTTACCGATACGAATTCGGCACAGGCTTTTTTCGCCTGCTTTTCATCAAAAATAATTACCGTAGCTAATGCTATGCTACTTATTTTTGATTTCAATCAATCAAAAAACCTGTGCTGAGCTACGTCGTAGTATAATTCAATTTATTCATACGGCATTATAAATATAATTTGGTATTAGATACTAATGATTTGGAGCGTTAGGGTGGAATTACTATTGTATCTAAAAATGTCTCTGTAGTCTATAAAGACACCAAAATAGATAGTATTGACACTCCTGGTCACACCGATTTTGGAGGAGAAGTAGAGCGTATTTTGAATATGGCCGATTGAGTTTTGCTATTGGTAGATGCCTTTGAAGGTCCTATGCCACAGAAGCGTTTCGTTTTACAAAAAGCTTTAGATTTAGGTCTTAAGCCATGTGTTGTTATCAATAAAGTCGATAAGCTTAATTGTACTCTAGAAGAGGTACACGAAAAAGTGTTTGACTTGATGTTTGAGTTTGGTGCAGAAGAATGGCAATTGGACTTTCCCGCTGTTTACGGTTCGGCACTTAATAACTGGATGAGTGATAGCCCGAAAGAAAAAACTGAAAATAGTGAACCTCTATTGGACATGGTTATTGAACATGTTGACTCTGCTGAGGTTAGAGAAGGAAAAACACAACTACTTATTACCTCTTTAGACTTTTCGTCTTAAATGGGTCGTATAGCTATTGGACGTGGTGTCATGCACTTATCTCTTCTTATTGAAACAATGAGAAGAGAAGGTTAAGAACTTCAAATCGGTCAACTTCAGGTAATTATAAAGGAGATTGACGGTGTTAAGTGTGAGTCGATTGAAGAATTGACTATTGATTTACCGGAAGATATTTCAGGTAAATCCGTTGAAATGATAACCTTGAGAAAAGGTGAAATGCTAAGTATGGAAGGTAAAGGAAACCGAATGACTATTCAGTTTTAATCCCTTCACGTGGTATCATTGGTTTAAGAAATCAATTGATGACTGCTACTGCTGGTAAAGCGTTTATAGCTCACTTTTATAAAGAATTTCAACCTCTCAAAGGCAATATTTCTCAACGTCAAAATGGTTTGTTGGTATCTATGGAAAAAGGAAAAGCTATTCCTTATTCTATCGAGAAGCTTCAAGACAGAGGCAAGTTTTTTGTCACACCAGGCAAAGAAATTTATGAAGGTCAGGTGATAGGTGAAAATTCAAGATCTGACGATATGACCGTCAACATCACTAAAACCAAAAAACGATTTATTGCGTCATTATAGGTCTAATTTGGTATAACCCCAAAACACTTGAGAATTAGAAAAGTATACCTGAAGGAAATGGATAGAAAAAAATATAAGATTATTTAAATTCTATTTGGTTTAGAACCATATAAACTAAAAAAAAGCCTGTTTAATTTCTTAAACAGGCTTTTTGATTTAAATTAAACGAAGATCCAAATGGTAAAAGTTCTAAATTTTAAGATGGCACTTAAATATTCTACATTATAGATATTTTGTTTCAATAGGACTCTATTCTAACCAAACAACCTTCCCATTATCCATATCATAAACGGAACCTACAATTTTTATTTCTCCGTTAGCCTCCATTTCTTTTAGAATAGGACTGTTTATTCTAATTTGGTCTATAGTATTTTTTACATTGCTCTCACAGACCATATGTACAAATTCTTCATTCTTAGACGTTCTTTCTCCAGCATATTCTATGCTTTCCACAGCGGGCTTTATATTTCCTAGCATAGAGGTTATGTTTCCCAATTTCACATCATCTATGGCTGCTTTTATGGCGCCGCAGTGTTCGTGACCCATTACTAAAATAAGTTTTGAACCGGAAACTTTACAAGCAAATTCCATGCTACCCAAGATATCTTCATTCACAAAGTTACCAGCTACTCTAGCGACGAATAGGTCGCCAATTCCTCGGTCAAAAACATCTTCAACAGGTACTCTGCTGTCCACACAGGATAGCACTATTGCTTTAGGAAACTGTGAAAGCGTGCTATTTCTAACCTGTTTGGAATGGTCTCTTTTGGTAAGATCATTATTTGTAAAACGAACATTTCCTTCTTTAAGCGATTTGATGACCTGGTCTGGAGTTAAGGCGTCTTGCTCTTGCTTGGATAATACTTTTTCAACCAGGGCTTCAGATTGGGTTTTCGCTTCTGAATTTGATTCTTCCAAATTTGTCTTCTTCTCTAGATTGCAGGCTAATAAAGAGAAAAAAGTAAATGTAACTACTATAATTTTTAAAGGGTTTTTCATCATATTTAGTTTTTGAGTTTGATTGAATTTATTATTAATCTTATTTTTAAAGGCTAGGATTCGTAGTAGCTCTATTTGTTAATACAAAGCTGATTTTTTACAATAAATCATTTAATTATTGAAGGCTATAAAACTAAATATTAACCATTTAATGAGAATTGTTAGTTTTATGAGCTTAATTTATTTTTGAGGACGCAAATACCTATTGGTAGTTAGATTTAAGCAGGTTTTCTGCTTTAGCCTCTAATACTTAGGTGGTTTTATAGCATAATGATTAAATTTTGTCCTTTCTAGATGGTTTTTAATCATTAAGCTGTTGTTGATACTAATTTGGCGAATAAGGTAAAGACGATTGGTGAGCTGCTATTCTTAGTTTCCCATTTTTATCTTTAACATAGGCAAAGGTATATTCGACTTTTACATCGCTACCATCATCCATTGTAAAATAATAGTTTCCCATAGCTATTGCCACTCGACAATTATTGTTGATAATACCAATATTTTCAAACTTAACATTGCTATAGGGTTTAATTGCAAAGCCATTATCTTCTGGGTAAGCATCGTTGTCCCCTACAAAATAGGAAAGCGCAGCATCAAAACTTGGTCTAAACTGACGTTCGGAGGCTAATGTTGGTTTAAATAATACACTCCCTAAATCATAGCCGTACTTATCTTGTATAAATTCGGCTGCTTCATTGGAGTAATCGCCACCTTCAGTATATACATTACCAATCCGCACAATGCCATCGCCCCATTGTTTTTGGGCCTTTACCGCTTCTAATTCAGAAATACATTCATCTGAATATAATAGCGCTTTTTCTTCATTTGAAGTTTCTTGACCTTTTTTCTCTTCAGCTGTTGTGCTTGTATTTGTACAACTCACTAAACCTAAAGCTGAGAATAGTGTGATTGTATAAAATAATCGTTTCATAATTTGTTGTTTTAAAAGTTTAAGTTTTGATGTAAACTAAATTGGAGTTGACCTTTGGTCCAATTATTGGTTTCTTGACGCATCCAACCTAATTGAATACGGGAACTAGAACTTAGGGCATAGCCCAAACCAAAATAGGTCCTGTTACGGTCAAATAATTCAAGATCGGATACACCATTTGAGCGCTCACCATTCATAAACAGTTCGTTATAAAATGCGGCGTAAAACACTCCTTTTTTTAATTCTGTACCATTTAAAGTAATGTTCAAAAATAAATTGTAACGCAAACGTGTTCTAAAGTCTTGGTTTTCTACCCACCGTTGCTCGTACCTAAAGCGATGCGTTAAAAAAAAGCGCTTAGCGATTTTTTGAGGTATCAGTGCTTCTTGATATATTCTGTTTTCGCCGAAGGTGTTATCGCTTTCACCTGGTGTGCCAGTTGTAATATTAGCATAACCTACAGTAAAAACAGCAGTGGTGTTTTTGGGTGTATAAGTCAACCCAGATCTCAATAATAATTGTTCGAGATCACCAATGGTATTCCAATGACGGTATTGAAAGTCACCTTGAATACCCCAAGCACTTTCGTTCAAATTTACGTTGTAAAAATACATGTACCATGCACCAAGTTTAGATTCTTCAACTTGGGCTAAGGAGTTATAGGATAGGAAAAATCCTATTAAAATAAAATAAATTTTCATTGAATCGTATTTAAGTTAAAAAGAAGCTTCAGTTCTGTTAACTCAATACATCTGGGGGAATCAGTTTTAATTCTAAGTGGATTTGATCAAAACTAAGTAGGCAAAATTTAAACTTTCTATTTTTTATAAAAAGGAATTTAAAATTGGGGTTTAGAAATGAATTTATAAAGATGTCTTCTTCATTAAACACTTTTCTTTCTTCAACCTCAATAGTAAGATTCACCTCAGTAACATCGATCGTATAATCATCGACTTGGGATGTGAATAGCGATAAAGCTAAGATGAAATAGATAAGTCTCATTTCTTAAATTATAGTATAAATTTAAACTATAACTATTAATTTGCTTGATTCGTTAAAATATATTTAACTAAAACCTAAAAAGTATCACTATTTTTTAAAGATGGTTTTAGAGTTTATAGAATCTTTATTTGACTGAACTAGAAGATGTTTACTCCATATTATCCGATCCATTTCTTAAAGTCAGAGACACGCTCCCTACTCACTATGGCTGGTTCCTTTACTCCCTTAAGATTGACTTTGATCCGACTTGAAGAATAGCTCACCAGATCTTGTATGGCTTTATAATTAATAAAATGGCTTCTATTAATTCTAAAAAAATCGGTAGTTGGCAATTGCTGTTCTAAGGTGTTCAAAGAATCATCGATAACATAACTCTTACCTTCAAATGTAACGAGGGAAGTTGCTTTGTATTCGCTATAAAAACAGGCAATCTCGTCTATCGGATAGGTTTTAATATGGTCTCCTACTTTGACTGAAAACCTTGTTTTAAAAGAAGATGTTGAAGTTTGCTCCTGCATCAAATTCTTTAAAGCCTCTGGATCGATGAGTTTTGGAATATGTCTTTTTTCGAATTTCTGGAGGGCATGCGAAAGTTCTTCGACATCTATGGGTTTTAGGAGGTAATCGATACTGTTCAACTTAAAAGCCTTTAAGGCATATTCATCGTAGGCTGTTGTGAAAATAATATCAGCTTCTACTTTCACCTTTTCAAAAATTTCAAAAGATAATCCATCGCTCAATTGGATGTCGAGAAATATCAAATCCACTTTAGGTTGATGTTGAAACCAGTCAATAGACTCTTCGACCGAATGTAACTTTTGCTGAACCTCATAACCCAAGTCATTAATGATGCGTTCTAAACGTCTAGCGGCAGGTTTTTCGTCTTCTATGATTACAAGGGTTTTCATCTCAATAAAATTAGGTTTATACTATTAGTTTTCAATTTTTTAATCACTTAGGGTTTAATTCCCCGCTGCTTGCAGCGTAAGTTTTAGATTTTTGTATGACCAATAGTAAATATATACACAAATCACATAATGTTTCAGTATTGTTGTACCATTTTGTTTTTCCTGCAAAGTATCGAAGGTTAGTTTTTGACAAAAAAGTGGATCACACCTTGATAGAGGTGTGTCTTGAAATTGAAAAACGCTATGAGATTCATTCTTTAGAGATAGGTATCGATAAGGATCACGCTCATTTTTTGTTGCAATCGGTTCCGCTGAAAAGTCCCAAGTCAATAGTGAAGATGTTGAAAAGTAGTACGGTCAGAGAGATATTTCAAAGGCATCCAGAAGTAAAGAAAATAGTATGGGGTGGAGCTTTTTGGTCTAGCGGTTATTTTGTGAACACTGTGAGTAAATTCGGGATGGAGAGTGCTATATCGAAATACGTTCGTGATCAGGGAATGGATAAGGAATATGATGTGCTACATAAAAAAGATCAGATGAGGTTGTTCTGATTTTTTTTGGATACCTCGTATGCTTGCATCGAGGTAGTTCATTTAAAGTAGTCTTTTATTTTTTGTCTGTTTCCTAGGCTTGAGCTCGTACGTTTTGAGGTTAAATTAGAGGAAGTTTCACTTTAAAGTGAGTCGAATTCTCTTCTAATAAAATTTCTTTATCGGTAAAGACTGCAAAACGCTTTATAATATTATCTAGACCAATGCCCTTCCTATTCGAGGTCTTGGGTTTAAGGTTTAATGTGTTTTCAACCACTAAGTAGTTTTCGTCTATATAAATGTGAATGTGTAGGGGTTGGTGTTCAGTCACTTTATTGTGTTTGATGGCATTTTCCAATAAAAGCTGAAGAGAAAGGGGGATAATTTGGAAGGTGTTATCTGAAATAGAAATTTTAAAAAGCAGACTATCTTCAAATCTCATCATCAATAAGTTGAGGTAAGTTTTTGCAAATTTAATTTCAGACTCTAAAGAAACCAAATCTTCTTGGCGCTGGTCTAGAACATACCTGTAAACTTTAGACATGGCATTGGTGAATTCGGAAGCTTTTTTGGGATCCTCCTCAATAAGTGCCGAAAGTACATTAAGACTATTGAATAAAAAGTGAGGGTCGAGCTGGTCCTTTAAGGCTCTGTGTTGGGCTTTGGTATTTTCATTGATTTCACGTTGGACTTTTAATTCAGCTTCCACACCAAATTTATAAAAGTAATAGGCGTGAAAAGAAAGAGTAACAATGAGAGCTATAAATACTGGAAATAGATAATCCCAAAAACTTAGATTAGATAAAAAACCTTCAAAGGTATTCCCATAAATCCAAACGCTATGTAAGAGTCGAGCTGTCAAAAATCCCAAGACCGAAACAATAACCGAACCTGGAATTCCTAAAGCAGTGAGTGTTTTCGGGTCTTTACTCCATGAAAATTTGAGCTCAATTAATGTGAAAAAAACAATGTTGAAGGTTCCTATAATAAAAGCATAAGAGAAATTGACAATAAGAGATTTATAGTCTAGGAGCTTATTATAATCATAACCACCGCCCATATAGTTGATGAATTGGATAACAATAGCAATTATTGCCGAGATCCATAAAAATCTTAAGAACTGCTGTAAAGGTTTCGTTTTCATAAGTGAATTTTTTCTGAACTCAAAAATAGAAGATTAAGATACAAAGAAACCTAAAAAATTGATGAGTTGTAAAATAAGGTAGATGAGTTGAAGTTGAAAGTTATTATGACTAGTTTAATGTGTTCAAAACAAATTCTTAAGGTTTTATTTAATCATCTTGGGCTATAAAACAATTGAAGATTATAGCGATAGTAGCTCTATCTGTTTTGATGATTTAGGAATCGAACCTGCCGGAACGTTTTATGGTAAGGATTTGAACGTAATGAGCGAAGTGCTTTTATCTCGTTACGAATTATATCTAAAAACCAAACATAAAACCAAGACTCACGCCACTACCAACCTTAACGCAGTGGAACTCGAAGAAGGCAATGGTAATCGTGTTCGGAGGGGGATGTGGGAACTTTTTAATTCAATAGGTTTTGGTATGTCATATTTGCCAGGAGGTGATGGAAACGGCTTTTCGAATGGATTAAAATGAGCTTTGATTGGTGCTGTATCGGGAGCAGTAGTTGGAGGTGCTATAGGAGGTTTTACAACACCTAAAAGTCATAATATATGGACAGGAAATAGAATTCGTCCAGCAATCGAATCCATTTCAGAATTGAAGTCTATTGGAAAGTTAAACCCTTATGACAAAGGAAAGGAAGGGCTGAAATTATCTCAAACGAAATTAATAAAAAATCAATATCGATCAAATGTCTTTGATTCAGATTATAACGAAGCTTTAAAAAAATGGAATAATATTAAAAATCAATACAAAATTGACCAACCCAGCAGTTTCCCTGATGGCTTTTCAAAACAGATGCCTGATGGCTCAACAATAAATTCACAGTTTTATTATGGAGGAAAGGAGAATCCAACTGGTTGGAATATAAAAATAATTACTACTTTTCCTAAACCTCCGATTGTGGAAATACCAGCTGAACACATTAGGTTTTTCCATCCTTAAATTAAATACAAATGATTAGTTTAAATAAAAATACAATAGAAATTTTAAAGTTAGTTCTTGGATCTTGTATAATAGAAGTATCATCTCCAGGCATTAAAGTTAATATAAAAGGAGACATGAATTCTTTAAAGATGGCTTTTAATTTCAAATTAAAGGACTGTATTTTGAAAAATGTAGCTATGGTATGCGACTATAAAATAGGGTTCTACGATTTAGAAAGCGGGAATGTGATTTACGACTATGATATTTTAAAAAATCATGTAGATTATAAAGAATCTATTCCCATTAATTGTGGGCCTATTAATAAAATTATGGTTTTTGGAAGAATAATATCAGGTGATGATAAAAAAGAATTAATTACTTTTAATAAAAAATTATTTAATGGAAAAATAGAAACAAATGATGTTTTCTTATTTCAATCCATTACAGACGATCACCTCCTTATTGTGTTTGATAATTTTCTCCCAAGTTTTACAATTCATCATTCAAAAGCAAGTATAGATTTATTTTAAAAAAACAAAAAAGATATTTATGAATTGAAACAAGTAATTAAATAGTCTCCATAGCATTATATTGATTGTTAACGTTTTAAAGTCAAATGGTATGGTTGCTATAAATAATAATGTAAATTTAGAAACAACTAATATCAATTAGATTAAATTGAGTTCTTTCACTGAAAATATAACATCCAACCAATCAATCAATAAGGTTTTCTAGACCTGGTTTAAATATTGATGATTCAGTTGCTGCCTTAAATAAAAATGCACTAAATAAATCTTCTGGTTATTGTACAAAATATGTTAGGATTGCACTTATAAAGGGAGGTAAGAATATGAATGGTCGTCTCTACGATCCTATCTTAAGAAGATTTATTGCTCCAGATAATCACATACAAGACCCCTACAATACTCAAAATTTTAATAGATATGGGTATGTGTATAACAATCCTTTAATGTACAGTGATCCTAGTGGTGAGTTGTTCTGGTTCGCAATTGCCGCAGGAGCATTTATTGGAGGGATGTCTTCTGCCATTCAAGGAGGTAATTTTGGAGATATACTTTTAGGAGCTGTAGTAGGGGGTATTGCTGGTGGTGTTGGCGCTGGTGTTGGCGCTGG
Source organism: Psychroflexus torquis ATCC 700755 (assembly GCF_000153485.2). Taxonomy (NCBI): domain Bacteria; kingdom Pseudomonadati; phylum Bacteroidota; class Flavobacteriia; order Flavobacteriales; family Flavobacteriaceae; genus Psychroflexus; species Psychroflexus torquis. Next base: position 353,211 of record NC_018721.1, on the reverse strand, counting down.
TGTAGGTGGCTTTTGGCTCTGGAGCCTTAAGTGGATTTGGTGCAGGAGCAGGTATAGGCGCGATGAGTGGTTTTGCAGGTGGTTTTGTTGGTGCTGCGGGTAATGGCCTGGTAAATGGTTCTAATTTTGGAGATGGTTTATTGGTGGAGCTTTGGGTGCAGTTGCAGGGGGATTGTTAGGTGGTCTTTCAGGTGGAATAAGAGCTACAAAAGATGGAAGATATTTCCGGAGTGGTAAACACAAGCCTATAAAATCTGTGAATTTTTAAAATTAAGTAAATATTATCATGACAGGATTTAAGAAAATAAAAGGCTGGAGAAAATATTATTTAATTACTATTATACCTATTATGCTTATAGTTATTGTTTATACTAATTATAAGGATTCAAAAAAGTATGACCGCATATCGATGATTATTAAATCTTCAGAGGTTGATATTCATGTTGATAAAGCATATGTAGATAGAAGTATAGTTATTTTAAATGATAGTTTGATGCTTCCTTCTTATACTAAGCTTGAAGAGGGTGTAAAAGATGATAGTTTCTCTTATCAACAAGCTTCAAAGTTCAAACTCAATATAGCAGACATCAATGCTCCATATTAACCTCGCACTTAAAGATCTTTAATTTTAGGCAGCATATTTGATGCTCTCATGTTTAAAATATTTTGCTACCCTTTCGCTATCATTTTGAAGCATTTTCATATGATTCTCTAAATTTTCTTTCATTTTTTCTTGTGTTTTTGGTGCCGGTTTATCCGAGAGTCCATACTTTAAATCGCAATTCAGATATTCATCTGGGTTTCGCTCAGGTGAGTATGATGGCAGGTAAAATAGTTCTATGGTTTCGCCATTTTCTTCCGCCCATTTCTTTACAACTTTACTATGATGGACTCGTAAATTATCAAGGATTAAGAATACTTTGGTTTCTTGCGATTTGATGAGCTGTTCTAAAAATTGAATAAATACATCTGAGTTCATATTTTCTTTATATATCATAAACTGAATTAAACCCTGATTTGTAACTGTAGAAATCATGTTGATTGAAAACCGCTTCGACATATGTTTTTTAACAGGAGTTTTTCCTTTTGGAGCATAGGAACGTCCATGATGATTATTGTTTTTTACACCCGTTTCATCCCCCCAATGGATAGTTGCCTTCTCTTGTTTTGCCTTCCCTTTTATTGCTGGGTATTCTTCGTCTAACCATTTTTGAACTTTTTTGGAACATTGTTCATAAGCTCTCTTTTTTGGCTTTTGAGGCGTGAATCCCCAAGCGTTGAGATAATTACCGACAGCTCTTCTTCCGATTGTAATACTAAACTCTCTTGCTATCAAATCCCTTACTGCCCTTGTAGTCCACAAAGCATAATCTAACTTTAGTTGATCGGGCATTACATCAATAATCATTTTTTGGATTGCAGCTTCTTGATCTTTATTGAGTAGTTTTCGATCTTCTGATTTGACTCCTCGTTTTTGATATGACAAAGATTTATGACCTTCTTTATTGTAAAGCTTCCACCAATCTCTAACAGTATTTACATGAACACCGTAAAACAGAGCTATGTCTTTTTTTTTATCTCCACGTTTTATCATTTTTACAGCATCCCTTCGAATTATACCTCTTTCCTGATCAGAAACACTCCTTAAGTCTATTTTTTCCATCTATAAATATACGAAATATTTAACTATAAATAAAGAACTATTGATTCGAAGTTAATACCTACTGATAAAAGACAGTAATTCTTGGATTATAAAATTAGTTAAGACACAAGATACTCTAATTTTTAGGCTTCCTGATCCAAACGAAAAGGATCCGTTAGATCTCACTTTTTCGGATTTGTATGACGCACTATTTAAAGAAAAATAATACTATGAGAAAAATCAAATTTATAGGAGGTGCTAGACTCGGAGGTGTAAATTACACTTGGCCATTGGTTATTTTAACTACTACGGAGTCTGAACTTATTCTTAAGACGATCTTTCAAAATAAATATATATTCCCAAAGGAGGATATTCATGACATTAAATCAATGACTTGGTTACCAATTTTAGCTGAAGGCATTAAAATCAGTCATAAAGTCTCAAGCTACCCAGAATTTATAACATTTTGGTATTGGAAACCCTATCAATTCCTTAAAAGCTTAAAGTCTTTGGGCTTTAAACTTTGAACTTTTAAACAGAAACCTCTAAAATTAAGTTGTTTGTATTGGCTTGTGCTTGAGTTGTAACCGTGAAAAATAATATGACTGCAAAAGACTTAATTTGCTTTAATTTGTTGTTCATGGTAATTAATAGTAACCTGTGTAGAATTAAATGATGAAATTCATATTGAAGATATATTTGACTCCTAGATCTAGAAGTCATTATTATCCATTAAAGTTCCTTCAGCATCAAATTTTAGCTTATTCATAACATCTCCAGAGCTGAAACAACAACTGAAAAAGAATTGATCGCGAAATATCACTTTTTGAATATTCGCAAAATTTTCAGGGCTTTCTTTAAAAAGTCTACCAAGATCTGAGTGGTCATAATCAGAGTCTAATTCTGATAAGTTTTCTACCGAAGCGTGTTCTATTCCCGAAGATGTCTTTACAGACAATTGAGAAGTGCCTGCACTAGTAAAGTTCGCTGATCCATAAATTATTTCAATTGTCTCTTCCATGTTCTTATTTTTGTTTGTATCTGCAAAATTAATTCCAATTCTATTTGTTCCTACTATCTTTACGTGAAATTTAAGAGGAATGCTTTACTTTTGTTAGTAATACGTTAATGGTAAGCTATATTGAATGTCTAGAAGCCGCTTAATTTTGAGGTCTATTTAAATTAAATGTGATTTAATCTTCTACAGGATGTTGAAGATTCCACACAAAAAATAAACATTTACTCTCTTATAAAATCACATCTTATAATTTTATGATTCTCTATTTTGTAAATAGCTATTATTAAAACAGGCTTTTCACTATTGGATCGTCCGGTGATATATTCGTAATCGATGACGGTTTGACCTAGAGCTTGTCGAGACGTTACTAGGCTATGAAGGTTTGGAGACGATTGAAATAATTTTCTGTAAGTCGTTTTAAAATTGGCTTTCCCTTTAATAAAAGGTTCAGTATCACCGTAATTATAGGCTTCAGCGTCTTCTGCAAACACTTCTAAAAAAGCTTCTATATCTCCTTTGTTATAGGCGTCCAACTGAAGTTGTACAACTTCTCGAGGAGTTTGTGAAAAACATTGGAAACTAATTAATATGCTTAAACTTATTATAATAGACTTCATAGTATTGTTTTACGATTAAAGATAAACGTTTTAAAACATGTCTTTTTACGATGGTTATTTATAGTTCTCTTATTCCTTTAGAGCACTTTTTGGTGTGCCTTAAGGTTTAATAAAACTCCAAAAACAGACTAGTCGTAAGTCTTAATTGCTTCTGTAGCTTCTATAATATTATAATCTTTCCAATAATCGAGATCGTATTGGTCTACTTCATCGATAAGAATGTAATCCTCAAGCTTAAGTGTGGAGGCTGATTCTGGAGAAATGCTTTGATACTGGACCCCGACGTATTCGATGGTCTCTATCGTATTATATTCTAGCTCAAATTCAAAATTCAGCTTTTTGCGTTCACTTCTTTTAGGGTTGTTTTCTTTAAAAGCTAGACTTCGATTAATGTATGCGTAATTACCATCAATTTGTTTGATGTATTTAGGATAATAACTGTCTTCATCAGTTTTAGAAAACACATAAAATCCACTATCAGTATAGGCGTTGACCTTGATGCCTAAGACAAATTTTAAATTGAGGTTCATGGCTTTCCTGCCTTCTTCTAGTTCGTATTTATAACTCACCATGCCAAAATCACGAGTATGTATGTAAAGGTCTCCTATATATTTTGCTTTTCTTCGATCTGGAGTAAATTGAATATGATAACAAGGTTCACCATAAACGGTGGTAACTCCTTTAAGCTCGTAGGTATAATATTTAGGGCTAGTAAAAAAATCGTTGGTAAATTTGGTGGCGAATTTTTTATAGCTCTCACCTTGCCAATTGTATTTGTTATACAAGGTATCTGGGACTTTCTCTTGACTATTTTCTAAACTTTCTATCATCTCATTCAACGAAACGTCTTTATCTATGGGGATAATTCCGGTTCTAACTTTGAAGGAGTGAGGAGATTTTAAAGTTTTCAGCAATTCGAAAAAAACCTGCTCTTGGATATCATCCGCATCAAAGGTTTTATCTCTATTGATCAGTTTTAGTGCTTTTTGATGTTTAGTCATAAGGGTATCTTCAAATATAAAGACGTCCGAAAGCCGTTCCTGATAAGATATAGACGAATTTCCTGTAATTTTTTTTCCAATTCTTTTCATATTTTCATTTATCTCCCTTCGTTCCGCTTTGCTCATAAAGGAAGCCTTCTTTACATCTATTCCAAAAGTTTCAGCTTTATAATCATCATTAAGACGGGTGAAGATTTGAATCTGAGCGGCATTGAGAACATGATTCTCTTTAATTCCAGCTTTAAACTTTTCTAGGATTTCTTCCGCAGTTAGTTTTTTATCAGATAGAAAAACTTCATCCAGCTCATAAGTAGCTGGTTTCAGTAGTATGATTTGGTTATTCTTAAAATCGCTTAATAGAATTTCAAGAGTTTCAAAACCCATTGATGAAAATAATATGGCTGTGTTTTCATCTGTTGATTTACGTTGTAGAACAAAATACCCCTCCTCATTGGAAATGACTCCATAGCGATTACCCAATTGCACATTAACGTAGGGGATTCCATTTTGAGTATTAGCCTCAATAATACGACCTCGAAGACTTTGTGCAGAAAGTTGAACATTAAAAATCAGTAGGAGTAGGGCAGAACTTAAAATGTGTTTCATTTGGATAATTTTTAGTAAGACGAAGAAGGCAAAAGATTGTTACAGAGGCGAGACTAATTAATCTGATATTTAGACTTTCAAAATTTATGTCGTACCTAGATTCTTGTTTTTATTTTGTGATGGTTTCAAAAGAATCTTTGCCTATCAAAAACAAAAAGAGTCCTCGTCAAAGCAAAATAGCTTCTCTGTCGGAATGACAACACGCCGTTGTCATTCTGAAGGAGTTTTTGACGACTGAAGAATCTTTGCCTGTCGAAAGCATAAAGGTTCCTTGTTGAAATTAAAAGATTCCTCGTCGAAGTAAAAAACTTCTCTGTCGGAATGACAACGAGATTCCTCGTCGAAGCAAAACAGCTTCTCTGTCGGAATGACAATCCGCCGCTATCATTCTGAAGGAGCTTTTTCGCGACTGAAGAATCTTTGCCTGTCGGAATGACAACGAGATTCCTCGTCGAAGCAAAAACAGTTTCTCTGTCGGAATGACAATATGCCGCTGTCATTCTGAAGGAGCTTTTGACGACTGAAGAATCTTCCTGTCGAAAGCATAAAGATTCCTCGTCGAAGAAAAAAACTTCTCTGTCGGAATGACAACACGCTACTGTCATTCTGAAGGAGTTTTTGACGACTGAAGAATCTTTGCGTGTCGGAATGACAAGGAGATTCCTCGTCGAAGCAAAAACAGCTTCTCTGTCGGAATGACAAAAAGATTCCTCGTCGAAGCAAAAAAAGCTTCTCTGTCGGAATGACAAAAAGATTTCTCGTCGAAGCAAAAACAGCTTCTCTGTCGGAATGACAAGTAGATTCCTCGTCGAAGTAAAAAACTTCTCTGTCGGAATGACAAAATGAGTCCTCTTCAGTTAAAAATTTGACTTCTCACGTGGAGTATTCAAGTTTGATGGAGTTAATAAGTTATTTTTAAACCAATAAGCGAACTGGATTAAATTCAGCAGTTACAAATCAAACTTTTTTAGGTAAATCTCGGGTTAGCCAACCTCGTCGACTGGCTGTTGCAATCGCATAAGGGGTGATCCAAAACAAACTAAAAGTATAAAATAAGCTGTAGCAATATATCCATAGCGACTCTCCAACATTATAAGATTTAGCATAAAACAAGGCAGGGATACTAGAGAAGACAAGAATACTTGCTAGGGTTGAACTGATAAATAAAACCGGATACAGCACTATAAAAATAAGCATCAAAATCATAAATGGGTAAGCAAAAATAACTTTGATCCACTGGTTAAGCAATAAAATTCGTGGTCCTACCTTCGATTCTTCTCTATAATTTGTAAAAGCGAATTTGCTCATCTTAATGTTTTCTCTCACGTTGCTTCGCTCCCAACGGATAAACATCTTATATAGGTTTTTATACCGCTCTGGGATATTGGTCAGGACAACGGCATTACTCTGGAAACGAACATGCATGCCTTGTTTTAAAATCATATTGGTCATCGCTCTATCTTCCCCAATATCGGTTGTTTTACCCATAAAAGTTTGGTGCATCCAATCTTCAAGGCAATTAAGCACAGCCTCTTTTCTATACGCCGCCAAAGCTCCAGGAGTACAGAGGACAGATCCCAGCTGACTTTGTGCTGAACGGATAAATTCAAAACTAAAGGCAAAACTCACATTTAGCATACGAGGAATCATCGCTTTCTCATTGTTAAGGACCCGCACATTACCCGCTACCGCGCCACATTTAGAATCTACCATAAATGGAGAAACCAAATTTCTAAGCGTATCCGTTTTCACGATAGAATCGCTATCGACAGTAACAAACACATCTCCTGTACCCAATTTAAAGCCTCGGTATAAGGCATGGCGTTTACCCCTGTTTTTGGGTTGTTGAAAAATAGATAAGCGATCTCCAAGTTCGCGTTTAGCTTTTTGCATCCAAGCCCAGGTGTCGTCTTGACTCCCGTCATCTATAGAGATGATTTGAACTTTATGTTCAGGATAATGACTGCCTGCCAAGCTGTGAAGGGTTTTCCAAACCAACTGGCCTTCGTTGTAAGCAGGGACAATGACTGTAAGCACTGGCAATTTTTCATTGGTTACAGATTCAACTGGATGGTACTTTAGACGTAGAAAAAAGATAAAGCTCAAAAAACCAATCTTAAAAGCAAGTAATCCAATGGAAACATAGATAAGCAGTCTTCCCCAAAACGTATTGATTCTCTCTAGGTGAAGTTGTTCAAAGGCAGGTTGCAATTGAATAACTGTCATCAAAGCACCGACAAGCAGTATAAATGTTGCTGTAAAAATGAGGACATCTCTAGAGGAGAGGGATTTTATCGAAAATAATTTTGAAAATGAAGGTCTCGGTGAGGTTTGGGCACTATTTAAATCGGTATCCATAGCTGATGATTTCGTCATCTATAACCAATTTATATACCGTGATTAAGTTTGTACTGTTTCTAGCTAGTTTGGATATGGACAAGACCACACTCTGTGGACTTTATCCACAGAGTGTGGTAGGAATGGAAGCTCTTCTGTTGATTCAATCAAGAGCTTTAACTTTAGCTAAAAAGGTGATTAGTTATTTTCTCCAAATCAATCTTAACTTTCTGTGCAAAATAGAGTTAGGAACTTTTTTAAAAAACTAATTTCGTCACCTCTAATAATTTAAAATAAAACAATGTATGGCTTCAGGATTTTTTGCCATTCTAGATGATATTGCCGCGCTTATGGACGATGTCGCGGTCATGAGTAAAGTGGCTGCCAAAAAAACAGCTGGAATTTTGGGTGACGATCTTGCCGTCAATGCAGAAAAAGCTTCTGGTTTTATCTCCTCACGAGAGATCCCCGTCTTATGGTCTATTACCAAAGGCTCTTTACTTAATAAAGTGATTATTCTACCTATTGCTTTTTTACTGAGTGCCTTTTTGCCTGAAGCTATTACTATAGCTCTTCTGCTGGGAGGTTTGTATTTGGCTTATGAAGGTGCAGAGAAAATCTATCACTTTATAGGTCCACATCCGCATTCCAAAAAAGAAGAACTCAAAAGCGCCAAAACTAAAAGTGAGATCATAGCCTTGGAAAAGGAGCGCATCAAATCGGCGATTGTGACCGACTTTATTCTCTCGGTAGAAATTATCATTATTGCTCTGGGGACAGTGGCTAAGGAAGGCTTAAGCATACAAATCCCTGTAGTAACGATAATAGCTCTTATTGCAACCGTTGGCGTTTACGGCATCGTTGCCCTTATAATTCGGATGGACGATACTGGGTATAAACTCATAGAAAATAGCAAGAGTAAAAAAAGCCTTAAAGCAAAACTCGGTGGCGTTTTAGTAGCAGCCTTACCCAAAGTCATCAAAAGTTTAACGGTGATCGGTACCATAGCTTTATTGCTGGTGTCCGGAGGTATTTTTGCACACCATATAGATGCTTTTCATGATCTTATTCCTTTCTTGCCCTCCTTGGTGACGGAACTGTTAATCGGCTTGGTCATCGGTTTTATGTGTTTATTAGTGATCAATCTAGCGGTGATGCTTAAAAAGCAATTGATACCAAATTAAGGTAAAGACTAGGGGGGGGAGATTTTCAATATTTAGCATAAATAAATATAGACTTGATCTCGGTTTTAAGAAAATGAGCAGTTGAGTATGATTTTTAGCGTTCGCTTATTTTATTTATTCTCTTTTGTAATTCTAATAGTCTATTATACCAATTTAGTTTTTAAATGTTGCATTAAAAATTTGAATTATACTACGACGTAGCTCAGCACAAGTTTTTTACTTAATTGAGGAAAAAAATATAAGCATAGCAATAGTTATGGTTCTATTTTATGACGATTAGTAAGTGAAAAAGAAACTGATTTTATACGACATTTGAATGCTAAATTGGTATTATACCAATTTAAACCTATAATGTCGCAATAAATCGTTTTGCCAGGACGAATTCTGCACAGGCTTTTTTTATCGGACACTTCTGTTTTGTAATATAAAAGGCATCCATTAAAAATAGCAGCAATCTAGATTAAGCCACCGTTTATTTCGCTCTAGTTTTAAATCAATTCTTAAAATCAATTCATGGGAGTTTAGATTCTGACCAATGCTAGAGAGATAATTTTCATAAGCATAACCAATTCTGTATTTTTCGTTTACAATTAGAGATACCATTGCACTCAATGAATTTTGGTGGCGATAAGACGCGCCTATCTCATATTTTTTATTAAAAATAAAATTTGCGTTTATATCTAGAGATACAGGCAAAGTGGGAGTGTATTTTATCATCGTAGAAGGTCTAAAAACAACATCATTAAATTTTGAAAGCTCTATTGACATGCCGCCTGTAAAAAAATAATTACCACGCTCTAAGCCTCTAACGGTCTGAATATCATCTTGTAATCTAAAAACTGGGGATTCAAATAAATTTTGTGAAGATAAGCCCACATAAAAATCTTTTGAACTGTATAAAAATCCAAACCCCAGATTCCCATATTGTCCTGTTGTGGACGCATATACTTCGTCATCTACTGTGATGCCACTTGCCAAGTCATTATTAAAAAAAGCTACGCCACTTTTTACTCCAAAAGACAAGCGTCCGAACTCAGATGTGGGTATCGTGTAGGAAACGTCAAAATTAAGGCTGGTGTTATCGACCAAACCTATTTTATCACTTATAACCGTAGCTCCAAAACCAAACCCTGAATTAATCCTAGTATTTACCGAAAATGTGCTTGTTTCTGGTGCGCCTTCAACATTAATCCATTGTCTACGTGTAAGTAGTGCAGCATTTAAATCTGATTTAGACCCTACAAATGCGGGATTCAGTACTTGCATGTTATAAAAATATTGTGCGTAGTGTGGTGCCTGTTGCGCATTTACAAAAAACACATTTAGCAACAGAAAACAAAAGATTCTAATCTTCAATTTACTTGTGAATTTTATATGTGTGATTATAACATTTGTCATCTTATAAGTTGGATAAATCCAGTTTTAGGTTTGGTAACGCCATCATTATAATCTAAGGAGTAAAAATAAACACCTTCAACAATCCGCTTTCCATTATTAGTTCCATCCCACCAAATAGGACTTAAACTGCCATTATTACTATAATTATATAGTTCACTTCCCCATCTATCAAAAATATCCAACTTAAAGTTTGGGAAATCTTCTAAACCATCAATTTTAAAAACATCACTGCGACCATCATTGTTTGGTGAAAATAAATTTGGGAAATCATTATCCTTAAGTGTTCCTAATCCCCTGATTCCTGATGATGAATTAGATATCTGACCCGATGTTATCTCAGCAGTTAAGTTCATAGTTTCGGTTTTTTCATTCAAACTATCATCTATCGTTGGAATATCCTGGGTAAATGAAGTTTCTAAAGCGGGTATGGACGTACTCGCAAAAAAGGAAGGATAATCACTGTTAATTGTTGTTGTAATATCTTCGGTTTTAAGATTAAAATTTATTGGTAAAAAATTACCCATAGATGCACCGGTTGTTTCATTAATAAGCGTCACAATAAATACCAATGGGCTACCTTCTACAACCGTTGGATTTGTTATAACCATAAATGGATCTGGGTCGATGTCCAAAATTGTCCCTGTCTTTGTCAAATCTTCATTACCTACATTATTTGAGATAACGTTTCCAAATACATTTAGGTATTCTTCTTCGGGCTCATTTAGATTATCTAAGAGGGTGGTGATATTAAATGAAATTCTATCATTAGGATTACCTGGATCTATGGTTCCTATTATATTTAAGGTATCTGTTATGGCTATATAATCCTCTGGAGATAGTGCCGTATTATCCTCGCTTACAATATCAATATCTGTAGGTCTAGAGCTCGGGTTGCTTAAGATAATAGTATAGACTAAATCTTCCCCCTCAATTTCAATGACATCATTCATGGTTATATTTGGCAGCAGATCGTTATCTAGAATAGTGCCTATGCCAATTGCTTCTGTATTTATGGTGTTGCCAGATGTAATAGTAGCAGTTAAGGTAAATAATTCATCAAACTCAGAAATGTCATCTTCATTGGAAGCGATCTCAAAAGGAAAAGTTTCAGTAAAAACAGGAATCACAAATTGATTATCGACAACTGCATTATAATCAAAAGGCGAAATAGCGACATCGTATATAGTGGTTGTACCTGTTCCGTCTGTTGTGAAAAGGTCAATTTCCACTGGAGTTGCAGATTGTACTGGAATGGTATTGTCATTGAATCTAACCAAAGAAAAAGTAAATTGTAAGTCATTTCCCTCAACGACATTAACGTCATCTAATAAGACTACAATGGCCATGATCTCTCGCCAGTCTCTTTCTGGGGTAGTAGAATAGTCAACATTTGGAAAATCTGTTGGTCGTTGTCCGTTTGTTGGATTTACTCTGCTGTTATCAGTGTCATAGCCATCATCTAAGCCATCATTGTCCGCATCTCTACCAAGTGGTTCAGTTTCTGGAAAACCATCGTTAGTAAAGTCCCAGCCTTCAATAAAATCCTCTCTTATATCATTATCAGAGTTAATATCTATATAATCAAAAGCAAGGTCACCATCCGTATTTATTGGGCTTAAGCCGTTAGTATAAGCTGTATTTACGCCATTTTCTGTAAATGTTGTACTGGGAGGTATATAAGTATCCGTTGGTTGTGCTTCTATATTATCCACAATACCGTCAGCATCGGAGTCTATATCCAAGTAATTTGGATTTGCATCCATATCCGTATTCGCAATCTGGTAAGTGACAGGTGTAGTAGGGCTATCATCAATTTCTACAGTATCATCTAATCCATTTAGGCCAACGGAATTATCAGTTTGGCCATCATCATCAGTATCGGTAGCAGAATTACCAACTTCGTTAATATCAAAAATACCATCGTTATCGGAGTCTAAATCGAAATGATTGGGTACACCGTCACCATCAAAATCAAAACTATCAACAATTCCATCATTATTAGCATCCAGTCCAAGACCTATATCTCTATAGTTTGGTATAGAATTGCCATCAGCATCATCCAAGGGATCAGCTCCGTTGGACTCCTCAACATCTAAAATAGTATCGTTGTCATCATCAATATCAACTGCGTTAGAAATACCGTCATTATCTGTGTCTGTTGAAGCATTAACATCTACTTCGCTTTCCGTACTTTCAACATCACCTAGTGGGTTTGTACCAGAAAATTTTATTATGTTTTCCCCAATACAATCCTCATTTAAAACAACAGTAATTTCAATAGTTATAGTTTCACCTGCCTGTAAAAGTCCAGAAGTTCCATCAAAAATGTTAATATCGCCATCGCCATTAAAGCTCATATTTGAGCCAGGATTAATGGTAGCATTACTTTCACTTTCAACTATTACAGGAGTAGTAAAGGATACAGGGGGTTTTCCACATATATCAGCGAGATTCTCTTCCAATTGTAAGTCCACTAAGTCTACCAGTGGGCTCGTATTTGTAAACGATAATTGAAATGTAAATTCTTCATGTTCCAAAATTCCGTTTGGCGCAGTATTGGTTTCAGTTATGACTTTTTCGCTAGATGCTGATGAAGTAAATAGAAAAGACATCCCAAGAGAATCACAACGGCACTGGTTATCAATTTCGGGTACTGATATTATGTATGGATCATAATACCTGTCTAAATGCTCTCCTAATCCATCTTCCCAAGTCACAAAAGAAAATAGCCTTCTATTTACTGAAGTACCCTCATCAAAACCATCTAAAGGTCCTTGCGTCTGGGAGGGCGTAATCTGATTAAAGTTATTATCAATGGAATTATTGACAGGTGCCGTTAAGTGAAATATTTCTAAAACTATAGATTCGCCAGATTCTAAAGTAGTACCGGATTCTAATAATGTGGTATTTAAGTCACCATCATAATTCGAATTTACATTCACTGGTGTTACTGAAACCTGAGTTATGTTAAGTTCATTAAACGTTAATCGATTGTCTAAAAAACTACCTAGCCCCATATTAAAGTTGACATTACTAGCCGTCCCCGTTCCTTCGTTGGTAATGGTAACTGTATTTGTGAAATTATAAGTCCCGTCTGGGTTTACTTCTGGGCTAATAACGGGAATGTCTAGTTCTGCTATGATAATGGCTTCGGTGGTATGAAAATCTGTAAGATTTAACGAAGTATCATCACTACCTGCTGAAGATGTAAGGTCTAAAACAGCTTCAAAGTCAATCCCAGAAGGTGAAGGTGTTGGATCGGGTCTGCCACCACAAAATGGATTTACAGATATACAATAAGAAATAGTTGTAATTTGCCTTGGATACAATATGGCATCATTTATCGATTCCGTATCGAATAAGGCACCAGAGGTAACGTCCAGAAAGTTTGGGTTTACGGTAATAGTGTTACTAAACACTAGGGGATAAGGAGGTTCTCTAAAATTTTCAGGATTAGTAGTTGTTATAGTTACATCATCAACAGATGTCACACAACCCGAACCGTAAATCTCATCAAAATCTTTAAATATTTCAATATCCCTAATCAAGCTAAGAGGATTGGAATCTCTTGCAATACTTTTATTTGTAAACCTAAAACTGTATAGTATTTTATAATTCCCATCTGTGCTAAACCCTTGGTTACAAGACGAGAAACTTAAAAACTCTATTAAATCTCCAACGTCTTCAACAATTAAAAAAAGGTCTGCCGATGCTTCATCTGTTCCATCAGAAATAGTATAGGTTATAGGCGGAACACCCCCACTGTAATTAAGAAATGGTTCAAATGTATAACTACCATCAGCAAAAAGGGTAAAATCCCCCTCATCTAAATTTACTGTATTCCCAACAGTGTATACGGTGCCGTTGATAGTAAATGAAATGACGGTTAACGGGTTTTCATTTTCAGAAGTGTCATTTCCTAAAACACCTGAGGCGGGTACAGTTAAAGGTGTATTGATATTTGCAGTAGCGTAATCGTTTCGAGCAATAGGAGCTATCGATAAAAACAAATTCCCTGTAGCTGAAGACGTTTCATCTGCTATTGCATAAACACTAACGGGCACATTACCCTTAAATCTGGGGGTGGGGTTGTAAGACAGACTACCATCTGTATTACTATTTATACTTCCCTCAGGAATTGTCGCTGTTTGTCCAGCTGAATAATCAACATTATTTATTTTGAAACTTATGAGGGCTAAACTATCAGCATCATTTTGCATCAATCCGATGGCAGCATCGACCTCCAAAGTCCTATCTATTCGAGTGGTATAACTATCATTAGTAGTTTCAGGCGGTGTTTTTCCGAAAGTGAATTCAGAACATATAAGTAGTAATAGGCATAGTTTTATGACCGTCTTCATTTTGCGAATTGATATAATTCATCAATTATACATTTATTTAACAATATAATTCACATTAAACTCTTTTTTTGCCACAAATTTTTACATCATTAAGTTATGCGTAATTTAAGGCTTTTTAATAAAACTCTTTTTTGAATCTCGATCGCTATAGATTTAATTTGGTACAAGACTTACTCAAAATTAAAAGTTGCCTAGCCAGCTATCTAAAAATCCCTTTGATGAATGGAACTTGAGTTGCAATTAGTACTTCAGTAAACTCGTATAGCATCATCTAATACCAAATTATATTTATAATGCCGTATGAATAAATTGAATTATACTACGACGTAGCTCAGCACAGGTTTTTTGATTGATTGATTAAAATCAAAAATAACTAGCATAGCCTTAGCTACGGTAAATATTTTTGATGAAAAGCAGGCGAAAAAAGCCTGTGCCGAATTCGTATCGGTAAAACGATTTATTGGGTCATTATAGGTCTAATTTGGTATAATAGCCGTCAAGGACTTTAAATAGTTGACCCGAGACAAAAGAAATTTATAATCGTAATCGGTATAAAAGTGAAAAAAAAGAGTTGATTAAAACAAATCTTAATTCTGAAATTGTTTGAGGTTAGAAGTGAGAAAAACGTTTTCTATTTATCAATAGGTGACCCTAATTTATAATTTACAACCTTATGAATTCGGTAGTCTAGATGTCAATAATTTCTCAAGGATATCTTCAACGCCTTCTTCTGTATTACTTTTGGTTTGATAATTGGCGATTTTTATGACGTTTGGATGGGCATTTTTCATAGCAAAACTAAGACGTGCCAATTTTAACATACCAATATCGTTATTATAATCTCCAAACACCATGGTTTCATTTAGGGTAACGCCCAAGTCCTGTTGTATAATTTTTAAGGCATAGGCTTTATTGGCGTCTCTATGTGATATGTCGAGCCAATTCTGCCCTGAAACAACGACTTGATAACTATCCATTAGATTTTGAACCTGTGGATAGATATAAGCTTCTGAAGAATCAAAATGATACACAGCTATTTTTACAAAATCGTCGTCTGTAACCTGGGTCAAATCATCAACCTTTTGAACTTCGCTATAAAAGCTGCTGAGTTGAGTCATAAACTTGGTGCTAGAACTTTCGATGTAGGCGCTCTTTCTGCCACACAGTACAATAAAGCTATCTTTTATAGACCTAAGGAGAGTGATGCAGTGTTGCACATCGTCATCAGTTAGCTTTAGTAAAACTTTAGTTTCATCAGCATGTTGCATGATACCTCCGTTTTCACCAATAATGCTAATCTCATTTTTAATGGGCTCGAGTTTGCTTAAAATACTTTGGTATTGCCTACCACTTGCTGCTACAAAATGAATATCATGTTTTTTAAGCTCCTCAAATTGTTGAAAAAATCGAGTGCTTACCTCATTCTTTTCATTTAGGAGCGTACCGTCCATATCAGTAACAATAAGTTTAATATCAGAAAAATCCATAATAAAGCTTTAGACTACAAACATAATTTTTACTTTTTAAGTATTAATAAAAGTTAACAATTATTCTATAGGTAGGATACTTTCAGTCCTCTATTTTAGTGTTGTAGTATTATTTTATAGTTGAATCATAAAAAATTAACAAACTTTAATAAAAGTCTAGCGGGGATATTTAAAGAAAAATTGGTTTATTTAATTTAAACTTTATTTAAACTTGTTGTAACGCTATTGAAATTGTTTGATCCACAGTTAATTAACGTCTTAAAAAACAAAAAATGTTAAAATATATTATCCCAACAGTCTTATTTTTTAGTCTTACTAGTTATGCTCAGACTTCTTTTTTTACAAAAAATACAGTCATCACTGTAGAAATAAATAATGATAAACGTTTAGATAGTCCACTTAAAGAGACTTTTTTAAATTTGGATATAAACGCTCTTAAACTCTATTTAGTTGATAGTGGAGATAGACTAAATTCAACATATAAAATACTAAGCTTGCCAGATGAAAATGGAAAATTTAAAAAATATAAAATATTTGAAGCCCCTGTTTTGGAGCCCAAATTTCAAGAAAATTACCCCACTATAAAATCTTACGCTGGTCAAGGTGTAACAAATCCCCAAGAAACCTTGAGGTTTACTATAACCCCAAAAGGTTTTCAAGCTCTAATTTTAGGAACGCCAAACGGAACACAACACATAAAACCGTATGATTTATCCAGAAATTTATACACGTCTTTTCTCAATAAAGATGTAAGTCCCGATGAAGATACTTTTGGATGTGAACTTATAGAAGTGGGGACTTCTTCTATGGACAACCCAAACAATAGTTCATTTAATGCCAATGATGGTATTTTAAGAATCTATAGACTTGCTTTATCATCTACAGGAGAATTCAGTGCTTTTTACAATAGTAACTTAGAGGATGTTATTGCCGCTATGAGCATTGCAGTATCCAATGCAAATGCAGTTTTAGAAAGAGATTTATCTGTTACCCTAACGCTAGTTGATAATACATCTTTAATATTTTTTGACCCTGATACAGATCCCTTCGATAACTTTGATAATATTGCTTTATTAGATCAAAACCAAGCATTAATCGATGCTACTGTTGGTGATGATAATTATGATATTGGCCATGTTTTTAATACAGCTGGAGGAGGAGTTGCAGGCTTACTAACAAGTTGTTTATCTGGTTTTAAGGCTTGGGGCGTAACAGGGAGTTCAAATCCAGACGGGCAACGCTTTATTTTTGTGTTTTTACATGAGTTAGGTCATCAATTTGGGTCACCACATACATTTAATGGTGATGAGGGATCGTGTGCTCCTAATATTTCAGAAGTTACAGCAGTAGAACCCGGAAGTGGTTCTACACTTATGTCTTACCCCGGTCTATGTAATAGTCAGAATGTTCAAATTCAAGGTGATTTATATTACAACCAGATTAGTTTATTTACTATGTGGAATCACATCACTAATTCTGGAGAATGCCCTATTTTGCAAACTACAACAGGAAACAATGCTCCCGTTGCGGACGCTGGAAATGATTATTTAATACCACAAGGAACACCTTATAAATTGAATGGCAATTCAACAGATACAGATGGTGTTGAGACACACACATTTACATGGGAACAAAATGATCTTGGTCCAGCTGGAGCTCCTACAGAGACAACCCTAGCAGGTCCTTTAGTGAGATCTTTTCAAGGAACCAATAATCCTACTAGATATTTACCAAACTTATTGGATCTTTTATATGTTCAAGGATCATCAGACTGGGAAAAATTAGTGAATGTAGACCGGGATATAAACTTTAGATTAACGGTAAGAGATAATGACTTAAGAGGAGGGCAAACAGATTCTGACGATATGCTTGCAACGGTAACAACAGCAGCAGGGCCTTTTGTAGTGACTTCTCAAAATACGCCAAATCAGATTATTTGGACGCCTGGAACAACAGAAACCATCACTTGGGATGTTGCTGGCACTACTGCAAACGGCATTAATGAAGCAAATGTAACTATTTTGCTTTCTACAGATGAAGGTCTTACATATGAAACTGTTTTAGCTGCAAATGTTCCAAATGATGGCTCCTACGATCTCGTTGTCCCTGATATTGACGAGCCAAAATGTAGATTGATGGTAGAATCAACAAACAATATATTTTTTAATATAAACGCTGCTTTTTTTGCTATCGGTGATTATTCTTACCAAGAAGACTGTCAAGATATCACCGTGAATTTTAATTTACAACTACCAGAAAGTTCAAATACTGTTACGAGTTTCCCATTCCAAATCGATGAAAATATAGACATAACAGATTTAAATGTGAGTATAGATGTAAGTGGTAATGCGGATAACAGCTCACTATTTTTTTTCTTACGCCCTCCGTTTGACATACAGAATGTTTATAGTCTCGTGACTTATCCTTGCCCAGGAACTACAGGGATGAAACTGACTTTCGATGACGAAGGCTCTGCACTAGACTGTAGTACCATAAATAATGGAGATCGTGTACTTCCCTTGGAACCGCTTTCACAGGCAGATGGCCAAAATCCTAATGGAAACTGGATATTGTTTGGAGGTGATATAATTGTTGATGGTAACGTATCTACACTAAACTCTATGACACTATCTATATGTAGCAAAGAAGCTATTCCAAATACGATGTCCACTGAAGGTTTTGTGGCTTTTGATAATTTGAGTATTTATCCGAATCCAAGTAGTGGGCAGTTTACTTTAAAATTTAACACAACAACGACTGAAAAAGTTCAAGTTGAAGTTTTCGATATTACAGGAAGACTTGTTTACCAAGAGACCCAAAACAATAGCCAGACTAACTTTGAAAAAACAATAGACTTAAGTCATACTCAATCTGGTGTTTATATAGTTAAAGTAAAACAAGGTAACACAAGTATTTCAAAAAAATTGATCTTAAAATAGGCTTATACCTGTTTATTTATATCAAATTAAATTTATAAGGTCGTATAAATAAACAGGTTTTTTGATGGATAGAAATTAAAAATAATCTGCTTAGTTAGCTACAGTAATTATTTTTTATAAAAAGCAGGTGAAAAAAGCCTGTGCGGATTCGTTTCAGAAAACCGATTTATGGCGACACATAGATTTAAATTGACATTAGTCCTTAGCATAGATAAAAATAGACTCGATCTCGGTTTTAAAGAGCCTCGCCAGCTTGATGGCCAGCACCAAACTAGGATCAAATTTTTCCTTTTCAATCGCATTTATGGTTTGTCGGGACACCTCTACCGCTTTCCCAAGCTGCTCCTGGGTAAGGTTATGCTCTGCGCGTAATACTTTGAGTTTGTTTCTCATGCGTAGCGTTTTCTTATGATGAGCGTACTCACCATATAAACAATCCCAATTATGCCCACTAGAAAACCAATTTCAGCATCTGCACCAATTAGATTGGTCGTGTCTAGCAATGAATAGGTAATCCCAATGATAACGGTTAAACCCAAAGTAATCCCCAAGGCCTCAAGTTGAATTTTACGTTGCAGCTCGTCTAGGCTATTAAAGAAATGGCGGTTGGCAATAACCATGGCAATACCATTGGCAAAGTTCAGCCCCACAAAGAGAATGGTGAGCAGTTGGTGGTCGTCCCAAATAAATTGAGGGCCAAAGGTAGCTAGAGCTAGCGTAGCGACCCAGGACCACGTCCAGCCCGCTAAATTTAAAACTTGTTGTTTCTTGGTTTTCATAGAATAAGTCATTAAAAGTTTACATTATGTCAATAAGACTTTACAAATGTAATCTAATAATTGACAATGTCAAGTTTATTTTACATTTTTTTGAAAAAGCCATTACAAGGCACGCGTATTTTCTCTTTTGATTTTGCTCACGCCAACCCTATAAGCCCTTAGATGATAAGCCTAAAACTCTTTCGTTCACCTCCGATTTGGGATCTGTTGGGGGAGTTCTCTTGAATGTTTATAAACTCTAAACCCTTTTAATTCGCCTGAAGTCGGCGTGAGTAGGATGAAGAGGATGAAGTGGATGAGGTTATTTTTTGTCCTTATAAAAATGACCTTGGTACAGACACTCTTTTTGTTTTTCCATTTCCAACCTAAGTCATTTTGAACAAGGTTTGGAAATAAAAGAGATGTCTCATCTCCTTCATGATATAATTCTACAGCATCTTCTTTTGAGGTTTAATTTTGTATTACCATTCATTTCAGCAACCAATTCAAAGAAATCTTTACCACCAAATACGCCAGAACCTTCGTACCATTTTTTATTCCAAACGTTTTTTTATTATCTATAAGAGAAACTGTAAAAACAGCCCCTTAACGTTGTACCATTCTTGTTCCAAAACCTTAGCTTTATTTTTTTATAACAGAAATAGCAAAAACAGATTTTGTTGTAACATCCATGTCTTTTTTCAAATTAAAATGTAATTTTAAAATTGAAAAAAGTGGTGTTTTTTTTAAATTTAAGACTCCCAACATTACATTTTGTTTTTCCAACACAAAAACAGGACTTTAAAATCTAAAAGAGCAGTTTTTCGGCTACTCTAGTAAAATAAAAAGATGAACACTTTCAATGACATAAAAGAATTGGTTTCCACTCTAAAAAGAGAGGAAAAATTAATTGCTGAAATGTTTAGCAAAAGAAAAGCTATTGATTATAAGTACAGCGATGCTATTGAGTTGGTGGATAATGACGAAAATCGAATTGATTTCTTGATAAAAAGATCAGTCATTAGAGAAAATGGCGGCTGTTTAGAACTTGATGACCAATTCTTAGATTTTTTTGAACAGATATTGGATGTAAACGAAGAAATAAACCTTTCCTACATCGATGAGAATATCAAGAACATCAAAGAAAATATCGGTTACTTTCTGAATGAGAACAATGAAACCAGAAGGTACAGTTATTTAAAGTTTATCAAAAAAACATTCAGAAAAATTGGAATTATAACCCTCAGAAGTGTGGTAGATATTCGAAGAAATATTGAGAATACTTTCAAAAATGAAGCGAACTATAAGAACAAGCAACTAAAACTTGAAAATTTAGATCAAAAAAGAAATTTAGTTGAAAAACTGATTATCCAAACATTGCTTTTGATTGATCAAGAAGAACTTACTTTTTTCAATAGAGCTTTAGATGAAGAATTAAAGAGAGTAATTGTGGATATGAAATTTCAACTTAGAGAATGTTCACACAACTTAATAGAAATAGAAAAACAGATAATTGATTATCTTAATCAAATTAAGCACCAAGGAAAATTCATAGAAAAACTAAGAAAATTAAAGTATTTAAAAGATCACTTTACTATTGAAGCAGAAACAGATATTAAACAAATGATTGCTCATAAAAATCAGGTCATTTTTGAAAAGAGAATACCTGAACCTTTGAATTTGTCACTTGAATTTATTCGAGAAAATGAAAAAGTGTTTGAAGTAATTAAAAGAATTGCAAGAACACACAAAGACAGGACACAGTTTCAACCAGAAATAGCAAGTCAAATTTCTTCAGAATATCTAGAAAACAATATTGAAGAAGAGGTAATGATTAACTTAGAGGAGGTTAGAAATCAATTCTTAGCAACAAGCGATAATTTATTCAACTTCATCATGAATTATGATTTTTTAAAACAGGTTGACTTTGATGAGCGAGTCACCATCTTTTGTCAAATCACCTCGCAATACGAACGAGAGTTGAGAGTAGAAGAAGATTTTCAAATAACTAATGGTGTCGAATTTGCCCTAGTTTACCCCAAATAAGACTTATGATAACAAAATACACTTCAGAAATTTTTGATGTCCTACGCAGAGGTCAGTTCATTTGTTCCAATAGTCCAAACGAAGAAATACAAACACTTTACAGGGTTTTAGAAGATGAAAATACCTTTGAAGATTTGCATGCCTATTTTTTTGAAATCAATTACATACTGGAACATGGGAACGAGTATTTCTATTTTAGTAGGGAAGAAAAAAATGTGGATTTAGATAGGAAGCTAGAAAAAGCATTTACTTGGATTGATATTTTGGATTTCTTTAAAACATTTGATTCGTCTTTTGATGTAGGTTTTAGGTTTACACCTTCGGACATTAGCAATCAGCTAAAAAACAATGCAGATTTAGCGTTAAAACTCGATAGTCTCAAAAAAATAACTGGAGATAAAAAGAGTCATTCAGACAGAATCAAAAAAATTATTGAAAGGTTAGAAAGGGATAATTTTATCACGCTACAAGATGAAATATCCGAAACTTACAAAGTGCTGACTTCTTTCAATTACCTAAAAGACATTATTACGGCCATTAATATTCCAGAAGAAATAGAAAATGAGATACCTAAATAAAATTGTATTTATAAATAGTGCAACAGTTCAATATGCTGAGATTGAATTGGATGGAAATGTTCATTTGATAGGGACGCAAGGAGTTGGGAAAAGTACTTTGTTGCGCGCTATTTTATTCTTTTACAATGCAAATAAATCTAAATTAGGAATACCAAGAGAGAAGAAAGGATTTGACGATTATTACTTTCCATATCAAAACTCATACATTATTTATGAAGTTGAAAAGGACGCAGTCCCTTTTTGTGTATTGGCTTACAAAGTGAATGGTAAAGTAGCTTTTCGATTTTTTAATTTCAGCTATAAAAGAGAATTGTTTATTGATGAAAGCAACCGAGCATTTGAAAGTTGGGATAAAATTCGGAGTGCTTTAGGGAAAGGGATTCATTATACTTCTATTGTATCCAGCTATGAAGAGTTCCGTAGGATTATTTATGGGGACAATAAAGGCTTAAAACCTGATTTTAGAAAATATGCACTTATAGAGAGCAAACAATACCAGAACATTCCCAGAACCATTCAAAACGTTCTTTTAAACTCTAATTTGGAGGCAAAGTTTATTAAAGATACGATCATTAATTCTTTGAGTGAAGATGAATTCACGATTGATATTGAAAATTATTCCAAAGGACATTTAAGGAAGTTTGAAAATGAAATTAATGATATCAGAATCTGGTTCAAGAAAAATAAAAAAGGTCAGATAATTGTTCGTCATCAAGCAGATAGGGTTATTGAAAAATACCGTACATATGGTTATTTGAATAGAGAGAAAAAACAACTGGCTTATGGATTAAGGTCTAGAATGGATTTTATAGAAAAAGAAAAGCCATTGCTAATTTCCAATTTTTCAAAGGAAAATAATGCTTTTACAGAGCTTTATAAAAAGAAGGAAAACTTAAAAGATCTTCATTTAAATAGAGAACAGAAATTAATTTCCGATATCGATTATATAAAGAAAGAACTCTCCAAAGCAGCAAAAAAACAAACTGAATATAGCAATCGAAATATCCATGAACTAATTCAAAAAGTTGCTGAAAGAGAAGCCTTAGAAAGAGAACTTAAAAATTTGGGTAAAGAAAAGGCTTTGCTAAAATCTGCTTTTGGTCAAATCAGTCAAAAATATGAAGCGTTAATTTCACAAGTTCAAAATCAACATCTAGAACTAACGAATCATCAAAATGCAGAAATCAATAGGATTAAGAGTGAAACTGGAGATCGTAAAGATGACCTTTTTAAATCCCACGAAAAGTTGATTGATAAAGTTAAAAGTGACAATCAATTAGACAAAGAAAATGCCATTAATGACGTAAATGGAATTGTTGAAAAGATAAACGCTCTTAAAAGAAAGAAATCAGAGTTAAAACACCAAGTTTTTTATACGGCTGAAATTGAAAAGTCTAAAGAAGATCAAAAAGCTGTTGATAGTGAAATTTCAAACTCAAAAAGCATTATTCTTAACTCAAAGAATGAAGTAAATACCTTGAGAAAGCAATGGGAACTTGAAGAAAAAGAAATAAAGAGATCAACAGAATTGAAAGTTGATGAGGTTAATAAAGAGAAACAGAAATATTCTAATCAAATCCAGTCGATAGAGAATAAAATTGCTCAAAGTAAATCTTCATTTTATGGATGGTTAAATGATACCGTTCCCAATTGGGAAGAAACTATTGGTAAAGTGATTGATGAAGAAAGTGTTCTTTTTAATTCTCAATTGAATCCTAAATTGGTCAACACAAATTCAGATACTTTCTTTGGGGTGGAGTTGAATTTAAACGGGTTAACTAATCGCATTAAAACTGTTGAAGAATACAGTAATGAAATTGAAGGCTATAAAGCAGAAATAGATAAACTTAAAAAATCACATCTTCATTTAAATGAAGAAAAGAAAGATTTCTTACAAAAGCTAAAAGTGAAGTTTAAGAAAAAGTTGAAAATCTTTAAGGAAGCTATTGCAGAAAATGAATACATTATAGCTCAATCAGATCAAAAGCTAAAGAAAAATCTAGTTGAATTAAATGAATGGCTAGAGAAATCTACATCAGAAAAAAAATCTATTCTAGAAGAGATTGAAAATACTTTGAATGAAGTGACGGTTCAGAAATTAAAAGCGCAGGAACATCTAGATCGAATTAAGAAAGGGATAAAGCGTAAAATAACTTTAAAAGAAAATGAAAGAAATGCCGAAGTTTTAAGGTTGCAAGGTTTAACTAAAACTAAAACAGATGAAATACAGCTTTCTATTTCAAATCATAAGGAAGAATCGAAGAAACGAGTTCAGGAGCTGAGAAAAGAAGAAACTTCAAAACTCGAAAACAAAGGAGCCGACACCAATAGAATTTCTGTAATTGAAAATACATTAATGGATGTTGAAAAGGCAATTGATTACATCAAAAGAAATGAAGCGCTGGTCATTGAATATAAGAAGGATAAAAGAGAGCTTTTTGATCGCATTCCTGACTTAAAAGCGGATAAAGTAACTTTCGAAAAAAAGCAGAATTTAATTATAGAAAAACACAAAACGGAAGTAGTCAAACTCGAAAAAAAACATCAAGAACAGAAAGCTATAGTTGATGGTATTCAATCAAAAATAAACGAATTCAAGGCAGACGAAGAAGAGTTTATTGAATTCAAGAAATCTGATGCTTTTATAAATATTCAAACTTATTTTTCTGAGTCGGTTATAGAAGATAAAGACCTGAAAACAGCCAAATCTATTATTTCAGAAATCAAAGGGAAGTATTACAAAGGAATTGATAACTTCAAGGGATTACAACAAAATATCAATGCTTTCAACGGCAATTTCACCAACGAAAACACCTTCTATTTTAAAACTGATTTGAATAGTGATGCGGATTTCCTAAATTTTGCATCAGAATTAAAAGAATTTATTGAAGAAGATAAAATTAATGAATTTGAAAAAAGGGTAAATGAACGGTTTGCTCATATTATTCAGTTGATAGGTCGAGAAACAACTGAATTAAATTCCAAAAAAGGAGATATCGAGAAAATCATTAAAAAAATCAATGATGATTTCAGCAGTAAAAACTTTGTAGAAGCCATCAAAGAGATGGAAATTAGAACCCTAGCAAGTTCAAATCCGATAGTTAGATTATTGATTAAAATCCAAGAGTTTAATGATGAGAATAGTATGGTTTTAGGGGAAGCCAGTCTTTTCACTTCGGATGCCAGTGACTCTAAAAATCAAAAAGCAGTGGAACTTTTAAAGGAACTGGTGAAAGCGATTGAGAAATACAAAAGTTCAACACTTACGCTTTCAGAGTCTTTTGATTTGCAGTTCAAAATTGTAGAAAATGATAACGATTCTGGCTGGGTAGAAAAACTATCAAATGTTGGAAGTGAAGGAACAGACGTTTTGGTAAAAGCCATGATAAATATTTTGCTTCTCAATGTTTTTAAGGACAGCGCTTCAAAGAAATTCAAAGATTTTAAATTGCATTGTATGATGGATGAGATAGGAAGGCTCCATCCCAATAATGTAAAAGGAATTTTAAGATTCGCGAATGAAAGAAACATTTTATTGATTAACGGGTCACCGACAAGTCAAAACGCAACGGATTACAAATACACCTATAAATTAGCCAAAGTGCAATCAAAATTGGATTCCAAGAAATATATTACGAAAATTAACCGATTGGTGAAAGTCAATTCAAAAGTTCTGAATTAATGAAGTTAACATTAAAAATAGCAAAGGTATTGGTCCAACTCATTACAGGTGACTCCATTCCTGCGAGCTCAGCAAAAAGTAAATTAATTGATGATTTAGTATTCGAAAACATCATTTTTCGCAAAGGAAAACATAGAAAGACTTTGGAGCTCATCAATGAAAAAGACTTGCATATTTATTTAGCGAATCAATTGCAAATTAATGATTTGAACAATTATATCTCAGCTTTAGAAAACACAGAATCATCTCGAGGAGATTTTGTAAAAATCACAACCGATTCTAAAAATTCTAAAGAAAGAGCATTTAAAGGATTTCTAGTTAACAGTTATCACCCTATAAAAGCAGAACTAAACAATGAAAAGCTAATCATCAATCCTAGTGCAGGCAGCTTTCTTTTTATTTCCGACTATGAAAGCTTTAAAATCCCTAAAAATATCACCATTGTAGGAGTTGAAAATGCTCAGAACTTCAGTCAAATCAGACAGCAGAAATATTTATTTACGCATATAAAACCCTTGTTTATTTCACGGTATCCACAAAACCAAAATAAGGATTTTATAAAGTGGATAAATTCAATTTCTAATGACTACCTGCATTTTGGCGACTTTGACTTTGCTGGAATAGGTATTTATTTGAATGAATATAAAAAGAAAATTATTGGAAAATCATCATTTTTCATTCCTAAAAATATTGCTACCATTTTGGATAAATACGGGAACAGAAAGCGTTTTGATATTCAAAAGATGAATTTTAATCAAGAAGATGTTGAAGATGTTGAAGATAAGAAGCTTCTGGGTTTGGTTTACTTAATCATTTTGGAGAAGAAGGGTTTAGATCAAGAGTTTTTTATTGGGAAGTGATTGATCGTTAAAATTTAATTCTTATTTATACTCTTTCTCACTTGGAATTTCCACTCTATCACCTCCGGAAGTATTTTCATTAATGACACGTAGGGATACGCATGTAACTATTGCGATTGACAGGTTGTGTATTGCTTTTATTCCGAAATATCGGAAGTATTTTTAGTGATGATTCACAGGTTCTGGATAATCTTTAATTCTCTGTTTTCTGTTGTTTCTTGGTTATCATAGTAAAAGTCATTAAGAGTTTACATTATATCAATAAGACTTTATAAGTGTAATCTATTAACTGAAAATATCAAGTTTATTTTACATTTTTTCTGAAAGGCCATTGAAAGGCGTACGTATTTTCTCTTTTGATTTTGCTCATGCCAACTCTAAAATTGCTTAGATGATAAGCCTAAAACACTCACGTTCACCTACAATTTGGGATCTCTTGGGGAAGTTTTCTTGAATGTTTATAAACTTTAAACCCTTTTAACTCGCCTGAAGTCGGCGTGGGTTGGGTTGGATATGACTATAATGTGCTTAAGAAGTTCGCACTATATTTTTTAGTAATTTAGTTTCAAAATTTTAAAGTCTGGAACATGGAAACTTTACTACAAAAATTGGTGTTACTATCTTTAATTTTAATGCTTTTTACCTCATGCGTTTCTATAAAAGCTCCGCAGATATGGAGTGGCATGACTGTAAGAGAATTTATTAAAGAGGCTAAGTATGAAGAGCTTGTTTCTATGGATAGTGGATGGACTATTTACAGAGTTTTTTACGGTTACAGCGCTCAAAACGTTATGTTCTACTACTTTTACGACAACAAGCTTGTTAAAATGAATCAAGGTCAGAGAGATGTTGATGTAAGAGTTAGGGTGAATTAAACGTTTTTACCCATACAATATCTACTTAAATAATGATTTAGAGGTTAGTAGTTAGTTACTCATTGATTCTGATTGATATAATTTGTCCTCATCCACGATTTCGAAAATGACATCATTGAATATAGTTGCTTTATTTTGTGAGCGATTTATTTTAAAACTTGAATTCATTGAAATATCTAGTGATATTATCATCACTTATTCAAGAAAAGGTGGTTTTTATCCAAGATTTAACTTGACGTATCCATGTATGGGGCGCTTTTAAATTTAATCCTCTATTACTTTAGATTTGTATTACGTCATAAGCTTTTGAAATGGGTCTATATCCTCTCCATTTATCTGTTGTTTCTTGGTTTTCATAGAAAAAGTCATCAAGAGTATACGTTATGTCAACAAGACTTTATAAGTGTCATTTATTAACTGACAATGTCAAGTTTGTTTTACATTTTTTCTGAAAGGCAGCAGGAAATTATGTTTTATTAAAGCAAGAATTTTTTAAATTAGTGGATTCAAATTTTGAATTAAATTTTAAATGGCACTATTTTTAAATACACAAAAAATATCATATTGGTTAAATGAAATAATTAGTGGAGCTGAAAAAGAATTGATCTTAATAGTTCCATACATAAAAACATCTAATAATATTTTTGAATCACTTCAAGATGCAGATGAAAGGGGTGTTGAAATAATTTTGATTTACAGAGAAAACAAATTAAATGAAAAAGAGAAAATCAAACTCTTTTCATTGAAAAATATAACTATTCTTCATCATCCAAATATTCATTGTAAATGTTATTATAATGGAGCACAGTTGATTTTATGCTCTATGAATTTATATGAATATTCAGAGTTGAATAATAGAGAAATGGGAACTTTGTTTACCAAAGAAAGAATTTATCATAAGAAAGAAATTTTAGTAGACAGTGATTTTGGCACTATTTTTTTAGATGCTGTAGAAGAAATAAAAGAAATAATAAATGGAAGTACCATTGAAAAATTGAATGATGATAAAAAAGATTCTCCTTTCGAAATAGAGATAGCAAAAAATGAAGAAGAGTTGACGTTTGAAAAATGTGAAGAACTAAATAGGGCTTGCTGTTTTTCTTATAATTATAATCTATTAAATTAAGCATCAGTGTTTTACGCATAAAAACACACGTTTTTTTCTTGCGTAATTGCATGGTTTTTCGTATCTTCTAGTCATAAACCTATGCAGTTATGATAAAATATACGCCTTCTAATCAGTTAAGTTTATCCGAGTTTTCACATCCCTTCGAACAAGAATTGTTATCTGATAATCGCTGGGTAAAATTAGCACAACTCATCCCTTGGGATGCTTTGGCAAAGGTATATTCCAATAAACTCAATGCACGTAACGGTAGAGAGAGTATTGATGTCCGCATGGTTATAGGTGCAATTATTGTAAAGCATAAGATAGGGCTAAACGATAGAGAGACCGTTGCGATGATTAGCGAAAACATCTACTTGCAATATTTCTGTGGATTAAAGTGTTTTCAAACCAAACCCCCTTTTCATCCCACTGTACTTGTAGCTATTCGTAAACGAATGGGGGCAGTAAATTTTGACTCTTGGAATACTCTAATCATTGAAAAGGCAGATAGCTTGAAGCCAAAAAGGGCAAGCAATATTCAAAAGGACACCGAGGAAGATGCCCCTAATCAATGTGTCTCTGATAGTAAACACAAAGGCAAACTAAAGATTGATGCTAGTGTGGCTGATCAAAGAATAGTGTTCCCTACCGATGCTGGTCTGCTTAATACAGCACGCAAAGAAAGTGAGCGAATTATAGATTTGCTCTACGAGCAAACCCAAGGAGTTAATAAACCTCGGGATTACCGTCGAGTAGCAAGAACAGAATATCTTGTATTTTCTAAAAAACGCAGAAAGACAACCAAACAAATAAACAAGTTCATTCGAAAACAACTAGGATATACTAGGCGTAACCTATCTTATATTGAAAAACTGTTAGACCAAATAGAAGATCAAAAAAAGGATGAACACTTGCCTGGCATGTTTACAGATCTTAGCACTGCTTATCCCTGTAAATTCCCTTTACCAAAACGGGACCAAAAGATTTACTGGGTGCTTCAACTCATCTATGAACAACAAAACTATATGTATCACGAAAAAGTTAATAGTGTAAAAAATAGAATAGTCAATATTTATCAACCTTACGTTCGCCCTATCCCAAGAGGAAAGGATAAAGTATCGACAGAATTTGGAGCAAAGATTAGTGCTAGTGAGATAGATGGAATGAGTAGAGTAGAACATATAAGTTGGGATCAATTTAATGAATCTAAAGATTTAGTATTACAAGTAGAATCCTACAGAACCACCTTTGGTCACTACCCAGAATTACTACTAGCAGACCAAATATACCTTAACAGAGAGAACAGAAAATGGCTCAAAGAAAAAGGGATTAGAATTGTAGGAAAACCATTAGGGAGACCGCCAAAACAAGAACTTTCTGCCTATCAAAAGCGAAAACTCAAAAAAGAGCGAAACCAAAGAAACCTAATAGAAGGAAAGTTTGGACAAGCAAAAAACGCATACGGACTTAACAAAATAAAAGCCAAAAGAAAAGACACATCAGAAAGCTGGATTAGTGCCATTTTCTTCATAATGAACTTAATAAACTTATCAAAAATAGCAGATAAATATGCTATTTTTTGTGCCTTATTTGAAAATTGGATATACACTAAGCTAAATCCCAAAATAAAAGGGTGTTTCTATAATACTGATGTCACTAAACCCTTTTTTATTCAAAATTACATACCTCTTGAACTAAAATAAGCTTGAGTAAATCAGCAAGCCCTAAATAATTTTTTCTTGAATAAAAGATTTAAACCTGTCCAAATAAAAGGGCATTACTGGTTGCCTTTATGCAAAAATTATTTTGATAACATAGATGTAACTTTTGAAGGTAATCGCTTTGGAATTGAGATAAATCTGCCAGAAGAAGATCTTGAAATTATTTTTAATAAATGGAAGAAGAGTTATAATGAATATGAGTTTAAAGGTTTTAAGTATTATTGGAATTATCATAAATCATCCATTTATGTTTATAAAGACAAACGTTTTGATTGGGATGTTCTAGAAAAAAACAATAAGCTTATAATGAAAAAATTCAAACAAGGGATTGATTTATTAATAAAAAAATATCGTAACATTTCTGGTAAATAAATATTTTAAACATCAACTAAAATATTTGATATTCCTTCTCGTCTGGAATTACCTCTCTAACAACTACGGCATTATTTTCATTGATGATTCCACAGGCTTAGGGTTGCATATAGCTCTACATCTCCGTTGTGAATTGCTTTCATTCCGAAACATCGGAAGTATTTTTAGTGATAATTCACAGGAGCACCAAGTTACAAGGCAAACCGAAATCGGTTGTGAATTGCTTTCAAAATTGTATTTTTAGTGATAATTCACAGGTACTTAATGAAAGTAAACTGCACCTATTGGTTGTGAATTGCTTTCATTCCGAAACATCGGAAGTATTTTTAGTGATAATTCACAGGCGACAACGGCACGGAAACTAATATACCGTTGTTGTGAATTGCTTTCAAAATTGTATTTTTAGTGATAATTCACAGGGAGATCGGGATCAACTAAAGTTTTAGCCTGGTTGTGAATTGCTTTCAAAATTGTATTTTTAGTGATAATTCACAGGAATAATATACTATAGTAGTAATAGAATAGGTTGTGAATTGCTTTCAAAATTGTATTTTTAGTGATAATTCACAGGCTTAAACCGCCTTGACCGTCTCTAATACCGTTGTGAATTGCTTTCAAAATTGTATTTTTAGTGATAATTCACAGGTTTACATAGTCTATACAGTCGTTGTTTTCTGTTGTGAATTGCTTTCAAAATTGTATTTTTAGTGATAATTCACAGGTTAAGCGTTATTTATCTTTCTTCATCTTATGTTGTGAATTGCTTTCAAAATTGTATTTTTAGTGATAATTCACAGGAAAGAACACTTATATCCACACAAGCTATTTGTTGTGAATTGCTTTCAAAATTGTATTTTTAGTGATAATTCACAGGAATATCTCGACATAGTAACAAAAAGAGCGGTTGTGAATTGCTTTCAAAATTGTATTTTTAGTGATAATTCACAGGAATGAAGATCACTTTTACTATGACGGTGTGTTGTGAATTGCTTTCAAAATTGTATTTTTAGTGATAATTCACAGGAGCACATAACTTTTTAACACAAGAAGGTTTGTTGTGAATTGCTTTCAAAATTGTATTTTTAGTGATAATTCACAGGAAGAACATTTAAAGCTAAACTTACTGGTAGGTTGTGAATTGCTTTCAAAATTGTATTTTTAGTGATAATTCACAGGTACCCCTGTTTAGTTTGTTGTATAGATTGTGTTGTGAATTGCTTTCAAAATTGTATTTTTAGTGATAATTCACAGGAGAAAATCTAAAAAGGATAAATAGCAATATGTTGTGAATTGCTTTCAAAATTGTATTTTTAGTGATAATTCACAGGTTAACAGGAGACATTCTTGCTTTTAAAAATGTTGTGAATTGCTTTCAAAATTGTATTTTTAGTGATAATTCACAGGCGAATGGATAGAAGTCTGCAAAGTGTTTGGTTGTGAATTGCTTTCAAAATTGTATTTTTAGTGATAATTCACAGGCTTCTGGGTACTTATCCTTATAAATAGTGTGTTGTGAATTGCTTTCAAAATTGTATTTTTAGTGATAATTCACAGGAATCCGCTTAACTCTTCCATTGTTTCACATGTTGTGAATTGCTTTCAAAATTGTATTTTTAGTGATAATTCACAGGTACTAGCGTAACTATTAATAGTCTTGATGGGTTGTGAATTGCTTTCAAAATTGTATTTTTAGTGATAATTCACAGGAAGCTGGTTTATATGGGTTCATGTAATGTTGTTGTGAATTGCTTTCAAAATTGTATTTTTAGTGATAATTCACAGGTTATACCCTATTGTTTACAACGACACAGGGGTTGTGAATTGCTTTCAAAATTGTATTTTTAGTGATAATTCACAGGCAGAGGGTTGCACGATAGGAATTGGTATATGTTGTGAATTGCTTTCAAAATTGTATTTTTAGTGATAATTCACAGGAAAAAGGCGGCGTATTACACCGCCCTAGATGTTGTGAATTGCTTTCAAAATTGTATTTTTAGTGATAATTCACAGGTAGCGTAACTATTAATAGCAGTTCAGATGGGTTGTGAATTGCTTTCAAAATTGTATTTTTAGTGATAATTCACAGGTGCATGCAGTTGTTCCGTAAGGTGGGTCTGGTTGTGAATTGCTTTCAAAATTGTATTTTTAGTGATAATTCACAGGTTGAATATAAAGAATATGAAATAGATTTCTGTTGTGAATTGCTTTCAAAATTGTATTTTTAGTGATAATTCACAGGGTATAAGCTATAAAAGGCTGATATCCTGTTTTTTATGCAATAAATAGGCTAGGTAAAATGATGTTTTTCAATATTATAAGGAATGAACACTAGCTTTAAAACAATTCTAATTGTTGAGATGGGGAGTCAATATTAGCTTCTTTTTTGCCGTGAAACAATTCTATCATCCCAAATTGTTTATCGGTGATTTGCATAATCCCTACTTTCCCTTTTTTTGGCAGTGACTTTTGAACTCTGTTAATATGTACTTGCATATTTTCTCGGCTGGCACAAAATCGCGTATAGATGGAAAATTGAAACATCCTAAATCCATCATCTAGCAATGATTTTCTAAACCTTGTGGCTGCGCTTCGCTCCACTTTGGTTTCTGTAGGTAAATCAAAAAATACCATTACCCACATAACTCTATATTGATTTAATCTCGATAGTTTGTTTTCCACGTTCCATAATTATTTGGTTATGAATTAAATTCAGGATATAAGAGCCGTCTTGAACTTCCCTCAAGACAGAAAAATAAACTAGTAGTGGTTCTGCTTAAAGCATTCATCAAAGGACTTCTTTGTCCTTCAATAGTAACGTCTAAGACTGGAATTTGTAATAGCTTCATTTTAAGTTCAGTATTCATTTCAATATCTGGATCATCTAAATCTTTAATAATATCATAGACCAGATCATCGACGTAAATGCGATAGGGTTCCATCAAATCGTCAGCTAGACAATAAGCATTGTATTTATTTCGATGAAAAATACCCAGATTGGGCAGTAAACCACTCGCTATTATTGCTCTTGCTGTTGAAGCTCTTAAAATGGCATAGCCATAATTTAATAAATGATTTGGTGAAATCCCTTTAGGAGTTCTATTAAAGTTGGGAATATCAAATAAGTGTTGCCAGTAATAAGCCGCAGAAACCCCTTCATGATTTTCAAGATCACCACTTTTTACTTGCTTACTCCAGTTAATCAATTTAAGTCCGTTCTTTTCTCTTTTTTTTAGATGATGGGCTTGATTCCTTATTTTAAAGGTAATGGTTTGTTGCCATAAATTCTTTTTTAAAGGAATACTGGCATCTATTTGATACCGGATGCGTTCCATCTGTTCACTATGCCCATTGAGGGGTTGTAATAAACTGATGGGTAAATGGAATTGATCGCAATTGACAATAGCTGTTTTGTTTTGAATGAGTCTGGTAATTAAGCCATTGGTTAGTGTTATTTGTTGATTCTCTAAAATGAGCATTCCAATATCTTCAATAGGAACTGTTTTGTCTTCTTTATGGTCTTCAGGAAAACGAATATATAATTGTTGGTGTTTGGTACTTAGGTAGGCTGGGTTTGAAAAAAATAGAGTGCGTTTAATCATGGTTTTTTGGTTTACATAAGCTTATAAATGAATGTGTTTTTCTATACCTGTTAAAGTAGGTGGGTGCTGATGGCAGTATATGAAGTTATCTAAATCATCAAACCAACTGATTACGTCTGCTCTTTTAAGTTTTGTAGTTTGCTTAGATACGAAGCTTTTATAAGATGAAAATTTCCAATATTCAGGATTTTTAGCAAGACCTGCCTCAACAGGATTGTAATGAATGTAGTGTACAAGCTTTTTTAAATACTGCTCATCTGTAACTTGTTTGCGTTTAAAAGGTCTTATAAAAAGACTTCCCTTTCTGTTTTGTTGCTTGTTGAAGGCTTTTGAATAAGCATTAAATAAATTACTAAATTGGCAAGAAACCAGACCAGACAGGTTTATAAAACCTGTCTGGTCTTTATGATTGTCTTTTCTAATCTTATCTCTGAGATTTTCCGTTAAATCATTTTCTCCCTTAACCTTAACCAAAAAATGAAAATGATTGGGCATCAAACAATAGCAGTATTTATCTGCAATAAGGGAGATATAGGAGTCATATTTTTGAAGAAAATAGCGGTAATTATCTTCTGTTTTAAAAAGGAGTTCATTACCATTTGCCCTATTGTAAATGTGGTAGATACGGTCTGAGCTTAAAATTGCTTTTGTATTTGACATTTTTTTGTTTTTAACACTCCTTTACTATTTCAAATATCCATAAGGATTATTACTTCTACACCTGACAGGTTTTTAAAACCCGTCAGGTGTTCAACGCTTAAAATAAAAACGAAAAACTCTTCTCTCCCTTATACAAAATATCACTTCCATTAGCTCGGTTGTAGATATGTTCTGGAAACATAGGAGAAGCAGTTTCTTTCATTTTTTAACTTATTTATACCTGCAAGGTCTTTGAGACGTTGCAGGTATAGCATTTATAATTTTCACCGATAAATTACTAAATTGGCAAGAAACCAGACCAGACAGGTTTTCAAAACCTGTCTGGTCTTTATGGTTGTCTTTTCTAATTTTATCTTAGAATTCTCCGTTAAATCATTTTCTCTCTTAATCCTAACCAAAAAATGAAAATGATTGGGCATCAAACAATAGCAGTATGTTTCTGCAATTAGGGAAATATAGGAATCATACTTTTGAAGAAAATAGTGGTAATAATCTTTTGTTTTAAAAAGAAGTTCATTACCATTTGCCCTGATGTAAATGTGATAGATGCTGTCTGTGCTTAAAATTGCTTTTGTACTTGCCATTTTTTTGTTTTTAACACTCCTTTACTATTTCAAATATCCATAAGGATTATTACTTAAACACCTGACAGGTTTATAAAACCTGACAGGTGTTTAACGCTTTAAATAAAAACGAAAAACTCTTCTCTTCTTATACAAAACATACCTTCCATTAGCTCGGTTGTAGATATGATAGATGTGTTCTGGAAACATAGGAGAAGCAGTGTCTGTCATTTTTTTTAATTTATTTATACCTGCAAGGTCTTTGAGACGTTGCAGGTATAGCATTTATAATTTCCACCGACTTTTAACTCTTTAAGGGTTGATAAGCATTGAAGAGTTTTTCAGTTCGGATAACGTATTTCTAGTTTAAACTAGGCTTTTGAAATGTTCCCTAATCTGTCTATTTTGAGTTTAATGCATTTTTCTTTTATCATAACATCATCAATTGATTTTTGATTTTTAGATTGAGGACTTCCTAAGCCAAACTCATTTTGAATAATAAAATCAACATCTAATTTTTTTTGCTCCTTTTTTTTTAAATTAAATATCAATTTTGATACTTGAAATGGTATAAAATTACAAGTTTTATCACTTGAGTCAGTGAATTTGTAAATTCTACTTATTTGTTCGACATTCAAATTCCCCAAATTAAATAAATCACGATTTTCAAGTTCCTCATTATTTGGTACATAAACTAAATCATTAGGAGAAAGGGTGAATAAGAATGTGCCTTTTTGAGAATCAGGTTGTACAGATAATCTTTCAGATTTAGGAAAACCTGCTACTTGTTTTTGATGGGTGATTACTTCATTAAGCGGAATGGTCTCATAGTTCCGTTTTTTATTCTCCTCATCCAAATAAATAGCAAAGAACAAGTTGGTGCCTTTTGCAGCTTCTACATATTTCTTACTTTTTGCAGAGTTTTCATCCTCTGAAATTGAAAACTTACTGCCTACTTCAAATATTTTCACTCTATAAATAGGTTGATGTTTTTTTCCTTCGTTTAAAGTCGTAATTTTTTTGTTTAAATCTTCAATACCCCCTTGGCTAAATGCTTCACTAAAATTTGCTTCCCCTTTATTGTTTAGGTAATGCTTTAGATGATTAGGTAGAATCGTTTCTCTAATACGTAAATCGGTTATTTTTGCTAAATGTTTTTCATTTTTGATTTCTGTTAATAAAGTCCTTACTGAAGTTGCAATTTTATTTTTTGGCGCATTAATATTATAAATTCCCGATACAGTTTCTTTATGCAAAGGTTTGCGAATCGCCCAGTTATAACCTTTGGTCTGTTTGCGAAGTTTCTTCTTAGGTTTTCCATCTTTTCCAAGGTTTAGATTTCCGTTTTCATCTTTGTAAGACCAAAATTTATTATTGGTTTTGTTAATAACACGCAGGTTCTTTTTAAAGCTTACAACCGTTTTTTCTAAGTTGTTTTTAGCTTCTATTGTAAAACCTTGCCACGGTATTTGAAAGGTCTTAGTATAGTCACCGTTCTCATTTTTGATTACAAGTTTGTCACGCAAGCTGTAATTTTTATTTTCGGCATTTAATGCACTCAAGTAATGTGTATGATTTCTTGAAGTACAAGCTACCACCAAGGCATCTAAGGCATGGTGGCGATGGTCTATTCTTTTTTTGCTAAAACCTTTGATAAGACTATCTGGAACCTGAATTCTAAAGGCGTTAATGTCATTATCCCAAAAACCAAAATCATTTGAATTTGTGAGTTTATTTAATCGCTTAAAACGAGGAGCAATGATTTCATTCCATTTATCATTAAGCCCCCAATCTTGTTTTAGTTTTGAGGTGACTACACCAGTTACTGGAATAAGGTTTTTTGATGTTGCTTCTTGTTCCCCATTTTCTCGTACAATATTACTCAATAGTCCTTTTACCAGCTTACTGATGTATCTACTATCATTAAGTTGTCGGTTAATAAAACCTTCAGGGATATCTTCGCTTAATAAATTTTTTAGTTTTGTTTTATTTTTTTTGAAATATTTGTTCACGTGAGCTTCATATTCGTCCAAATTGAGAAGCTTATGCCCAAAAACAATACTTCCTTTTTCAACCTTTAAATATTCATAAGCTGTTTTATTATCCTTATCTTCATTGACTTCGCTTTCGCAGATGATTTTATTTCCTAGAGAATTATCATAATACCTAGATTGTGGTATGATATGTTCAATTTGATATTCGTGAGTAAACAGTTTTGTTAAGGGAATAATCTTTCCTGTATAAGGTGAGATATATCCTTGTTCTAACCATAGTTTGTAGCGTTGTATCTCTTTTTGAGTAGGATTATTCTTTTTGCGTATTTTTAGTATTTCATCTTCATCAACTTTTAAATAATTGGTGTTGGGATTTTGGTAAATGCCCTCCTCATAAAGTTTAAGAATCTCCTGCTGGCTCGGAGAATAATCGCGTACACCACCTTCAACAGAGGCATCATTCATCAATTCTTTTAAAACTTCCCGGATACGATGATTAGTGTTTTCATTTTCGGTATTTCTTTGTGATAATTTTTCTCGTTTACCAGCAGGGCTTTTCATCTCTCTGCCTAATTCCACATGGATTTCCTTAAAGAAGTCTTTTTCATTATTACCATAATGCTCCCAAATGTCCCTCACTACACGCAAGGTTTCCATAACCACTTGCTCTACAATAGGATTGCGTAGGGAATGCTGTTTGAAATTATTTAAATACCTGTCAATATCCTCAGGTGTTTTCCAATGTTGTATATCTCCAGTTTCTGAGTGTCTACCATATACTAAATAATTGGCTTGGTATGTATTTAAGCCTTTTAATGGGTTTTTGTCTTTAAAAGAAATAAAACTTTTTATTAATTGCTTCGGTATATCATCGTCACTTACTCTTGAAAGCAAATCAGCTAAATCTTTGTCAGAGTAACCTTCTTTTAAGGGTAAGACTTTTACTCTTTCCATAATTGATAAGGAACGCTCTTTCACTTGGGTTGGAACGGCGCTTTCACTCCAATATTTACCCATGCGCATAATTGGTAATAGTTTTGATATAGCTTTCTTAGAGTAGCTGGCATAATCGCTAACAAATGGAGGAAATTTTTTGAAGTTTTTTAAAAAGGAGTCCTTTTCTAAGTTGTGTTTTTCTGCAAATTTTTCGAGTGCTTTTTCATACTCTTTTAGATCAGAAACCGAATATATGATGTGCCATAATTGCTCTATTCGTTTAATAAATGGACTATTTTCTTTGCTTCCTACTTGCGTATTTTTATTTAAAAAATCTTCAGTATTTTTTATTCCTTTAACTTTGGCTAAGCGTGATAAAAATTGGGCTCTGGTTTCAGAAAAAGGATATTTTTTATCTTCTACAAAGTTCCAACGAAAATGCTCTTTTTCTTTTTTATCTATTAATTTCTTTTTTACAAAATACTCGATAAATTGCTTTTGCTCAAGTTCTTTTTTAGTGTTCAAAAAATCAAATAAGGTAACATAGGCCTCATTATTAGGTAATAGTTGAGTTGTTACATCTTCTAACTTTCCGTTTTCTATTTTTTCTTTATTATAGATTTTAAGATTTTGTAACCATTGCCAAATTCTAAATTCCTGAAATAAGGGATGTGATCTGGAAATGGTTTTTATAGGTTCTTTTATTAATTCAAGCTTACCTGTTTTTTTATTTTTTTGCTTATAAATTTTATGCTCAAATTGACAACCAGAAATATTAGATTTTTGACTTTTAAGTGGTCTTTGATAAAAGATAATATCCTCCGTAAATAAATACTCAAACCCTTGTTTTTTATTATTACTTTGATGATTTTCATTTCTAGGGTATAATTCTTTAATACAAGCTTTGTACAGTGACTCATTAAATAGTTCAGGTTGTAATTCAATTTGTTTAGAAAGTAGCTTTTCAAATTCCTCTTTATAAAATTTTCGTTCTATAGTTTTAACCAATTTCCCTCTTATTTTTTGAGAAGGATTGTCTAATAGAGATTCGTAAATATATTCGCCTACTGTTTTATTTGCTTTATTAATGTCTTGTTCAGTTTTAGCTTTGATCGCAGCCCAATCTATTTCCGAGTCTACAGCTTTATATGTTCTTTTAATATTACCATTTTTCAGTGTTTTAGTGGTAATAATAAATTCCTTTGTCCTTCCTTCCCATTCATCTTTATTGACAATTTGTTTTTCATATTTCCACCCATTATCAAAAATTACATTATACAATACTTTTCCTTTCACTTTTGCACCAGAATC
Source organism: Psychroflexus torquis ATCC 700755 (assembly GCF_000153485.2). NCBI lineage: Bacteria > Pseudomonadati > Bacteroidota > Flavobacteriia > Flavobacteriales > Flavobacteriaceae > Psychroflexus > Psychroflexus torquis. The sequence continues at coordinate 313,558 of NC_018721.1, read as the reverse complement.
AATCAAATTGTTGACTTTAAGTTGCATGTATTTCTTGTTCTTGTCCTCATCTATGTCTTCTCCACGTAATTGATAATAGCCTCGTTTTTGATTGAAATTTAAAATTAACCAGGCTAGTTCTTCTTTAGTAATTTGTTGAGTTAAGGCTTTTTTACGGAGATAGTATAATGTCCAGTCATATGGTATTTTTGTTTCTTCTCCATTACCTTTATTGTAAAAAAGCTCTGGTTGGGCATTTTTGAATTCACTTACCATTTCAATAAATGAATTCATAAAAACAAATTCGTGCTTATTTTTCTCATTTTTGCGATAATTGAGTTTAACCTCTTGTTTAGGTTTGAATTGACCTACTTTATCCTGAAAGTCAATGCTTTCGCTATAATGCTTTGGAAGAAAGTCTAAAATTTTTAACACTCTATGTAGACGTTCTCTTCGAAGATTGTCTCTTTGATACAATCGTCTAACGCCTCTATATTTTGTTCTATCTGCGGTTTGAGAGATTGATTGCCCAGCATCAAATTTACCTAGTATCTCTTGACTCATAGGAATTATACGAACACCTAATCCTTCAATTTGTCCTTGCTTATTTTTAAAATCATGTTCAATTAGACTCCACCCAATCGAGTTTGTTCCTAAATCTAACCCTAAAATTCTTTTCATAATATGTTGGTTGTCTTATAATATTAATATATTTGGTACACAATTTTGAAGCAATTCACAATAAGGATTATTCCGTTGTGAAAACATTTAAAGCGGCCTTTACGGGTCGCTTTCTTTTTTTAAAGAACTTAAACTTAATAAATTCTTTACAAACTCACAACATCTAACGCGAGGGATATGAAATTAAATCAATATTCTCCTATTTTTAAGATATTAAGAAGCCAACCTATTTATTTCCCCCCAAATTTTTAACTTCTCCCCCGATCAAGAGTCTAAAAATTATCTAAATTCACAATAGTATTATTAAACCCCATAACCCATGCGATATTTTATCATAGTTCTATTGGCTAGTGCTAGCTTAAGTGCACAAACCTATACAGGCTTTACGCCAGCCTCTGCCGAAACTCAAGCTCAGCAGGAAACTGATTTTTTAAATCAGGTGAAGCCGGCTGACTTTAAAACCCACCTAAAAACCTTAACCCAAGAGCCCCACATCGCTGGGACGCCCGCCAACGAAAAGGTGAGAGATTATATGGTTGCAACGATGGATAAGGCTGGATGGTCTGTAGATACCTATCCTTACGAAGTGTATATGAGTAGCGGTCCTGGAACCTCATTGGTAGAAGTAGTGTCGCCAGTATCCATACTTCTCGATCAAAAAGAGGAAGCTCTGGAAGAAGATCCCTATTCGCAAAACGCCACTCTTGTAAAAGGCTGGAATGCCTATTCGGGAAGTGGAGACGTGACTGCTGAGGTGATTTATGCCAATTATGGTACCAAAGCCGATTTTGAAAAGCTGGAAGAACTCGGTGTATCGGTTAAGGATAAAATCGTTATTGCGAGATACGGTGGTAACTTCCGTGGGTATAAAGCCAAATTTGCCGAAGCTCATGGAGCAGTCGGACTTATTATCTACACCGATCCTAAAGATTCTGGGTTTACCAAAGGCTTAACCTTCCCCGAAGGCGTGTATTACAACCCTAGTGCAATCCAACGTGGCTCTTTGCTTACCGCCGACTGGACTGGAGATCCGTTGACGCCCTACCAACCCGCCTTACCACTAGACCATAAGGACACTCCAGAGCGTTTAGCGCCAGAAGATGCAGGATTGCACACTATTCCCGTAACACCAATTGGTTATGGTGCCGCAGAGTCTATTTTTAAACATATGAAAGGTGAGGTGGTTCCTAAAACTTGGCAAGGCGGATTGCCTTATACCTATAGAGTGAACGGTGGAAAGGACTTGAAAGTGAGACTCAAAGTCGACCAACCCAAAAAAATGACCAAGATTTATAATGTCGTTGCGACCTTAAAGGGCAAAGAACAACCTGACGAATGGGTGATTCTTGGTTGCCATTACGATGCGTGGGCTTTTGGAGCGACAGATCCCAATTCGGGAACCGCCATGCTGTTGAGCTTGTCAGAATCATTAGGGCGTTTAGCCGAAGCTGGCGATAGACCCAACCGCTCTATTATGATTGCCCATTGGGATGCCGAGGAACATGGTGTGATTGGCTCTAGCGAATGGGTGGAGCAAATGAAGGATGAGCTAAAAGCCAAAGCGGTCGCTTATATTAATTTAGATGGAGCGGTATCTGGGAAAAATTTTGGAGCCTCTTCAGCACCAAGTCTTAAGACTCTTATTTTAGAAGCTTCCAAAGCGGTAGATTATCCCTATACAGAGGAAACCGTTTATGAGCATTGGGCGGGTAAGAAGCCAGAGCCCAACATTGGAAACCTGGGCGGGGGATCAGACCATATTGCTTTTTATATGTTTGCTGGCGTGCCGTCTTTAAGTGGTGGAGCCAGCGGACCTACCTTATACCATACCAATTACGATGACTTTTATTATTACGAGAATTTCGTAGATCCCGAATTTCAGATGGGACCTATGGTCGAAAAACTGATGGGTATTTTGAGCTTAAGGTTGGCCAATGCAGAGTTTATTCCTTATGATATAGAGCGGTATGCTACAGATTTGGAACTCCATTTTGAAAATGCGACTCAGCAGGTAAATTCTTTTTATTCTGATTTTACTGGGTTTACAGCTTCAAGTCAAGCGATATCCAGCTTAAAACTCTCGACTACCTCAGTGGCGAAAGCCCTCGAGAAACTCCTCTCCACTGAAAAAATATCCAAACGCCAAAAGAATCAACTGAATGCTCAGCTGCTCGCGCTAGAAAAAAGCTTTTTGGATCCCAAAGGGATGCCTTACGGCGACTGGTATAAATCACTTTATGCCTCCTCAGATCCATTTAGTGGCTATGCCTCTTGGATTTTGCCAGGTATCCAGTATCAAATTGAAACTGAAGCCACTCAAGACCTAAAAATGTGGGACCAGCGATATGCCAAAGCCATAAAAGAACTGGACGATAAGTTAAAAGACATGTTGGAAAGTTTATAGGTTTTAGGCCTTGTCAGTTCGAGCGTTGTCGAGTTCTCGATACGATTTTAATCGGTGGCTGAGTGATTCGACAGTAGGAGAATCGTATCGAAGCCCCAGTACGAAACGACCAAATCTTAGTGGTGGCTGAGTGATTCGACAGCAGGAGAATCGTATCGAAGCCCCAGTACCAAATTTTAATCGGTGGCTGAGTGATTCGACATCAGGAGAATCGCGCCGCATTGAGCTTTGTCGAAATGTATCGAAGCCCCAGTACGAAACGACCAAATCTTTGTGGTGGCTGAGTGATTCGACAGTAGGAGAATCGTATCGAAGCCCCAGTACCAAATCTTAGTGGTGGCTGAGTGATTCGACAGTAGGAGAATCGTATCGAAGCCCAACTGCGAAATGTCGTTTCGATACATTCTGACTATCGTCAGAACACTCAACGACCAGACCTTAGTGGTGGCTGAGTGATTCGACATCAGGAGAATCGCGCCGCATTGAGCTTTGTCGAAATGTACCGAAGCCCAAAACTTTAATCCAAACGCTTCGTTTTAGCGACTTTAATGATGGAATACACCAAATACCCCGCGGGGCCAAACACAAAACAAAGCAACAGACACGGAATTATAAGGTAATGATTGATCTTGTGTTTTTGGGATTGGTTTAAAATCCAATTTCCCACCAAGAGATCAAAAACCAAATAATGTACCCAACCGGTGAGAACAGCTACATCTGTCGTAAACATGGCTTTTACGCCTTCAAGCTCATTGAAGGATTCCATATCCAAATCACCCAAACCCGTCACAACGTAAAAAGCATAGACCAGAGACATCGCTATGGTAAGGCCGTTGATTACTGGATTTTTCCATGATTTGTTTGGAAAAAAAATCAAGATCAACCAGGCGGGAAGAACGATGGTATTAACGATTTGAAAGATGACTGAAGGTGACATAAGCTTTGGTTTTTTGATTTAAATTTACTATTAATTTAGGATTGTCAAAAAATACTTCACATTTATCTTTAGTGTTATTCACCGACAACGGATCCGCATGCCATCCCAAAAAAAAGAGTAACCAGCGACATAATTTCCAAATAAGTATCCTTCTTATTTATAGGCTTATCTAATACAATAACATTTAACTATTAGAAATTCTAATATGTCTATCAAAAACTGTAATTTTAAGTAAGTCTTTAGGTTAGGGTTTAATACTACTTTTGACTATCATAAATAAATTTATACTCATGAAAAAATTATTAATTGCAGCATTTAGTTTGTTTGTTGTGGTCGCTTTTGCTCAGCAAAGCACCGAACCTGAATATAAGACCTGTCCTGTAACAGGTATCAGGATAAAAGTTAAAGATGGTGAAAATCCTCATGCTAAGATGCAGGATAAATCTTCAGTAACAGAAGAAATGACACCCAAACGAATGGGGAATAAAGACTGGTGGCCCAACTCTTTAGATTTAAGTGTTTTGAGACAGCATTCTCAAAAATCTAACCCTATGGGTGAAGATTTTGATTATCGGGCTGCCTTTAAAGCCCTAGATTATGGAGCTTTAAAAACTGACTTAGTCGCACTGATGAAAGATTCTAAAGAGTGGTGGCCTGCAGACTATGGTCATTATGGTCCGTTTTTTATTCGGATGTCTTGGCACAGTGCCGGAACTTACCGGACAGCGGATGGCCGAGGTGGATCTAGAGATGGTCAACAGCGATTTGCGCCGATTAATAGCTGGCCAGATAATGCCAATTTGGATAAGGCAAGACGCCTGCTATGGCCAATTAAGCAGAAGTATGGCAAGAGTA